>NZ_JAUBVD010000012.1:0-158831 GCF_036705675.1 Microcoleus sp. AT8-A3
ACATTGGCGGATGAGCATTCAGTCGTCACAATTAGCACTCTCTGCGGAGAGTGGTTTCAGTAGCTGACTTTTTTAGCTGCTCAAAGGGCGGTAGGCGCGGAGGTTAATCAAAAATTAATCGGACATTACCGATTTTACGGAGTGGTGCGTCCGTGAGAAAGGCAATGGAAAATTTTCCATCATCGACAAGCTGACAGGAGGCGCGCGATCGCGCGACCTTCCATCCCACAGAAATGGAGTTCAACTTGGACAGTCACGTTGTCTAACACGATCCGCAAATTGCCTGTAGGCGTCATTATTCCGTTTTTCGGCTACGCAAGTCGTTACGGGGAACTCGCCTCACTTTCGCCCAGGGTTGGGCGTTCGGTCAGTTCAACAGTGGGGCAAGGTTGGTCAGCAGGTGTTGTGGAAGTCTGCGGCTCGGTGGGTAGAATAGCGGGATTGGGCAGAAGATCGGGGCTATCGCTCACTGTGGTAGCCTCCTTGTCACTATTGCCTCGGACGCTAGACGCGCCTGGAGGTGCTAGTTCCGTAGTGCCAATGCGGTCGGGCGGTGCAGTCGGTTTTGGCACGCGATCGCCGTATAGCGGGTCGCTATCCAAGTCTGAATCGTCACCTGGATCTAACTCACCCTTCCATTCGCTGTTGGTATCGTCACTTGGATCTAACTCACCCTTCCATTCACTATTGGCATCGTCTCCTTCACCGCCTAACTCGTCGGAAATTCCGACTTCGTTCCGACCATTTTCCGACAGATTTTCATCGCCTACAATTGGCTTTGGCTCAACCTCTGAAACCTCATCAATGTCAGAATTCCGACAATTCCGACACATTTGAGCAGGCGGCGAATCCTCTTCTATTTCTGATTCGCTCACCGTCGGCATTGCAGTAGCAGGTGGCGAATCCTCTTCTATTTCTGATTCGCTCACCGTCGGCGCTGCGGTAGCAGGTGGCCACTCTTCTTCTATTTCCAATTCGCTCGCTGTCGGCATTGCAGTAGCAGCTTCCGATACCGAGGTGCACATGGATGATGCCGGACTCACCCATTCATCTTGTAAATTGCCGGAGCGCCGCGCTGGAGTGTCGGAATTGCCGGAATAGCGCGTTAAATGGGGTTCAACGTTAACCCTGGCAAGCGCTTGGGCCATTTCTGGAATGCCGGAACTTTTGCCGGAATCTGTCGGAATTCCGACGCGGGTTTTAGATAATGGAAGCGCTCGAATGCGGAGGTCTTTTCCCTTGCCAGAGAGAAGTGCATACCCGTTTTCTGTGAGAACGGCGAAGTTGGAGCGAATTTCAGCTAATGTGGGTTTGCGCTTGCACCGTTTGAAGACGCTGTTCTGGATTTGAGCGGCTGAAACCTCCTCCCCCTTCCGCAGGGCATAGGTGTAAATTAAGGAGAGATGGGCTCCGGCCGAATCGGAGGCGTGGTTATTCGTTTGCAAGATGCGGAATTGCCCGATGCTGAACTTAGCCGCCGCGATCGCCCGCTCTAAGGTATCGAGGCCGACGCGCAGGGAATCTGGCTTTTTTTCGTATTTCAATTCGATGCAGTGCAGCAGGAGGGCTAACCTCAAGGTTTGAGACAGCATTTTGCCCAAATAGGCATAAAATGCTGGGTCTTCAAATTCCACTGCTTGTTGGTTGCGCCTGACTTCTTCCCACCACCGCTTCCACCGCAGATGAGCCTCGGTCGTAAACGACAGCAGAACGGGGGGCAATTCTCCACCTTCACTCGTGGCAGACAACCCCGCTAGCTCTCGGAGATCGCCGTGGAGCGATCGCAGGTGGTCGTACAATTCTTGCAATTCCCCGGAGATCGCAACTTGCGAGTCTGACCAAACTGCAAAGTTATCAGGAGTTGACGGTACCGCTATTAAAAAGCGGCTGATTAGCCCGTCGCCGTCGTCGGGGTCGCTAAACAATTGTTGGACTTTGGATAATTGAGTAGCCCCTGTCAAATTCAAGCACAAATCTTTAAGTTCAAAGGCATCTTTATCGTCAGCCCGTTCAAATTCAATATCTGCGGGCGAGTTCCACATTTGTAGCAGGATTTGCCGAGTATCTCCCCCCTTGTCTTTATACTGATCCAGCTTCAACAACCGCACCAATTCGTCGAAAACCCAAGCGCTACCACTCCTGACCGGGAGTTCGCTCATCCGCCGCAGAACACCTTCGGGGCTTCCTGCTTCAATAAGTTGCTTGGGCACGGGGGGAGGCATTGAAGCTTTAAAAACTGTGGGATTTGAAGGGCTATTTTTGAGTTTTTCTTTCTCTTGAGTAGATTTTTGTGGCCACGCTTCTTCTAGCTTTTTTAAGTTTTCTTTGAGCCGATCGTATGCGGATTTGGCTTGCTTGTAACGCTGTTTGACACTGCCAAAAACTGAGCGCATTGTCTGGCTTTTGCCAGCCGAAGCTAAAGCAACTACCATTGTCCAGAAGATAGGATACTCTACCCAACTGTCGGCTATTGTTGCACCTTCTTTGCCAATCATTCCAATATGCCCCCCCATTTGGCTACCGCAAGCGGAGAGGAGGTACTGGTAAATGTAAATGGGGTCGATGCGGTCAGAAGCGGCTTTAGTCAAAATTGAAGCGGCTAGAGGAGCGGGCAGAATTTGAGCGATGTCTAGTTGCTGTTGGCGGTAATTGAGGATTTTTTTGAGTTTTTGAACTTCTTGTGCATGAGTTTCTCCGTAGCTAATATGAGTTTCTACTTCGGTGGCTAAATCTTTTACTCCTTTCAAAGGAAACCTTTCACGGGCGGATAGTTCAATTAAAGCCGCTGTCTGTTGGGGCGGGTTGATTTCACTGTTAATAATGGCAGTGACGCGATTGTACAAGTAGTGATCGCTGTTGGATCTGTTGACACCGGAGCCGTTAGAAGAGGAACCAGGATTAGGTTCGCTGCCGCCCGTGAGATCGCTCTTTTCAGAGTTTTGGTTAGTAGAATTTAGTTCGCTCGTATTGCTAATGTCTTGGGAATTTTGAGTTGCTTTCTGCTGTCCATTTTTTTGACTGTCGGCTGCACAGTGCTCCTTAAATGGTGAAGTCCACCCATCCTGTTTTGCCCAGTAAGCTAGCGTGCCGATGCCCACCCCACTGCTTTTGAAACTCCTCCATTTTTTGTCGCATTCTCCCGGCTTGTATTTGGGGGATTGGCGGCTCCACTTGTCCCATTCATAGAGGAGAGAATCATCGATGGAGTTGAGAACCATTCCCACGCCGCACCATTCGTCGTAGTTATCGGCGCGGCCGGGAGACAGGGCAGCTAGGTAGGATAGCGCCCAATCGATATCAGTCCACTCCTGTTCTGGGCGGTGAGTTCGGTGTAGGTGTCGCCGGCGGGGGGCGGGAGCGGTAGAATTGGCTTCAGCTTCTTCTAGAGCTTTTTCTAGAGGGAGAAGTTCAGAATTTTCTGATTCTCCCAGCGGTTCGGCCAGCATTTGTTCAACGATCCACTGCGGGGCTAATGCTACGCTTGTTTCATCGGGAGCGCAACCTTTGAGCCAGATGTACTCGCCAGTAGTCGGGTGGACGCTGGGAGGCAGGCAAGATTGCAACCCCGCCCAGCGGAGTTCGAGCTGTTCGCCTTTGCCGTCGTCTCCGATAGCGTCTGTGGGGAATTTTTTGGTGCGGATAGCTCCGGCGTATTGTTCTGGGACTAGGAATAGGTATTGGCAGCGCCCAGGACGACCGGAGGTAAAGGCGACCGTTTTGGGTAATTCTTCTGGACCTGAGAGTTCGAGAATTTTTTCTCTGGCAGAAGCTCCATCCTGGTCTAGCGCCATTAAGTAATAGGTATCGCCATCTATGGTAACTGGCGTACCCGTTATCAGTCCGTAGCCTTTGGGGTAGCAGCGGTATTGAGTGCGATCTGCTTTGTCTACCGTCCAGCCGTTGGTTGTGGCTTCTTTCATTTGGGCGGGACTGAGCGGTTTTTGCTGCCAGCCTATGCCCTGTGGGACTTTTTTGCCGTCTAGCAGGCAGAGCTGCCAGTCAGAAGGAATCCGAGATAAGCCTTGAAAAAGACGAATATTTAGGTCGCTAGAGGATGAGTTGTTAGACATGGAAAGCTCCTACACTAAAGGGTTTGTAGGAGCCGGAGTTTCAAACAAAAAGGTCTTAGATGTTAGAGTTACCAGAACATATCTGTTGATTCAGAGCTTCTGATTTGGTATTATTGGAGAACTAACACTAAAATTTTTGGTTCCCAAAGGGGCTAAAAATTTCGGCAGGGACTAACACTAAAATTTTTGGCTCCCAAAAGGGCTAAATATTCCGGCTCCCAAAAGGGTTAAAAGCTTCAACTCCCAAAAGGGTTAAAAGCTCCGGCTCTGAGAAGGGTTAAAAGCTCCGGCTCCCAAAAGGGCTGAAAGCTCCGGCTCTGAGAAGGGTTAAGAACTCCGGCTATGACTGTGATTAGGATCGGTGGTCATAACTGTCAAAAGACCCTGGTTATTTGATTTGTAAGAAGCGCTCAGGTTAAAGAAAAACTTTCAGAATGGGGATTCTAAGGTTGTTTTTCTGACTAACTGTTCGCTTTGAGTTATCCAACAGCCTCACTTGCGACTCGGCTAGAGTTTAGAGTGAGGCAATATTTTTCTCATAAAGGGTATACTCTCAGAAAAGCCAATTATTGGCTTGTATTGGAGTGATGGTCACAAGGTTGACCATAAACTATCCTACAGCCGACCAGAAATTTGATCAAGTAAAGATTTGTTAAAGTCAGGTTGCGGCATCCCCCTCAGTTACTTCTACACCCAGGGCAATCGCATCTAATTAGAGCTTGACGAAATACCTTAAATGTGTACTTACCTCAAACCAGGGATTTGCGACGGCAGTTAAATAAGTTATGCTGGTATAATGTAGGTCGTCTAACCACCCCTGCCATTACTACGAAGGCTAGTTGGAAACTGGAATGTCAGCAGAAGTAGAAGAAAATGTAGTAGCAGATAATCGAATCCACAAACGTCTTGGTCTGTTAATAACGGCGTTGGTGGAAGATGAGCGCGTTGGTAGCTCTAGGGAGTTAGGGAGACTAACTGGAATTGCATTCAACACGCTGGCTAACTGGTGCGAGGGAAAAGCCGATCCAAGGCTGCAAAAGTTAATGCAGTTTGCCTATGCGATCGGTTGGTCTATGACAGAGTTGATGCAATATGCGGAAGGGGATGAAGATCCCTATGAGGCGATCACTCGTAAAAAAAAAGCACGACAGCAGAAGTATCGGAAAGCGTCTTAACAAGAGAAAAAGATCCATTTATTCAATATTTCAATGCCACGGTAACTGCCGAACAAATTCAGAAGCGCGACTTATTTTTACAACGTATTAAAGCTGATTTATTACCGGATATAACATCCCGCAAAAGGCTTTATGTCTTGTTAATAGACAGCATGGCAGTTAAGGGTATTTCCGAATTAGATATCTTTGAAAAAACGTCTATTACAGAAAAATTACTGTCGAAGATTCGGAATCTCGACATGGAATTTCAGTTCGGTCGTTCCTACTTAGAACAGTTAGCGCCCTATCTTTTTCAAGTAAAGGATTGGGAAGAGTTAAGACCTGTTTTTAAGGTGTCATACATCTCTTATCAGGGGTGGGTTGATAATCTGATTGAAGACTTACAAGTGGCTGAACCCCTATCTATAGCTATAGCTTCAATGAGGTAGTTCCTAAAAAATGACCGATAAATTTGAGATGGTAAAGTAGGAACTGAGGTCAAACTTAGAGTAAAATAACCAAGTTTTGTGTTGCTGAATTGAGGTAGGGTTTAGCAATCGCGTGCGGTGAGTAATGCTCGATAGGAATAATTAATTGAATATGGAACGGGAACATCATTTCAGCCAGGCCCAAAATTCATACATTTGAGCATCTCAGCAAGCATCTTGTCCTTGTAGTTCAAGATTGCCTGATTGATTATATGCAACGTGAATTTTATTTTCAACATATTCAAGAGGCACGTCTTGGAGAACCCATGCAGTTTCACTCTTACGAACTGTTAGCAGAAACAGGGAGCTATGGCATCCAACTTAATAAGCGTTCGAGTACGGATGCCAATAGAATTGTACAGTGTCTCGGTCTACAAACCAGTCCAAGAGTAGAGCTTGAGGCAATGTTAAGGCAGATAGAAAATAAGTTACCGTAAAGCACTTTGTTGTCTGTAGGGCTGCCATTACCAGTTTCTACACATGAAGACGTTACCGATGACAGCTAACGTTCTCGATCGACACTTCGGACAGTTTTAGAGTGTCAACCATAGAATGCGGGTTTTAGCCCGAGCTCAAAGCAAAACTACCAACAAAAAATCAAGGATTTCAGGCTTTGAGCTAAAAACTGTCCGGACTATTGCTTGATACGAAGTTGAAATTTTTGGTTGAGCAAACGGATTTAATTTCCTAGAGTTCGAGTTAAAAGGAGAGCTTTTGAGATGGCGTTTTTGGAATTTCATACAAAAGTTCGCGGCTCAACCCTAACTGCCCTAGTGAAATAACAACAGACATTGATAGATTAGTTTTCTCAGCAGCTTTAGCAATAGCTGTGCCATTTCGAGCTAGAGCGATGAACTCTCGAACTTTGAAAACAACGGGATCATTGGGAGGCGTGTAACCTCTTCGGATGGCAATGTCTAATCCCCCTTCGATGTCCCTGAGCGCCGCCGTTCGATTGTCTGCTAAAGTTACGCTTGGCTCCTGCCCGGGCACTACCGTAGAGATGGCAATGCCATTATTAGTAGGTTGCCCGTCCCGGTGAACGACATTGAAAGTATAAAGGCGTTCAATTCCTTCAGGAGAGCGAGTTTTAATGAACAGGTTAGTAATGTTTGCTGTTGTAGCGCCCGGAAATTGTAAGGGTTGAATCGGTTGGACAAATATGGTTCTAGCTTGGTTAGTTTTTAATTCAGCATCAGTGTTAAAGACAGCCCTGGACGGATCTGCCAACCGGATGTACGTAATGACTTCACCAGTCTGGCTAAAGTCAATAACGCTGGAACGGCCAGACCATACTTGAAGGTTGGTAGTTGCATTTGTTGCTGCATCTCTTCCTACAATTTTTAGCGCCGATGCTTGAGCTTGCCCAATATTGACATTGCTGAATGCAGTGGCAATTAGTAAGGCAGGAGAAAGTAAAGCCAGACGAATTTTTCGAGTGAGTTTTTTCACGGTTATATTACCTCCAAGATTTTTGTATAAAGCCCGGTCTGAGTAAGCCGAGTCATGGAAAGAGGGAGTCCAAGAAGTGATTCTTGGAATCTCCGTTCCTTTAGGGCGGGGAAGATGTCAACTCCGTTATCTCTGCACTGTGACAAAGGCATTGACAAATACTGAAACTTGAGTTCCTTCTGGTACGATCGCCACGTTGCCTCGCTTCAAAAGTTCTTGCGCGTTGCGATCCGATCTTTCTCGCAACCGTTGGGCAGTAGGTGTAAAGAATCCCTCTAAAGCGGCTGCTAGGATGTTGGGTTCACGCGAGGTTGTTGTTTTAACAGCCGTACTTCCAAAAAAGCCGCTCTGCTGGCTGAAAGTTTCTTGGGCTGGTCGATTAATTATTTCTCCTACCCGCCCCAAGCTACCGAGAATTCCTACTAAAATATCAGCCTTGGCTATTTCAGAACCTCTGTCAAATAAACTGTCGGCAATGAGAGGTTGGTTATCGATTCCGCGAACGATTAAGTATCCGGGAGGAATGGGTACTTGTTGGATGCGGCCAGCAGAATCGGGGTAAACAAGCGCCACCACGCTTTGAGAAACCAGTCGATTTCCGCGCGTGACATTTTCTACTTGAGTAATTAAGACGGTGCCGGACGGCAAGGCGATCGCCCCATCAGTTGCCATTATGTCCTCGGTCAATTGGACGGCAAACCTTCCGGCTGTTGGGCTTTGACCTGCTTCGTCCCAAATCATCGGCACGATTACCTTGGCAAGAGCAGATGACCCGATGGCTATCTCTCTCATTGCTGTGCTGCCTTCACTGTTTTCGTCGGCGGTCGTGCGGTTGAGGATTCCAGCTTCTCCAGGGCTCATGACCTTGGCGTTTACAGCCGAGCCAGGAGCTCCAATTGCGATCGCGGGTATCTCTTGCATTGGTGCAGTCGATTGTGGGCTTTTTGGCGAACTGACTAGCACTGGCTGCGGGTTTTGAGAAATCGGCGGCACAGGCTGCTGTTGGGACAATGGTACCGGTGCTGCTACTGGCGCAATTGCTACTGCACTGGGCGGTGGTGCCGGTACTGGCATTGCGGGCGGCACGGCAGGGTAGTTTGCCGCTGTCATCCCCGGCGCGATTGCGCTAGGAAAAGTTGCGGAACTGGCAGAAATACCTTCAGCATTTAGCTCTTTAACTGCTTGACCTCTGCTTTGCCCCAGAGAAGCTAATTGCGCCCAGCGCTCGTAAGGGTCTACTTTTTCTGGTGAAGGCGACCGGGGTGGTGGCGCAGGTCGAAGTGCCAGCAGTGCGGGTGGCGACACAGGGCGCGGTAATGGCGTCGGACGAGGGCGAGGCGGGGGCGGTGCAGGCGGCTGTGCAGGGCGCGGTAATGGCGGCGGTGGAGGAGGAATGGTCTGTACCGTCCTTGGCGGCGGCGGATTAAAGTTTTGAACCGGCCTTGGGGTTTGAGACCTTCTAGCGGCTGGTGCAGGTTTTGGTGCAGGCGTCGGTTTGGAAGCAGGGGTCGATCGATTTTTAGGTTCAGGCGGCTGAACTTCTAGCGCCCGCTGCTGATCTTGAAATGCCAGCCGGCTTTTTAGTTCTCCTGACTCGTCTTTAGAAACTTGAGTCGGTTTAGGGTTCGGCGTCTTTGCCTGTTGGCGGACAGGTTTAGGAGCAAAGAACACAAACCAAAAGAATCCCAAGATGCCGAGAACTGCGCCAGTACCCATTAATACTGAAAACGTCCGAACTTCGGGCTTCTCAGAAACAGAGCGGGTTTCTGCTCCTTCGCTGTCCTGTTTAATTCTGTGCTCGGAGGCCAATAATTCATCGGCGTCTCCGTCATGCCCTGCCAATTCTCTTTCCTCCTCACGGCTCAACTTTTTGCCATTGCGGATAGCGCCATTAGGAGCGTTAGCTGCCTGAAAACCGTTAGAACTGTTGGAAAAGTTATTGGCTCCATTAGAGGAGTTGTTGCCATTAAAACTGTTGGAAAAGTTATTGGCTCCATTAGAGGAGTTGTTGCCATTAAAAGGGTGGCTAGTTGTGCTGCTAGGCGGCGTACTGTAGGAAGTTTCTTCAATTTCATCGGGTTCGCCATCAAATTCGCGCCAATTTTGAAGTTCTTTTTCGTTCATGTTTTTACCTGCTATTAATTGGGTTTAAATTCGGTAATTTTGTTGATTTCTAAGCCCGCCGAGCGAAGCTCATAAACTTTTTGTTCAAAAGCTGAGGCTTGGCTACCTAGCGGCGGGGTTTGGATTTCTACAGCTTTGATTCGGAAAGTGCGATTGAAAGGAATTCTTTCATCGATTCCTGACGTGCGATCGACGAGCAACCGGGTAGCAATCATGTCAATTTCCCATTCGCCCGGACGGACTTCTCTGGGTTCGGATAAAAAAGAAATGATGACAGTTGCTCGCAATTGACCCGTAAAAACTTTATTGGGGACGAGTTCAGCTATGTCAGGGAGAGAAGCTTTGCCAAAATTGGGTTCTAGGAGTAACGAAGCAAAATAAGTGCTGGTAGGAACTCGTTTGGAATTGACTTTAATTCCTGAATCTGTATCGTTAGTTCCTGGTATTTTATTGTCCCAGTTGAAGGTTAACTCGGCCCAAGTTTTGACAAAATTTTGGATAACTGAGGGATACCGAAAAAACCGATCTCGTTCCGCTACATAGTAAGTTTGACCGTTGATTAGCTGGACTTGCGTTGTCTTCATAGCAGCTACCGAGTTGATTCGGTACGCGACGAACAGGTGCAGAATTAGGGAGAGGATATTCACTCCAGTTAAGATGAGGAAGCACAATGCCAGTAGATTTTTAGCTTCTGGCAACAATGCAGTTTGTGAAAATCTTTGTACCTTCATAAAACCTTTCGCTAAGTGTGAAAAAGCCGTAGTTGTAAGTTAGGGAGAAAACACGGCACGAGTAGCTTTAGCTACTTTCTAGTCCTGGCGCTAAAAGCACCTGAGGTTAGTGACCGAATAATTAGTAATTCGCAATTAGTAATTCGCAATTTCCAATTAAAGAAACCGAGCGCTCAAATAATTAGTATTTCGGGATTTATCATTAGTAATTTATAATTCAGGATTAAAGAACCCGAGCGCTAATTCCGAAATACTAATTATCAAAAAACGAATTACTTTCACTACCCCGCATTTATGCGTGGGTAATTACGAATTCTCAATTCCGAGTTACATTGACATCACTTAAATCCTTTGTTCATTGCTAAATTAGCGGCTGCTCCTATAGCGCTGCTCAAAACATCGATGAGTTGTTTGGCATTGCTAGCGATGCCGCTGTACAGGGCAATTCCTCCTCCGCCGGCGATTAATAGAGCTAATCCGGGTGCAAAAATGCTGATTAAAAAGAGAAAGGCAACATCGCTAGCTAATTCGGCTCCAGAATTGACTAGCACGGTGGCTGCCAATCCGACGACGATGTTGTATCCAAGTTGGACGCCAAATAAACTCAGAAATCCAGTTGCCCAAGCCCAAATCGGTCGGCCCTGCAAGGGAAGCAGCGACAGCCCCATCGCGATCGGCGAAAAGAGTGCTGTTAGCAAGAGCGCTGCTTCAAGGATGTTGACAAACGCCCACTGGATGCTATATAGAATAAATCGGATGATTGGCACTGCTTTTTCTCTAAACACTGAACCGGGGTCAGTTATAAAAGTCGCGGCATCTTGAGCAGCGCCGGGTAAGCTATTATTCCAGAGGATTTCAGCAAAAGCCCGCAGCGCTTGCAGAGGGGCTGAGCCGGCGGCTTGCCTTTCAGCTTCGCTAACAATTTTCTGAGCAGCTTCTTGCTTGGAATTCCAGCAAGTAACCAGTTCTTCTCCTACTTTATTTCGGCATTCGCCGTAGAGATTTTCTAGTTGTTGCCGGCCGATGTTGCTGATAGTGACGTTGGCGATCGCGTCCCTAAATGTCATTTCTCCTAGTTGCGCTTCGAGGACACCTTGGACTTGCCTGTAAGCAAAGCTCCTGGTAAAAATGACGGTATTTGCTAGCAATTTGCCGTTAGCGCCGAGGAACAGCATGATGACGAGCGGCCAGACGAACAGTGCTGCCAGTTCTGACCATGACTGCTTTTCGATAATGTCTTTCCCGCTGCTTAGAGTTAAGAAGAGGATGCTGACGGCTGCTAGGGTGATGCCGAGCGATACTAGACCGACCCACAGCCCAGAAGCGATCGGGTCAATCGTGCTAATCCAAACTTTGTCCCAAGATTCTGAGGTAGTCTTAGCCAGGTTAATTGACTCGCTCACAATGTCCAAAGATGACCCTTCTGCACCACTTGTCGGTGATGTAATTTGTGCTAGAAATTCTCTCATTTGTTTATGGGAAAAACTTCAACTTTGTATTCAACAACACGGTCAGTCTGCACGCAAACTAGGCAATAGTCATCGGTGATGTCTGCTTGCTCCCCAACTTTGCATTCAAGCCAGCCGTGTTAGAAGCGCTTGACAAACTTTTTAAGAGCGATGCTTGACAATTTTTTTTAGAGCGATACAGTCAATAGCTACGCTCAATTTGTGTTGTCAAAATCTTTGCTAAGCCAAGAGACGATTGCCGATTCAATTTAACTGCTCGGAGCATTAATCGGGAGCGGCGAACCTGTTAGTTGAAATCGGGGTTGTGTTGCTGCCACTCGGTTTTCCCAAGTAGCCGCCGCCGGGGAGCATCAGCATTCCCGCCTGGTAGCTGGCTTGGTTTCCAGACGCAGTGCTGCCTCGGCGCTCGCCCGTGTTGATCGCGGATATTTCCTTAGCAGCTTGCGACAGCAGCACGTTATTAATGGCCCGATCTGTGCGAGCTTGCTGAGCTTCCTGTAAATTTCGCATCTGGACTTGTGCGCCCAATGCGGTCTGCTGCGAGAGGTTTTGGAGAATTTGTTGAGTAACGTCGAGGCTCTGCGATTCTTCGCCCAATTGGACGTTTTGTTCGGTATCTTGTCGAGTTGCTTCTAACACTTGGAAGCTGTTGTTTTGAGCTTCTTTGCTGAGGGTTGCTCCGTCAGCTATGCCGATAGCGGCGCTGCGCTGAGCTTGAGCGTCTAAGTCAGACATGATGGTATATGAACCTTTGCCGTCTAATTTGCTCGACTTAGTTTCGAGTAAATCAGACAGTTTCGTTCCTTCTGTCTGGGATGTTGGAGCTTTAATAATTTGGCTGCTGACTTGGCTCAAATCAGGAATTTGGATAGCTCCGAGAGAAGAGGAAAGGAGTTCGTTTAAAGAGCCAAATAGCTCGTTTTGCACGAAACCTTGGATGTCGCCGATAAAATCGTTAACTTGTTTGAAAACATCTTCAATGGGAGCTAAGAAACTTCCCGCAGTTGGGGCTGGATATCTCACAGCCGATTCTTGTGTACTTGGGATGAAAGCGTTTGGGGCTGGAGCTTTCACAGCCGTTTCTTGTGTACCGGGCACGAAAACGCTTGGGGTTGGAGATTTCACCGCGACTCCTTGTGTACCGGGTACGAAAGGAGGAGTTGCTTGAGCTAAACTTGGCCTGACTTGAACGATTAATTCCAAGCTGGCTAACAGGGAAACTGCTGCGAGTTTTGTAGCAGGTTGCTGCATCAATTGAAGTCGGTATTTCATGGGAGTTATTTTGGTATTTTTGCAAAAAATTGAGAATTGTTGCTGTGAAAGTCGGATGCCATTTTTTGCTGAGCATTGGCAGCTATGGTAGTAATTTCTAAATTTTGACCAATGTGATCGAAGCCTTTTCCTTCTTTCACTGCTGCAATGTATTCTTGGGTGAAATGCTTTAGCCCTTGAAGCTGCCCTTTGAGGGTAGGAGGATATTGAGCCATGATGCGATCTCGGGCTTCTTTTTCATTTTGATTGTTAGCAACTGATGCCAACATCATCTCTCCGGGGTAGAATCGCGATCGCCAAAATCTTCCTCCTTTCTCAATCAGCCAGCACGAGTAGAGGTCAGCAGCTCTTGGCAGAAAAGATTCCGTTGCATTTGAACTGATAATTTGCGGATCGTACCCCAAATATTTGTGAGCGGCTGCCACCCCAGAATTGGTTATTCTTCCGGTAATTCGGTAGACCATATTTTGCAGAATTTGTGCTCCTGCGGAACATTCGCAGATAGCATCAAAATCTTGGCTCAATAGCAAGACAGCTATGCCATCTTTTCTGCCAGTGGCGCAGAGTTCGCCGACAACTGATGCAAAACCATCTTTTTTGAGTAGGACGCTCAATTCATCTCCAATAAATAAGCTTTTTGGGTGAGAAAGAGCGTTGCGGATGCAAGCAGCATGGGCGTTAATTGCCATTAAATAGGCATCTTGTTCGTTAGACAGTCCCGATAGGGCAAAGAACTTAACAGCAGGTTCCGGCGAAAACGTGCTGGGCTGACCGATCGCTTTTCCCAAGCGGGATGTTAGCAAAGCATTTCCTTGGCTGAGGATTTGATTGATGGCTAGCCTATCCAGTTCTTCAAACGATTTGAGGTTGAGCCTTTCTTTGCTGCAAAACCTCAGCAAATCTTGGAGAGTTGGCATTTGCTGCCATTCGGGAGATTGCCACCCTCTTTCAAATGCCTTGTTGTAGCGAGCGATGATTTCTGGATCTCTAAGGTACATATCGAGCATTCGCAGGATAATTGAATCTACCCGCTGGGCTAAGTGGGGATGGTGAATTTTGCCCATTGCGATCGCCACCAGAGCTTTGCGGATAAATTCTTTCCAAGATTCCATCCGCCGCTCTCTTTCAGCTTTGTCGAACTTGCGGAGGTCTGGCGGTTCTACTAAATTGCTAGATCCTTGACTGATGTCGTAATATGCGCCTTGGTCGCCCAAAAGTTTGATCGCGGTTTTGAAGGTACTGTTACCCCCGCTGCTGATGTCCATCCCGACAACAGGGATATTATTCGCCAGAGCTTCAACGGTAAAACGCCACCCCAAAACGCTCTTGCCTGAACCAGATTCGCCAGTAATTAAAGCGCGGCTAATTTGGCTGTAGAACAAGTCAATAAAAATTGGCTTTCCGCCTCGATGGGTAATAAATTCAACTCCTTTTTTATCTAAATCGCGGGGAACTGTTAGTGGCAGAATTCCAGCAGCAGTTTCAGTGTCGAGGGTGAGGCGGCGTTCGCTCAAAAATGAACCGCTATGCAGCAACCATTTCCAAGTAATGGGCAGGCATTGCAGCCAAATATCCCAGGCAACGTTCCGCTCGCGGATGACTTTCGCAGTTCCAAAACTATTAGAGAGTACGTTACAGGCTTGGCTTAATTCTTCCGCAGTGTTTCTGTACACTAAAAAGGCAACGGCTGCATTGAGGGGTACGGCTCCTTGGTAAAGCCGGCGCTGGGCGTCGAAAGATTCCTCCTGTTTAATTTCAGCGCCAATATCGCGCCCTTGCCCTTTAGTTATAGCTCTGCTGCTAGCGGCTTTTGCTCCTTTCGCTTGTCGGGCCAAGTTATCATTAATTACAAGGGAATTTCCGGCGCTAATTTCTACAATAGCTTCTGTATCGCGGACGTAGCTTGAGGACATCACCTCCCAAATCCATTTCAATTGCTGGCGGGTATTAATCCAGCCTGCGGGCGCGTCATACATTGTCAGAACAGCGCATTCTTTCCCCTTTCCCGTCAGATAGACGCGGTTGTGGCTCTTGCGGTGTTCGGGGCAGGAGGATACGCCATTCGTTCCTTCAATCAAAACTGTAGAAATGTGTTTTTCAGTCGTCTTAATTTCACTGAGCTGATAGCCAGAAGGCGTTTCTTCAAGTTTAACAACTTGAGGGATTTGCGGTGGTTTACTGCTGTTAAATCGCTGCCACAGCCACTCCCAAAGTTCAGATGAATTCATGGGACTAATTTCGAGTCCCATTTTGGTATTCAGGAGAATTTCCCAGCGGAGGAATCCTTGTTCAAAAGAGTTGAGTAGCAGTTTCGTGTAAAATTGCTCTCTGTAAATTCGCGTGTTACCCGCAATGGTTTCCACAATCGAATCGCACAATTTTTTGACCCCATCAATGGCTTGGCCAATGAAATCCCTGGAGATGGTTTCGCCTTCGTTATCGGCCGTCCAAGTACAGAAAGCAATTTGCTCCCATACCTGCCTGGTACCTTGATGAGTTTGTTGGCGGAGGCGGTACTGTTCATTTCGGAGCAGTACAGATACGGGTTGGAGTTCAGCGGTGTCAGCCAATTGCTCTAACTCTTTTTGCCTCGCAGCATCACTGCTGTAACAGCCGGCGCAGAAAGTAATTTTTTCACTGGGTGGGATGTCTTTCATTCCTTCTTCAAGAGAAGCTGCAAATGCCGACACTTCGTTCCTAAACAGTAGGTTGTGAAGCCCTCGGAGGCGGAATCCAAATACCAGTTGGTAGTTAGTCCCGTTATTGAGGAGCATCCCAGACACTTGCCTGCCATCTTTTTCAATTTCCACCAAACAGCAGAGGTTAATTTCATTTTGGAAAGGCATAAATTTGCTCCTTCCACCATATTGATTGGGTACAATTTTGGGCTTCAATTTGACTCGCATTTGCGAATCGTAAGGCTTGCCTTGGATGCTAGGAGGGCGCAGGGAAGAGATGAGAGAAATATAGAAGCTGTCGCCGTTGCACCACTCATCTCCGGGGGGCTTGCGGAACTTGTCAGTAAAAAGGTGGGGTTGATTTCCTGTTAGGAGCCACCAGCTTACAATCAGCCAAAGCGAGACAGTGAAGAACCAACCCAGTCCCAGGCTAAATAGACCCATCGTTAAGATGTATGCAATGGCGGTCAAGAAGCACCAAGGTAGAATTTGATTGGCTGGAATAAACCCGATACTTGCTTGTTTGCCCAGGATTTTATTGACTCTGATAAAGTCTTTTTCGGGATCTCGCAAAGCCATTGGTGACTCCTTTTTCTTAGTTCCAAAAGGTCAAACTTGTAATCACTCCCAGCGGAGGAAGGTTGGGAACCAAGCCGGCTGTAGTACCGCTGCCGTCGCCGACGAACAAGAACGTTATTACGTCTATGGCAATCACAATGCCGAAGGCGAGGGCAATTTGGGTGACAATTGGACGCCAATCATTGCCTTGTTGCGCTTGGTTGTAAGCGAATAAAGCTGCGGCGGCTACTAGCAAGAGAAATACGCCTCGAATGGCATTGAAAATTAAAACGATCGTTGATTCGTCAATGGCTGTTCCTCCTCCTGCTGCTCCAGCTTCGCTTGCTAGATTGGTCATAAACGCTTGGAGACCGCTTAGAAAAATGGCTTGTGCTGGGGTCTGAAAGTTATTCAGGAACATTGTTACTGTTATGACAGCGACAGCTAAATGCCAGAAGCGAATTTTGCTGCCCAGCAGTTTTTCGAGGATGGGAACGCTGCGGGTAATTTGCCATAGTCCGAAGAACACCAGAGATGCACAGCTAAATACGCTGACAAATAAGGGCTGGACAAGAGTTAGATAAATGGCTGCAATTAGGCAAATTGCAATGAAGGCTAAATCGGCGTTATTGAGCTTGAATTTACGCATGAATGTGCTAAAAGGGCTGCGGCGCTTGTGGGTAATGCCTAGGTTAGTAACCCTTGCGCGATCGTCATGAGAGCGGTAGTTGTTGTTCAAGTAATCGTTTTGCATTGAATTTTTCCTCAAAGTGGTTTAAGCTTGCAATTCGTTCCGGTCTTCTCGCGACTGTTCTTTGCGTCCTGGCGAGGTATAGTTGTAGTCTTTAGATGCTTGAGAATCTCTAAATTGAGTTTTTTGTGGCTCTGGGGAGCCGACTACAGCTTCCATTTCTTCAACAGCAATGTGGCACTGCCGAACCTCTGGTGGCTTTCCTTTGACCAGAACGGCATCGAACACTTGTGCGTCACCTTGGCGGGGGTCAGTTCCTATCAGTTGTTTTGACCCGTCCGGCAGATCCAGGATTTCAAATTCGTATTTGACTGCCCCGGTCGTGCCGTCTTCACGACGCGATTCTTTCCAAGGAAACACTGGATCTTTTTCCCCGCTAAAGCGTTTGGGGAAGGTGTCCTGAAACTTTTCAACTAAAGCCTGGGCAGTTGCTAGCTTGTTGTATTCTTCTTCCGACTGAGGCAATTTGAAAATGGCTTCTCTTTCTTCGGGAGTTAGTTTGTCTCGATCCGGCTCAAATTTCCAGCGATCGCCATTCTTGGTTCCCGAAAAAATTTCGGTATTATCGCTGCCTTTTACGACAACTTTAACTTCGTTGTTTTCAGCAGTTACATTCAAGCTGCCGCCACCATCAAAAGCAATACCCGATTGGGGAGACTGCCCCGTAGCGAAAGCATAATTGACCAAGCAATCTGCTACAGTTTCTCGCTGCTGCTGTACTTTTGTTTGAGCTACCATTTTGCTAAGAAGATCCTCTGGTTCGCTTTCCTCCTTGTCGATACTGTTAGGTGCAGTAACTGTGGGCTGAACTTTTTGACGAGTTTCTGGCCCTTGTGAATTAGGATTAAATTCTGATTCAACAGGCATCTGAACGGTCATTTTATGTTCCAGTTTGTCAACGATACTTTCAAGGCGATCCAACCTCTTTGAGAGGTAGCCTAAATAGTCTTGAATTTGGTCTAACTGTTCGCTGATGCTGGTATCTTTATCGAGCTGTAGAGGTCTAGATTTCTGGGAGTTTGGGTTGAGCTTGCTCTCTAGATCGCCAATCTTTTCGCCAATTTGAGCTGCCTTGGTTTCGGGATTGCTGATTTTAATTCCCTTGGTCACCTTGGCTTCAATGTCGCGATCGCTTCTCTGAGGCTGGCTCGTTTCCAATTCCTCTGGTTCAGTTGCAGCAGGCGGTTCTAATACCTGCTTAGCCCGTTCAGCAAGTTTTTCAGTGCGGGTATCTATTGCCTCTATGCCGGAAATGACATCAGCGTGTTTAGCACGAGTCGCAACTCGGTCGGCGCGATCGTTTAATGAGTCAATTTGTTCGAGAATTTTTTCGAGTTTTTCTGCCTGTTCCTTTTCCCTCGCTCGTTCAATGTAATCAATTAGATCCCCAATACTCTTGGCTCCAAGTAGACCCATTAAAGAGACAGTTTGGACGGTTAAGCCACTTACGGTTAATCCGTTAATTTCGCTTCCCATAGAAGCGACACTTGCACCTTGACGATCGGTTTCTTTTAGAACAGTTTCAAGGGTATCGAGGAAGGGATATTTTGCGTCGGGCTGTTCAGCAACTTTTTGCTTGAATTGTCCGTTATCATTCTGATTGAGAACGCGGCGATTTTTAGCTATATTGCCCAATACACCATTGGAGATAGAAGTATCTTCATCATCAGAAAGTAGTTCTTCAATATTATCTTCTTCCTCCTTTTTTTGGGTTTTGTTGGCATTTTTTTGAGAAGCTACTGACTTTCCTAGCTGGCGTTTGGACTGCGATGACTTGCGAGTTTGCGTATGGTGGCTGGGAAAGTCTGCATCTTCTTCTAAATCGCTTAAGTCATCTTCCAATTCATCATCTAGTTCTAAATCGCTTAAGTCATCTTCCAATTCATCATCTAGTTCTTCATCAAATTCTTCGGAAATGCCGTCCTCCTCTAATTCATCACTGGCATCCAGCCCGATTAAGTCCATAATTTGGGATGGAGTATAGTAATTGTTATTGTCTTTCGTTTCAACGCCAGCCTGTTTCAAATTTTTAACTAAATAGACACCGCTGGTTCTCTGGCTGGGGTCTTTAGTTAAATAGAAAACAAAGCCAGATACCTCGCCTCCTTTTCCTTCAGTAACTAAATCCATGCTGACACTAGCTTTCTGATTGCCAGAATCATTGATTCTGTCGGGTCGTTTGTTGAAGGATTCAACGAAGTTTTTGAAATCTTCCCAGTCCTCAATGCCACCTTCTTCTTGGATTGTTTCTATTGCAGCATCGAGGGTTTCCTGAATGTGTTCCAGTTTTTTGACGTGTTTGGGATCTGTGGCTGTTAGGACAGACCAAGTACGCTTTGGGGCAGAAAATTGTCTTTTGGAGTTGGGCTTAGTTGAGAGTTTTGCCGCCATACTTTCTCACCTCCTACGAGGAAAATTGAGGTTATCATTAGGTTTGAGCTTGAACTTTCAGCAGCGCTTGAGATTGTCAAACAGGACTATTGGCTAGTTGAGCGATCGCTTTATTGGTAATCCACAAGCGGGGGTATTTGTTCGCAGGTTTCGCTCAAAAGTTCTCTCCTGACTTTCCCTCTTAGTTCTTGGTGATATTCGCCTAGCATTCTGCTGAATTTTTGCAGAACTTCTAGACTTTGTTTGGGTAACTGCCCTGCTTTTACTGCTGTCTCTACACCTTTGGTCATTTGGCAAATGTGCGCGCTCATTTTTCGCAGTTGGACACAAGTTCCTTCATTGATAGCGGGGACTGTGCGGTTAGGGCTAAAAGCGCGTTTGCGCAAGTAGTCAGACAGGTTTTTTTCACCTGCTTCTGCGGCACGCTTCACTAAATCTGCCTTTTCAAAGGTGGTTAGGCGCACTCGGACTACTTCAGTCTTTCCGTTAGGTTTGGAAAGTTTGTTTTTGGGGAAACTTGCAGTTGTAAGCACATCAATTTTCTAGGGCTAACTAATGGTTTATTAAGGCCAAGTTAAACAGCAAGGGATTAGGTCAGAGCGGTTGTTGGCATCAAGTTAACTTAATCCTGAGCAACCGATGCTGGCTACAATTTCCTGAACCTTGATGGTAAGGTTTGCGCCGTAATTCATCCATTGCTTTTATTGATTCAATTTTCAGCAATTCTGTTGGAGATGAGGCTGTTTCTTTCGGTTTATGTTTTGTTCGGTCACAAGTCGCATTAGTGAGAAGTTACCAGAGCAGTTTCTATCATCCACATGGCTGATGGGAGGGTGAATACTGCGGATTGGATTGCTTGTAGCCTTTGACTATGTTGTTGTTTGAAAGTTGGCAAAGTGCATTATTGTTGAGTATGGTTTGCAGCCAATCGTACTTTGTTGTTGAGGACGGTTTCTGGTTTGCGATCGCCGTCGCTCAACAAAGTCTTAATATTTCGTGCTGGAAGTTTAAGCAAGTCTGAGTTGATATTCCCAGAAGAATCGCTCTGTATTGTTCGGGGTGCGACACAAGTATTTCCAAATGTCCAAGTGTGTGTCCATTGCCAAACCTATGACGATATAAGATTCTTCATTGTCTGTCACTGCATCCCCAAAGTTAAAATCCGGTTGCGCCCAATGGTCAGGCAGGGCGATCGCATTTGGTTCAGGGGCGGTAGCATTGGTTGGATGCGCCATTTCAGTGGGCGTGTAGTGTTTCTGTGGCATTTGGTCGATTTTAAGGGCAAGTGAGCACCCTGCTTACTGGCGGTAGCCAGAGAAGAGGTATCCGTCAGCCACTTGTGCTGAAGCGAAGATATGTCGTTGCCCTTTGCACAAATTCTGACAATTGGGTGATTTGGGCGATTTACTCATTTTTACCCCCCTATAACGTCTATTTGACATGGCTTGCTATGCGACTAGCGTACTAATTCGGAGGATTCAAGAGGTGTCGGAGTACAAAAAATCTATTTAAAAGCAGCGAAAGTTAATTTAAGTTAATTAAGATTTATGAAATTTAGAGGAAATTTTAGGAAATTTTAGGGACAAGTAGGAGAAATTAGGAAAAATTAGGAAATATTAGGAAACAGAAGGGTTAAAATATAAAGCTTTTTGTGGCTTTCAGTAACAATCGCGATCTTTTCTTTCTCACAAAAAGTTGCACCCTCTGTGTGGAGGATGCAACTCATGCTTTTTGTTAGCAGGTGCTATTTCTTAGAAGAACCTGACCTTTGTCGTAATATCAGTGGGGTTAGTACCTGGACCAGCGAGGCAACAGAGCGGATTAAGAAAGCGATCGCTAAAATGAGTCAGCGGATTTAGGCTACATCCCTCTAGCTATTGAGACTTGCGATTATGCCTTATCCATTGCTACAGAATTAGGCATCCCATTAGCCCAAGAATGTCAGGAGTTGAAAGAAAAATTGCTGAGCGAACAAACATAAACTGTGACGAATCAGTGGCAAATGTTTAATAGGAGAGTAAAGAGGGATATTTATCAAAATGACTAAATGCGATCGCTCCCATTTTCAACTGACAGCAAACTCAGTAAATTTTCGTTTATAGGGAGCTTTAAACGCTAAAACTATATCTAGCTTAGGAACTCCAGCTTCTACTAATTCGTTAGCAACTCCGATTTCTGTACCATCCCGTTCGATCCAAATTTTGCCATCTTTAATTTCCACGTAGATGATACAGCCAAATACTCGTGTTAAATCTTGCCAACCAATATTAAGAACTTGATAGCGATCGCGTTCCGTATCAAATATCAGTTGGACTTCAGTCTGGCTATTTGACCGATTTTTGGCATGACTTTTAAGAATTGTTTGCACTACTTCACGGTAATTCATTCCTTCCATAGAACAATATCCTCTCGTTCGGGGTTAAAAATAAGCAATTTGAGTTGATGTTCTGCAATTACTCTTTGAATAAATTTACGACTAAAAAATTCATCGTAAATATCAACTGTAATTGCTAAATACAAAGTTCTCTCTGGCTCTGTCAATCTCAAGGCTGAACGGTAGTTGAGGCATTGACCAAGTGCTATGTGAAACTCAGTCACGTCTGACGCTCCTAGAAAAGATTTTACCTCTACTGCTATCTTTTGACCAGTTTTTTCAGCAGCTAGGATTCTCTCTGCTGCTAAGTCTATGTAAAAATCAATATCCTCAGCTTGAATAAATAGAGGATCGTCTGTAATTGTCCACCCATCTTTTTCGAGAGATGTTTTAACTGTATTGTGAAAGAAATCTTTAGCTGACATTAAGAAACTTTGTTTTCAAGCTAATTGTTAGGATAGCACAAGTATACTACAGAGATTTGCGAAGCGAAGCGTTCGTCTAGGACGAGGGTAAAAAGTGGTTTAAGTATAATCCATAACATACTTTTAGCTGTGCGTACAACAGAAGTCAATGGAAAATTTTCCATTGACTCCTAGGCGATCGCCCCCTAATATCAATTCCGGTTACACCGGAATGATGGTCCGTGGTCCGCGGTTCGTGGGGGAATGTGGAATTATTGACCTTGACTTTATCATTCCCATCCAACCGGAAACGATATAAAACCCAGCCACCCCCACTCGATTAAACCATTTCCAACTCCCTCGGTTTCGATTCAGTCGCAGGCATGAGAGTAGTTCGGGACTGGGCCAAATCTTTTTCCCGTTCTACAATCATCTCTTGAAAACGAGCCGCTGCTTGCTCTGTCAGGGGAATTTGAACGTCCCCGGTGTGAACGTTAGCCTTAAACACGGTGCGCTTGGACTCATTTCTGACAAAGCAATCCCCGTTCGGCTGCACGTAAGCCGTCCATTGGTTGTCGCCAAACTTGAAGTGTTGGGTACTATCGGAAGGAAGGTGCGATCGCCGTTGCTTGTATGTTTCCGACACGACGCTAAAGAGCGTGTCTTGCAGAGAAAGCCGCCAGTTTTCAGCTTTAGCGTTAGTGGTGTCGCCCTTTCCGTTATTAACTGCCGTTTCTGGTTTTGAAGCAGGTTCTTGTTGGAATTTTGGCGGTTGGTACGTGCTACTGTTTTGAGCGATTCCGTTTGGGCGGATCGCTGAGCGAATCGCGTTTCCCGCAGGCTTCGCCAAATCAGAAGTCTGAGATACTTCAGGTGAATCGATCGATGGCAATTGAGTTTCAGGCAACCGAATCGATTCGCGATCGACTTTCAGCATAACCGACCTGCCGCCTTTGTCGGGGGAAAGCGTCGCCTCAAAAGTGGTTCCAGGGGGAAATTTAGGACTTTCAGGGGAAAATGTTCCCAAGTTTTTCCCGTCCAACTGGATAATGGGAGTGCCTTGAAATCGGTAATATTTCTCGTGAGTGGGAGGTAAGTTTATCGTTCCCACTTGCAGAGTTACTTTCCGATCCTTCCATTTTGACTTGGAGAAATCTTCCTCTGAGTAATCGTTATCGGGATGTTTGACATTGACTACTTCTATTTGATTTACCCGATAATTTGACAAAGCATCGGAGATTTCATCCATGAATAATTTGTAGACAAGTGCGCCTCTACCTGCTTTATCTTGAGACTCAATCCACCGACAATCGACGGGAGGGACGATGAGGAGTCTGGTTTCATTACCGGAGTAGTTTGTTACCTTCAAAGAGTCGGTGTCGATATGGTCGTTGGAATTATCTCCATATTTGCCATCTAGTTTCGCCACCATGCTCTGGGGTAAGTTTTTGAAGGCGAATTCAACTAACGGCAATTCGGGATGAGCAGTAGCTTCATATTCAATCCCTTTGCTATCGAGTGCGTCTTTCCATTGGTTAGGAAGGTCAATGGTTCTGCCGTCTTTAGTTTTCACTTTCTGGAAAGGAACTTGCAGGACGTAGACATCTCGCGGTAAGGCTTCGTGGACCAATTCGTAGTCTTCTTGTAGGGAAAAGGTAATTTCCAAATCCTCTGCTACCTTCTGGCAAATTGTCCGGTGTTTGCTCAGGTTATCGGAAGTGTGGGTAGCTTGGAATAAGGCATGAGCAGCCCTGGTTTTTCTTTCAGGAGTATCCCAAATTTCGTCAATCTCCGCTCGATAACTGTCATAAAGTTTGCCCATTTCCTCTTTTCGAGCTTTGATATCGCTGCCAGTGCGATCGTAGATAATACTTTTGTCCTCTTGAAAGCGCTGCACCAGGTCTTTCGCCCATTGTAATTCGTTTTCTTCCCAATGCAGGTCATTTTCTTTGCTGTGTCGGTACTGGATTCCTCTCTCTACTAAGGCATTTTTGTACTCATAGGAAACGTGCAATTCCTTCCCTTCTTTTTCATACTCAATGCCTGCTGCATCCAGTTGCTGGCGATTGTCTTTCGGCACGATTAAATGAGCCGGAATTGGGGGAAGAATGTGCTGAAATTCATCTCGGTTGCGGTGGATGAGCCGCGTCTGTTCCCAATAAGGGTTAACGGCTTCTTTGGCTAGGACGTAAACAGCATTGGGAAAGTCGGCGGGCATGGGAAATTGTTTGTACAGTCGATCGTCTCCTTTGTACTGGAAAAAGTAAGTGCAGCTTTTGTGTTTCTCGCACCATTCATCTACTTTTTCTAGTAAAGTGTCGGGATTTAGATTTGTTTTCTCTTTCACTTCTTTGGCATCTTTACCCCGCAGCGAGTTTTTTTGGTAGTCAACTTCGTACTGTTCCATGATGCTGAGAGCAGCGATAAATCGCTTTTGCTGCTTGAGAAATAGCTTTTCATCTTCGCCGGGGTTGGGGAGTGCTGCTGCTACTTTGCCAATGGCTAAGGCGACGATTCCGACTTCATTTTGAGAGCTGGCAACTCCAATTTGTTCTAGGGTAGTAAATTTGCGCTGACCTGCTTTAACTTTACCTTCTCTGACTTCGGGGTCGTTTTCTCGATACCGAGCTTTAGTATAGGGAACTTTCTCCGCTTGTACCACTTCTCCGAAGTCAAATAATCCGTCTTGTGCTGGTAAGATTTGTTGGGCAATTTGAGGGATTTTTCGAGATTCGATGCCAAACGGTTCGTCACCGTCAAAGTCTCCTTGATGGAACTTTTCTAAGTCTTTGGGATTGAACCAAATTACCCCTTTGATTTTCGACATGACAGCACGGGTTTCCTCTGGAATATTTTCCAGGTTTTTTGCGTGTACATTTTGATATATCCTCAGACCATCTTTGTTGAGAATTGGGAATCGACCTTGAACGCATTCTCCTTCTTCTAAATGGTTAGCGCAAACCGTGCCTTTGGGTAAATCTTCGCAGGGTAGAGCCATTGCAGAAGTCATTGATAAAGCTCCCCTGGTTGCCAGATTTCGCCATTTGGATGCCAGCCACCTTTCTGCCATATTGGTGAATTCGGGACTGCCTATCATCAGTCCAAATTTATCGGCTTTGAGCATCTGGATGTCCTGTCTTTCCCGCTTTTTATCCTCGGTACTTTCCTCGCTGTCACCGTTAATTTCGTCGTCAATTGTAGTTGATAGTTTTTCCTGCTGTTCTTTGAGTTTTTTTTCATTCAAACGCGCTAAAAATGCTTCGCGCTTGTCATGATCTTCAATCATCGCTTGGCGCAATTTCATGGGGTCGCGTTGCAGTGCTGCCAGTCTTTGGGCTTCGGCTTTAGTTGTTGGTACTAAGTCTTGCCTTTGGGCTTCTTCGTCGAACCAAACTCCAGTAGACTGCCAGCTTGTTTGGGTGATGCCGATTTGACTGTTTTTGCGGTTTCCAAGGATGGCTTTTGGTAATTCGTAATCGCCACAAGGAATGAGTTCTTTGAGTTGTTTTTTATTGATGCCTTTGATGCTGGAACGGTCTAAAATAAGTTGAGGTTTGTTACCTTCAGAGTCGGCTACTGAGCCGAGTAAATTGTCATCGGGACGGAGGGTTCCTTTAGCCAAAAAGCTGACTTGGGGTGAGGATTCTGTATTTTCTGAATTCCAACTGCGTAGCCAAGCGAAACGGAATTGGCTGGCTCGATTTTTCTCGCCGCCGATGCTTTTGAGTAATTCGGAACTGATTGCACCGTGACAGTCTCCGGTTCGATATTTAGCATATTGGGGGTCGGTGAAATCAACAATTTTTACTCGCAGGTTGTCGCATTCTGATACGCCGGACATACAAGTGCTGACTAGGAGGGAACCGTAGCGACAGGCGGTGTCTTTTTCGGTTACGAATAAGTCTCCTATCTTTTTGGCTAGGGTTTCGTCGCCAAAATAATAGCTGTTTCCAGATTGAAATATCATGCGTCGCTTGATGCCGTCTTCTGGGTCATGGATGCTGGCGCGTAATTGGCTAGGATCTGGATTGGATTTGTCAAGTTTGACAATCATTAATGTCTTCAGTTCCTCTGGTTGAAACATTGCTTGCAAAATCGAGTGCCGCAGGATTTCTGGGTTGTTGAAAAATTTTCCTACATTTCGACCTTTGGCATCAGTGTAAGCGGCATCAAAAACGGGAATCTTGAGTCCTTGTTCGGTAACAACTGTGGCGACCATGAGTTGATTTCTCCCTAGAAACGAGGTGTTATAATAGGAATTGTTGAAACAGTTGGTAAGGCAGGTAAGAAAAGTCTATCTAAGCCTTAACAGGTTGAAACTCGGTCAAGTGTTGACCGTTGGAAGTGTTTTTGAGGTGATTGAAATGGAACTAAAGGTTGATACAATTGTTAATCCGGCTCTGTTTGAAGATGAAGATACTGAGCTGGTGGAATTGACGATCGCTCCTGAAGATGAGGATAAATACCCATTCGTGCGTCCCAGCAGTGCTCCTGCGGATTTGATGGACAGACCGGGGAGGGTTATTGAAGAATGGGAGAATATGGACTTCGACGAGCGAATTCAGGCTGACCCTACATATATCGATAGGGTCTAGGCGTAGGGGGACACATAGCAGAGGCATGGGGTGTTTGGTCCGATGGGGCGGCGGTAGCCGCCCTGATATGGCCTCTTGGTTTGGCTATGCCCAATGGAAAATTTTCCATTGGGCGAGCGGTTGGGGTGGGAATGTTGACGACTGTTACCCGTCCTTGCACCCTCCTAGCGATCCACCAGATTTGATGGATAGGCCGGGGAAGGTTATTGTAGAATGGGAGAATATGAACTTTGATGAGCGAATTCAGGCTGACCCTAGTTACATAGAAAGGGTTTATTTATGGGTTTGATTTAAGCAATCTGTCTTCAATTGCTCAATTGTTTGCTACTGGTGTATTAGTGCCAATCACATAAGGCCTTACTTTTATTTCTTAGTTTAAAGTACAGTGTCTTAATTTCAGCGAAGATAGAATAGAAGAAAAATTTTGGAATTAAAAGCATGTCAGACGATTCATCTCAAATTTGGATTGTGACTGAAGTAGAGACCACTGAAAGTGTTGAAATTCTCCAAGGACAGCGGAGTAGCGATGATACTGGGGGTGGTTTTGGTCAGCGAGTGAAAGAACAAATAAAGACGACCGTCCAGCAGCGAGTTCCATTGGATGCAGCGGCTCTAAAAGTTCAAATGAATGGACTGCTGAAGGTCTTAGGTGATATTTCAACTGAGGCTAACCAACAAAATGGACTACAACTAGATGAAGTCGAACTATCCGTTGAAATCAATGGTGAAGGGCAGGTAAGCATCCTAGGCAATAGCGGAAAATTGGGGAACAAAGGGGCAATTAAGCTTAAGTTCAAGCGAACTACTACAAACAGTTGAAATGGGACAAAACTGGGCAATTACGATCGGTATCAATGGTTATCGCAACTTGCAATCACTCAACTACGCCAAATTTGATGCCGAGGCAATGCAAGTATTTTTCCGGCAAGAACTCAATATCCAGACTGTTTATCACTTTGCTGATGATTCCTTGCCTATAAAGCAAGACTACGGTTCCGATCTGGACTCTCATCCTACTTACACAACTTTAAATCGTTTCTTTCGAGTGCGGTTTGAAGAGTCATTTTTGAAGTCAGGCGATAACTTGTGGTTCTTCTTTGCAGGGCATGGAAAACGTCATAAAGATCGGGACTATCTGATGCCGATAGATGTTGATCCTGGTGATGTTGAGAGTAGTGGCATTTCATTGCAGTACGTTAGTGAACGCCTGCGACGCAGTGGTGCCGATAACGTTGTTATGCTAATTGATGCTTGTCGAAGCGGAAACGGGCAAAGAGATGGTGTGGGCTTTGGGCAAGAAAAGCAGCAAGGTGTCATTAGCTTGTTCTCCTGTAGCCCAGGGGAATCTTCCTATGAGATTAATGAACTACAACATGGATCATTCACCTATGCCCTGTTGGAGGGACTAAAAATTGAAGGAGAAAGCAACTGTGCGACCGTTGAACGGCTCTATCAACGTCTAAGGCAAAGGGTTCCTAGCCTGACCCAACAATACAGAAAGGTTCAGCAAACTCCTTATGGTGTAGTCGAACCACCAACTAAGTACCACCTCATTTTGTTGCCTCGCAAAGCTAATCTTACTGACATCGTGACACTGGAAAACGATGCTCTTCTGGCTGAAGTTCAGCAAAACTTCCAACTTGCAAAACAACTATGGATTCGCGTACTAGCTGTTTCACCAACTAATTCAAAAGCAATTGAAGGGATTGAACGCTTAGCCCGTGTTGTACCTGCCGGATATGGCTCTGGTAAGACTGATGTTCAGCATCCAGTAGGAACTTTCTTTGCAATCCGTCATCAGTCATTTGAACTATTAACAGTTCGTATTTCGGAGGAGTCCTTACCTGCTCATTTTCGGCATTACAAAATTCAACATATCGAGTTTTACCTATCATCTTTCTTCACAAACGGCGTTTGCGACCCCATTAGTGCTGTACAACAGAATAACAATCTCATAAACGATTTTTTAGTGGTATTTCAAGCCAATCCAGAAGCAGTAATTGGTTACTATGGCATTGTTCACATTCCACTTCAGTTCTGTGCTGGTTATGCTGTCTCAACCTGGCCTAGGATTGCGTTATTTGAATTGGATCGCGATGTAAATTGTTGGTATGAGTTGGCTGGTGATGATAGTCCAAAACTTGACCTAAGCGTTAGCAATATCTCACGTCCAGCAAATGCTGTTGCCGTTGCCATTAGAATCGCCATTTCGTTTGACATTACCAAAAATGATGTGGACGATGTAGTGCCTCAGCCCTATGAAGATATACAGATTAAGATAGGTAAGCGACGTATTGACGCGATCACCCATTACAGTCAGGTAAAGGAAGTCTGTAACGCTTTCCGGCAAGTCCTTGATGATTTGCATACCCGCGTTGACAAGTCACTTATTGTGCATATCTTTTATTCTGGACCAGTTAGCCTTGGCTTCAGTCTCGGACGCCGAATCAGCCGAACGATCCATCACCAGGTTATCGTCTACAACTACACATCTCATACAAGTCCACGGTATGCCTGGGGTGTTAAGATTAATAGTGCTGATTCACCTGAATCTAGGGTCATTTCGACTAAGTTGCTCATCCATGATACCTAAGAGTAATTTCACATATTCATGTACGACATCTCTGACGACTTACAAATTTTTTATGACACCCATGTTCGTCTTGGAACAATACGACGACAGCAACTTGCAACTTATCGAGACTTAAATATCACCCGACTAAAAAATGGTTTAAACGATCTTGCTAAAGAAACTGGTCGTCCGCACTCACATCCTTATGACTGGAAGAACCAAGGTGGGTATGCAATGCATACTCTCAACCAAGATCCGAAGGGTGACAATGACTACGATATTGACGTTTCACTAATTTTCCATAAAGATGAGATACCTGAAGACCCGCTTAAAGCACGGCAGCGTGTACGTGATGCGTTATGCAAACGCTGCACTAATTTCACAAAGGAACCAGAATCACGTACTAATGCAGTTACGATTTGGTATGCAGAAGGCTACCATATCGACTTTGCAATCTACCGCACCTATATAGACAACCTCGGTATAAAGCGTATTGAGCATGCCAGCACCGAGTGGAAACGGCGAGATCCAATGGAGGTTAACGACTGGTTTAGTAAATGTGTTGCGACACTAAGCCCGAAGGCCAGTCAAACTCTCGGTTACTATCCTAAAGTTGAAGATGGGCAAATGCGCCGCATTGTGCGATTTCTAAAACGGTTCTGTCGCTCACGAACTTCTTGGAGTCTACCCGGTGGCATGATCGTGTCAGCACTAGTAGCCGAGTCTGGTATTTACACAGCGAACAGCGAGCGCGATGACCTTGCCTTGTACAACACTATGGTGGCATTACGTAATCGACTAAAAGCCTCTTGCCACGTATACAATCCAGTCGATACTTCACAGGAACTGACAGGCAAAACTGAAGTATTAAACCAAGTCACTCGACTTCGGGATCGACTCGATACTGCAATCAGTAAACTTAGCGTGTTATTTGACGAGTCAAAGTGTACGAGAGAGAAGGCGCGTTTTGCTTGGGACTGGATTTTTAATCATGAATTCTGGGCGAAAAAAGAAAGCACTAAAGGTACAATCAAGGCTGAGTTAAGTGCTGTAACAGGATACAGTGTTACAGTTCGCTGCGATCTTGCCAAGCGTGAGAATGGCCCAATTTATGAACAGTACTTGAGTGGAAGCTCTGTTTTACCTAAAGGCGTTGCACTCAAATTTTCAGTCATATCAACAAATGTCCCACCCCTCCCCCTCTACAGCGTGCAATGGATTGTTGATAACGAAGGAGACGAGGCAGGTGAGGCGAAGCAGCTTTACTGGGAAAGCAGTGATAGCGGAACCACAATTTGGACAAGCACTGCCTTTAAAGGTACTCACCGCATGACCTGTCAAATTAAGAAGGAGGGTCGAGTTATGGCGCAGGCGGTACACATTGTAAAGATCACAGCAAGCGGTAATTCTAGGATTTCGGGTAGTTCCAATCGTGGATTTGGCTAAAAAGTTCCTACTAACCTCAAACGAGGTAAGATGTCGCACCCCCTAATCGAAAATTTTCCATTGGATCATTGGTTGGGGTGAGGTCGATGACGGATGCTGAACTCAAGCATTAGATTTTAGTGCCACACAGACCGAATGCTGGGTAATGTAAAGCGATCGCGCCGTCCCACTCTCCAAATCAAAATAGGTCGCAAACCGCTTGAGATTGCCCGCAGCCATCCGGTACAAATAATCCGCCGCCTCAGCCGCCACTCGAACATTCACGCTCTCGCTCTGCACATTCAGCACTGCCATCTCAGCACAAGATAGGTTATTTGTCAACTCTTCAGGTTTCGGTTTCAAAAGGTCAGGAGCCAGGAGCACCGGAGATGGCAGCCTAGCACATCCCAGTACCCCAAAATTATAGAAGTCCGGGTCAGTTTCCAAAGAACTGCCCAGCAAAATTTGTCCCGCTGCTGCATGATTTCCGCAATCGAGATACCACACGCGGGGAATTTCAGAACGGCTGTAAAATTGGTTTAACTCCAGAGCCTGATTAATTGCCGCTCTCCCGGCTGCTGTATCCACGCACCCCACCAGGATGGTCAGTTTGTCGTAGGCGTAGCGGATTAGCTTGGGGTCAAATTCCTGCACGAAAGCCGTCGTGTCAACTCCCCAAGCGATAGAGTATCTCAACGCTAGAGCCTGCGCCTTGGGCAGTCCGATTTCCTTATCGCAGAAAGCTTGCCTGCTGATGTTGGCGAATTCAACTCGATCGGGATCTGCGATCGCAAATTGCACCTTTTTCCCCGACTTACCCAAACTCCGTGCCAGTCGCGCAATGTGATACGACAGCCAGGAACCAGTTCCTCCCGCCCCAATAAGCCAAAAATCTATCGAATCAGCTTGTCTGACAATCAGAGGCGAAGCTTCCAAATAATCATAATTAAACATGGGGTAAATCTCCAAATCTTGTTTACAATTCGATTGGGTCATCTAACAAAGATGGCGCAACAGAACAGGAGTAGAATTTCTCAATCAAATCGTCTTTTTTTCCACCAACTGTGACATCTACAATGAAACTCGGTAATTCAAATATCCAGTCAGCCGGAACGTGCCAGAACTGTCGATAAACTCCCACGCGGCAAATAATTTCAGCGCTCGATTCAGTCACTTTCCCTAAAACTACGAAAATGCGGAAACCCCCTTCATCTGCATCATCTGCACCTGAGAAGAAAGCTGCCATCCGATTGTGCGAATGTACCTCTACAGTGGCGTTAATGTACGAAGAATCTAAACCGTATTCAATTGCTCTACATTTAGCAGAACTTTGCGTTTGCTCTGGAATTACGAGTCGCCATTGTCCTTGTTCCTGATGAATGTGGAAAGTGATTTCTAACGGTGGTTCTGCAAGCGCGGCGATACAACTTTCTTTCCACATTTGGATGAGTATCTGCTGAGGGATTCGTCCGGGAGTTAATCGGACTAAAGGCTCAATCGGTTCTAATCCTCTGATTGACGCGGTAAAAATTTCCACCGGAATTATCACTTCTAACCCCTGTCTAACCGCTCTAACAAAGATGCCATTGCTGCCAATTAAATACTCGAACATACTGCTAGAGTGAAACGGCAGATTGTCTCCGAGTTTGACAATCTTATAATCGACAAATTCTAAGTTGTAGTGATTCTGTTTACGTGGTTCAATCATCAGTTATTGCTGAAACTAATTTGGCAATCGTTTGGTTCGTGCTGACTAAATCTTTAACTGGGTAAGATGAACGTTTACCTGCTTTTTCGAGCTGCAAGCGCACGTCACTGGGTTGCGCCCTAGATTTGCCATCACTCAAATGTCCGTTGAAGGGACTAGAGATGAACAATTCCCAAGCTTTTTTAATAGTATTGGGCGAAGCTACAGGCGGTTTATTATCTCCCCAGCAGATGCGTCCACAGGGTTGATAGGAATGCAAATAGACGTTGGGCAGCGGAACGTGAAAAGCATCTGCTTCCGGGTCAAATTTAGAGCCTTTAATTGCCCAAACCCAGTAATCAGATTTCAACCCCAAGAACACCAATGCTGGTAAACAAACCAAGTGCTTAGATTCCAACAAATTTATTTCGTGTTTCTGAGGTAGCACGAATTTGATTGTCCATTCCCCGGCGCTGCCAGTTCCCCAACGTACTATCCCCGAATCAGGGTTTATCCAACCCGAATCAATGGGTGTATTGGCAAAAGCTGCTCGCAGAGTTGCTGGAGACAGGCATTTGTACTTGGAACTGTCCCCCGATTGATAGTGAAAAATGTAAGTACCGCCCTCAATAAAGAGAAGTTCGGCTTGAATAGTGGACAATTTTCGGGGGGCTACCTCCAGTACCTCTCGAATTATTTCAGATGCAATGTCAGATTCCATAATGCTAAGAGGTGTGAGAAATTGGTGTTAGGCTCAGATTCAATCCAGTCAATCAATTCGCCGGCTTTATCTAGTAGCTGACTAGCTTTTTTCCATTCACTTGCTAGGAATTTAATGTCTTCAATTGTCCAGGGTCTTGATTCAAAATTATGATTCCAGTAACTTTCACAGCAAACACTTTGGTCTAGCCAAATATTTCCTGTTTCTAAGTCAAGGAGTGCTAAGGCTGTAGGCAAATCGCTGATAGGAGGTGCAACGCGACGGGCTAATCTCTTGAGAAGTTTGAAGTTAGTTTTTTCGGGATGTGCAATGTCTTTCAAGCTGTATCCAAACGTACATTCGTACCACGATCTTCCTTCATCGCCTGCTACGGATTCCAACCACCACCGACCTGACTGCGAAAGCGGCAGTAATATCTGCCATCCGCTTCGCAATGCGTCAATTCCTTCTTCATGGTCTTGCCAGTCTACTCCTTTGGGTGAGACAGGAATTTGATAGAGGCGCTCTTCATAAGCGCCCTCTAAAATTATGTCGTCAATCGGAAATAAATGTTCGTTAACTAGCGAAATAAACTCCAATTCCTTCGGACTGTGATTTTCATCTTCCGAATAGAGTTCCGCTTGGCTTTTTTCCCATTCCAAAGGAAACAATTGTTGATAAAGACTGAGTAGCTGATAGGTGTTCAGTTTATCTAACAAATAATCGGTTGCTGATTTAAAATTGATGATTGGTTGGCACTGCTGTAATATTTGCAGAGCGGATTTAGCATTCCAAATTGCAGCCATATTAAAACCCCATTGGAACTGCACCAGCTACAGAGCGACTATTTAACAGTCGTTCCTTGGTTTGCTCAACTGCTCTCACGTCGTCTGTCCCTTTTGAAATAGCTAACTCAATAGCTTTTACCATTTCTTTCATAGTCGTGCTATCGAGTTCGCCAGAAAGCTCTAACCGTTGTAGTTTCCGGCACATAGATAGTGCGGGATTGACTTCTTCTGGTGCATTGATGAGGAATTCTAAAGGAGTCATTTTCATGGTTATTTTACTCCTTTAGAGCCGTTGCGTTTGGCTACTGTAATCAATTCTCCAGGTTTTCTAATGATGTCGGCGTTAGCGCAATCTGGGTAATAAGTTGTGAGCAATTTGCGGAGTTCGTTATCATCATTTGCTATTTCCTCATCAACAGGATGCTGTTGTCCCTCGAAGGAAATTAGAACTTTCTTTTTTGAAGTCATTTTTTTATCCCAAAAGTAGGTATGTTGTTCAAATCCCAAATAAGGTCAGTTGTGTTCCCGTAGTTTTAGACTCTGTAGAAGTTGTAGACGTAGTGGTGCTACTTGCTTCGCTTCCAGATTTCTTTTGGTTAGCGCTTCTTTTCTTTTGGTTGCGAGCATTAGCAATCTGTCGCCGCACTTGGCAATTAGGAAAATCTGCTACAAGTTCCTTCAGCAGTTCTTTGAGAGGTGGCGGTAATTCTCCCAATGATGACTCTCTTATCTTTTCGCTAACTGGAAAGTCTCTGTGACTACTTGCGGAAATAATTACAATTCGTCCGTCTGGATGGCCGTCATCTGGTTTAAATGTCAGGTGCACTTCGACAGTACATTTCTCTAAGATATAAGGTTCTTCTTGATGTTCTGATTGTAAATTGTGGGATTCTTCAGTTTCAGAGACAGCATTTTCTTCATCTTCCTCTGCCCAGTTATCATCATCTATTGATTCTGAATCGCTTGCAGAGGTTGATGATTCAGTAGCGACTGGTTTTTTAACTTTAGCTGGCGAGAGTAGACCTAGATAATGTTTTTTGGCTTGCCAGCGGTCGCGGTCAAATAGCAGTCCAATCTTTTGGAATCTTTCCTCTATTGTTTCTTCATCTTCGGGTTGAATTGTATACTCAATTAACTCTTCGCTCGTTACCGATAAATTAGCAGCCGCGACGGCCTCTTCTGGTGTCAACCATTTCATTTTGGCTATGCTATTTAATAGCTTGTCATACTACTTATGGGCGTTAGCCCCCTTATTGGTATTAATTAAACTTATTCAAAGATCCACTTAATAATAGTAGCGGCTCATCTCCGTAGGCTTCTACTTCCAAGTAATCGGTCATTGCTTCAGCTACAGCGGCTCTTATAGAACCAAGGAGGACGAATAATCGCCCATCTTTTATGGGAAACGATATATCGAGGCGGTTGTCTCCATCCTCAATTAAGATGGCAAGTTTCCCTCGATGAATCCGGTAGGTAATTGTGTCAAATGTTGAAATGTCAAAGGAATGGTTGTTTTTTTTATTCATGGATTAAGCTGTCCTAAATTACTTCAAAAAAAGGGTTTAGCAGATAGCGATATAACAACTATCTGCTGTTAGTTAAACCTCCCACGCTTGTCTGAAGATTTACCCTAGCCGACTCGTGCTTTCATCTTCTTGTTAGAACCATCAACGCTTTTAGCGATCGCCTTTTCTTTTCGCCTACTATTTTGTGTTATAGTTGAATGATTCTCCTGAGTATTTGGTGCAGCAGCACGATTAGAAATTACCTCAGTTGCAGAGGTCAGATTTGATGGTACTATTCCGTATTCAACTCTGAGTTTACGCTCAATTCGAGTGCCATCAACGGGAATGCCTTGTTTCCAATCAGCTACGATTTTGCGTTTGTTGGGTGTAACAACTAGCTTTTCCGTGCGGTACTCTGTTGGCAATTCACAAGGATTGATTAATACTTCGCAACTTGGCGGATTTTCCTTGAGTCGGATGTGACGCGAGATCCCCACAATCTCTGTGGGAATTACTCCCATTGAATGAAATTGTAGCAGGGTTTTATCCAGACTGCTGCGCCAACGTTCCAGTCGTTCAATTGCCTCAGTATGCAGTTCTACTAAATGTTTTAAGCGTGCTTTGACGGCACAAATTTCAGCATCTAGTTGATCTGCTAGTTCGGCTTGCGTGTCAGCAGCAATTTCCTGGTTTGTCTGGTTTTCCCAGATTTCTTTGAGAATAGCCTCCTCTTCTTCGGGAGTTTCAGCAGTTTCCAATTGATTCCAGAGTTCGACTGCTTGTATCGAATATCTGGCTAACAAATCTTTGGCTAAATACATTAGTTACCACCTTCCGCAACAATGAAAATACTCATCAAAAGTTTCAATGTGAGCGAGTATGTCTAGCGTTCCTGGCGTAAGTTCGTCTTCCAAACTATGAGAGTCAATGCTTTCATCGCCTACTTCCAAAATTTCCGTCTCTGGGATAAGTTCTAGGGAGTCGGATTTGAAATCCACTCTTCCCAGCAAAGAAGTATTAGTGTAGGAAATGAGTGTATTTCTTGTGTCGTCATCTTCACATTGTTGTAGGGACACGGTTGTCTAAAACCTCGTCTATGATTTCAAATTCAACAATGCTTAATAGTGCTTTCCATTTCGCGTAGAAGCCCTTAAGCTTTCTACTTTTTTCAAAGCAGGAACCCGCTGCTTGCGAGAAGGAAGTTTTTCTTCAGATACATCTGATAATTCTTCTGAAAAGTTATCTTCGTCGCCTTCAAGATCGTCGTTAGTGAAATCAGCATCGTTATCTTCATCCGCGTCGTCCACTTCGCTTTCGTTTGTCTGGAGTTCTGGCTCTTGCCATGCAGCAGCAGGTGAGGCAGTTGAGGTAGCGATGATGTCATAGCCGAGTTCTAAGATTAGCGATCGCACGACGCTTTCCATCTGCTGTTCCGATAACCCAGGAGTCGTTCTTTTGAGTTCCTGCCGTTTCATTAGCATCCACACTTCCAGAGTTTCTTCTGGTGTTGCAGTCTTCAATGCCAATTTGATTTTTCTAGTCAGTTTTTCCCGCGTGGATTTGAGACGGTCTGTGGCAATTTTTTGTGTATTATTGGGCTGAGTTGTAGGCATAAGTAGTGGCGTAGCAAATTATTATTTTCACCCAAAAAGGTGGGCGTTAGCCCATTTATAAGTCGATGACATCGGAAATTAGGTAGAGGTGTGTATAATTCCTTGGACTGATGGGATACGACGCGCATATTTAGTAAGTTAAAGGCTGAAAATATACATAATTTTAGCTTGTACATCGCCTACAAAAAGCATAATTATGAGCCAAATAAGAGGCTTTTATCCAGTTATTCTTATCCCTGATTCAATTCGTCAGTTCTGCGCGGATAACCCGATACCTATTTTGGAAGAAAGTGCTTCTTCTACAAAAAAAATGCCTTTTCCGCCGCGACCGCCAGTTTCCAATAATTCTCGTTATTCTCTGGTAATTCAACTTTGGATAGCTAGTGTTGCGGTAGTAATGTTGGTTAACTGGCTGTTTGGCATGAGTGTTATGGCTTTCTGGTCATCGCTGACGTGTTCGTCAGTGAGTGTAGTGGCGACTTTTTCCTATCTGCGGTTTGTTGATTTTCAAGTGCGCGATCGCTACAAGCAACGACTGGCTGACTACCAACAACAATTATCCAAATACGAAAGTTATCAATTGTGTCGCTTGCAGCCAAATCGCAAGGAAACTGAGCAATATAATTCTCTGTTGCAGGAGCGATCTAAGCTGCTTAATATTTCTTTAAGAGAAATTATTCAGCAGCCAGCAAGTCAGAGTAAGGGAGGAGTACAGCAAGGGGTAAGTGAAAAGCAATTTTTTATTTACTTATGTCGTTATTTCTCTGGTTTTTATGACTTCTGTATGGGTGGTGAGTTTCCTATACCCGGTACATCTTTTCGTTACACCGCTGACTTTATTTTGGTTCATAAACCGACTGGTTTAGCTATAGATATCGAGATTGATGAACCTTATGATGGGAGAACGGGAAAGCCTCATCATTGTGTGGATAGGAATAAAGATAATCAGCGCAATCAGTTTTTCTTAGAAAGAAATTGGGTGGTGATTCGGTTTTCTGAGTTGCAAGTTGTTAAATATCCTGATGGTTGTTGTAAGGCGATCGCTAGAGTTGTTTCTCAAATTACAGGTGATTATAGAGGATTAGTTCAGTTACAAAATGTTAAAGAGTTACTGCCCCAAAAACAATGGAAAGTTAAGGAAGCTGTTTATATGGCTAAGGCTAAATTTCGTAACTCTTACATAAGAAATAATTTTTGTTAATTAAGGAATTATACTAAAATTTTCAATAAATTTATAGGCTTGCTAAATGCGGGTTGTTTTCACGAATTTTTTGTAACTTAGCTCCCTCAAGTTTAATAGCTGCGGTTCGATCCAACCAAGAGTAAAGATTAGCTGCCAAAGAAGCATTAAGGCTAAACGGTTTAGAATTAAAGCCCGCTCTCATACCTCGACGAATTTCAGGTAGGGTCAGTCCTTGTTCGAGCAGAAAAGGAAGAATATCAATTAATTCTTGAAAAGCGTTCTGTGGCTGAAAGCTGTTATCTGGATCAGCTTTAAGGGTGAATCTGCGACGACGCTTAAAAGGATGTTGCCAAGCCCAACGATAGTGATCCAGATATGCTTCATCAGTATCAATAGTAGCATCGGTACGATCTATAGTATTAGCATTTTTCCAGTAAGTTTTTTCCTTTATAATAAATACCAAATCACAATAAAGGTTATTAAAATTTGGAAAAGTATCGCCACTGACCCAAAAATTGATATTATTTACTATGGAAGACATTTGTGTAATGTGACAATAGGAATGCAGGAATTTACAATTCCAAATGTATGGATCTTGATTGCCAACAATAGAATCGTGATAAACTACGATGCTATCGAATACTGATTTAGTACGAGATGGATGGTAGATAAGATAACCGTTCAAAATACGACCTCAATAGTAATTATAAAATACAATTATATAATTAAAAGTATATCCTATGAAATAAAAAATCTGTTAATAGATTGTTTGAGGTTAAGTAAAAAAATATTCTCATAAAAAGCTAAGAGGATATTTCAAAAGCTAAAGAAAGCTATATTTAACTGCTGATGAAAGGAGGGAAGCAAAACCCTGCGATGTGAGCCAATATATTGACATACTCGATCGGGCTGGCACTCTGTTCACCATAATTTTTTAATATCCTCTAAGCAAACCTATTAATTAAGAGTGCAATCCCAACTTGTCAGCCCTCGTCTTTTGAGTTCTGCAACCATCAAAGGATGTCCCTCTAAATTCGGGTTACTTTTGACGATCGCTACTGCCATCTCACGAGCTAAATTCAGCAAACCCTCATCATCCAGTATATTTGCCAGAGCAAATTCGGAAATTCCCGACTGGCGATAGCCCAGCACAACACCTGGCCCACGCAGTCGCAAATCCATTTCGGAAATAAAGAACCCGTTGCTAGATTTTTCCAATACCTCAAGACGTGCCTTAGCTTCTGTTGCTTTACTGGTATTTAACAGAAGACAATAGGAACGGTGGGAACCCCGACCGACGCGACCTCTTAACTGGTGCAGTTGAGCCAAGCCAAAGCGATCGGCATGGTCGATTAAAATAACTGTAGCATTTGGAACATCCACGCCCACTTCAACCACAGTGGTGGAAACGAGTATCTGGGTTTTGTTGTCGCGGAATGATTTGAGCGCTTCATCTTTCTCGGCTGATGTCATCCGACCGTGCAGCAATCCTACGCTAAATTCGGGGAAGATTTCTGTTGAGAGTCGATCGTATTCTGCTACCGCTGCTCTTAAATCTAGCTTTTCCGATTCTTCGATCAGGGGAAGGATGATGTACGCTTGACGACCTCGAAGTACCTCAAGGCGGATTAAATCGTATGCTGAAGCGCTTTTATTAAGCACTTTCGTGTGAATTTTCTGACGACCGGGCGGTAACTCGTCAATCTGACTGACATCCAAATCCCCGTGCAAGGTCAGTGCTAAAGTACGCGGAATAGGAGTCGCGGTCATCGTCAGTACATGAGGTCTATTTCCCTTGTTCAGTAAATCCTGCCGCTGTTGCACCCCGAACCTGTGCTGTTCGTCGATGACTACCAGACCGAGTTTGTTGAAGTTGACCTTCTCTTGCAGAAGCGCGTGAGTTCCTACCAATAGTGAAAGTTCACCCGTCTCTAATTGGGCGTGGATTTCTCTGCGCTTGGCGGTTTTGGTAGAACCCGTCAGCAATTGAACAGAAACGCCAAGGCGTTCAAACCACGTCACAATCTTCCTGTGATGCTGTTGGGCTAGCACTTCTGTAGGTGCCATAAGTGCCGCTTGGTAGCCAGACTGGATGGCAGCGAGGATAGCAACGACAGCAACAACTGTTTTACCAGAACCGACATCCCCCTGTACCAGTCGGTTCATGGGCGTTTTGGAAGTCATGTCATTGAGAATGTCGTTAATGACCCTACGTTGAGCGAAGGTAAGCGAGAAGGGAAGTTGAGAGTAAAATTGTTGGATTAGAGGACCAGCAGGAGTTATTTTTGTAAGAGCCGATCGCGCCAAAAGTCGGTGGCGACGCACGAGAAACGATAGCTGAAGATAGAAAAACTCATCAAATACCAGGCGACGGCGGGCAGCTTCCAGTTTTGTTTCGTCTGGGGGCTGGTGGATGTTTGCGATCGCCTTCTGTAATTCCATCAAACTATATTGTCGTCTGAACTCCTGCGGCAGGGGGTCATTTAGCAGCTTGGCAGATTCCAAAGCTGAGGTTACTGCATCTTGGACAATTTCGTTGCTAACTCCCTTTGTCAAAGGATAAATTGGGATAATTGAATTTTTCGTATCCTTGGCTTCGTCTAGACCGATTAATCGGATTTCAGGGGAAGTTAATGTCATTCCGCAATAGCGATCGGCTTTGACTATCCCACATATAGCAACAATGCCTCCAGCAACATAGGTGGCAGCTTGCTCGTTCCTCCACTTTTTTGATTGGTAGTACGGGTGGTTGAAGAAACGCTTGCAGGCTATTTTACCGGTTTTGTCCTTGACAATAATAGTCTGAATTGTTAGCCTAGAATTTTTAGGCGGACTGACTACTTCCTGATGTTCAATCTTACCTACAACCGTGACTGAATCGCCTACTTTCAACTGATAAATTTTTACTCGCCGATACTTGATGTAATCACGGGGAAAGTAGAGCAGTAAGTCTCGTACAGTTGCAAGGCCCAGCCTTTCTAGCATTTTGTAATTGCTTCGGCTTAACCCTGGCAGATCGCAAATGGGTGAATGCAGTTTCATGATGATAGTTGGGAATTTCTCAAATTCAAATTTTTGTTAGCAAGCCATTCATAATGCTGCGCTAGCAGCCACTTCACCAATGGCAAATCGCTGAATTTAGTTGGGAGATACACTGCTTTTAGTCCTTCCATTACTTCTAACAAAGCAGAGTTCCATTCTCGCTGGTTGCACGAAGATTTAGGGCGCAGTCGACAGAAGTAAGTGACGTAGATTCATAATTTTAAGGTGGCGCTTCCACTCTTTCACACTACTGATAATAGAGTCTGAGTCACGGCTTGGACAAGCCGGTTTGGAAAAAGCTCTTTTCCAAATAGCATATTGTTTGGTTTTTAGGTGGGTTGCAGCGACGGTTTTACTGCTCAAACAAGTCGAAAAGGGCGTCGTAAAAATAAGCAATTTGTTTATCGCCCAACTTTAGTCATCGTTTCCTGGCCCCATGAAAGCTGCGTAAAATACTAATAGTGAGCTTTGATTAATCCAAAATTATGCCAAAATTGCGATCGATTGCTTCATCACGATCGTTAAAAGCATTTTCGTTTTCTTGCTCTTGAGATGCTAAGATTGCGTTCCAGCCGGCAAAGCCTGGATTGATTCGCTTTGATTGAGGGAATGTTTCAATAATTTCTTTTGACAGTCGATCGCCGTCTCGATCTCCTTTGAAGCCGACTACTATAGTTTCTACTTCCTTAAGAAAGCCGGTTGGCAGCGAAGAAACCGCATCAATGCTTAAGTATAAAGTCGGCCTCTTATTGAAATCTGGATCTAAGGCAATTACCGACAGGAGTTCTACCGGGTTGCTGGCAATAATGGCTCTTTCAATATTGTTTTGAACCGCTATCCAGAAAACTCCCTTCTCACTGTTGTCGCCTCCTTGATGTGAGCCTTCCTCATGACTGTCAATGGAAAATTTTCCATTGGCGTCTAAGGTGCAGGTTCCTCTGTACTCTCCTGCAAGAGTGCGGAGTTGGAATACAGGGCGGTTCAGGCTGTCTGCGTCTATCCATCCCCTGTCGTGTAGGAGGTCGATTAATTCGACTGGCAGACAAGCATTTTCTATTAAATTGCTTCGTACAGACTCCCAGTTAAGTGAGTCGAACCCCGATGTTTCGCGCTCGTTGGGCGAGTCGGGTTTGCCTACATCTTCTGACTCAGAGATTAGAGAATCTTTGTCGGTTTCTGAGGAAGTCCCTGTGCTGCTTCCTTCTCGCTCTGGTCTGTCAATATTAGAGTAGGTCTGCCAGTATATTGGTGAAGAATTGCTCTCGATGCTGCTGTTCCTCATTTCGCCGCAGTCATCAGCATCACTATCATTGTTCGCGTCGCTATTTGGTTTAGAGTTTTCTGTTTCCAAAATTTCGTTCAATTCTCGCTCTTGCAATGGGGGAATGGCTTCCACATTTATGTCAGTATTAGCAGAGTAAGTGACTCCTCTGTATTTTTGCAGCCCCTTGAAGGTGTAAGCTTTGCCTAAATGAGTGCCGCTAAAAGCAATATTGCCTAATTTGTAGCTAATCCCTAATTCGCCTGCGGGGGTAGGTTCTATTTTTACACTAATGCCTTGTTCAACGAGTCGGTCAATCAAAAGAGCGAGCGCGGGACTGTCAGTGGTTGCTCTATCTAGTGCTGTTTGCAGTTGTTCCCGCGTGCTGATTTCCCCCGTTCTTGCTAACCGTCGGTGTTCGCCAGTCGTGGGAGAACGGCGTTCTTTATCAAAACTGCGGGAAGCTGGTGTCAAGTCATACTTTTCTTCCAATTCTTGAATCAATTTTTCGCTGCGTAGATAGTTCCAGCTATCTGATACGCAAGTTCCTTGCTCATCCAATTTGATACGGCTGGCTGCAATGTGAATGTGGTCGTGGTCGCGGTCGGTATGGCGGATGATAGCAAATAGGTTTTTATCCAGTCCCATTCCTTCTAGATAATCAAGAGCGATCGCCCGCCATTTGGCATCAGGGATATACTCGCCATCCGGCACGCTTAAGGTCGCATGGTAAACTGGTTTTTCAACTCTAGGGTTGAGTTGTTTGGAGAACAGAAACTCAGCAGCTAATTCCTGGACATTTTCTCCTACCATATTTCCTCCAATCAGTGAAGCTCCTTCTTTGGAGAAGAGGTAATTGAGCAATGGGGTAAAAGTTTTACCGATTTTCTGCTTGCCAATCATTATTTACTAAACTTAAAACTTGTGTAGTAAAAAAGTGATGATTTGTGGATGTTTTTATTAAAAGTTTTCGCTAGGAGCTTCTAAATTTTCCTCAATATCGCTTAAATTCATTAGAAGTGGTACGTTCATTTGCTGTTGCTGTACTTGCTTGAGCAGTGCCAAAGTTTGCTCAATCAGATCCTCAAAGTTGGCTGGCTGTGTAATTTTTTCCCCCATCCATAATGCTTGTTCTGTAGCAAGGGCAATCGGTTTGAGGCGGAGGTTAAGTTCGGCTAATTTTTGGCACAAAGCTGGTTGATGTTGTTGTTTAAAAGTGTGGTATCGGAACAGACTGCTGATGCTCACCTGGAGATTTTTAGCCATTGTCTCAGCAAGTTGAAGTTCTTCTGGCGTTAGGTATACGGTTATTCTTTTGATTCGTTTGGATCTCGACATGGCTAGTTTGCTCGCTATTTGGTGTTGGGTAACGAACTTTATCCTTCGGCTGCGATCGGGTAGCGTGCGCGGAGGGCAATCGCGCCTCAGCCACTTGCCACTCGCTTGTTGCCTGGAGGGGCTTTAAGGCATGGCAACTCGATGTCAGTCTTTCCAATGGAAAATTTTCCCTTGCCACTAGGGCTTAGACTCAGGTTTGGCTGAATTCAACAGGCGTGGGAATTTCCAATGGAAAATTTTCCATTGTCACTGTGGCCCAGAGCCAGATTTGGCTGAACTTAACAGGCGTGGGAATTTCCAATAGACATCTGGGAAAATCAATGATGCGTGCTCTTCCACTTTTGCTTGCATACGCGATCGCCCTTGTCTCTACATCTTTTTTCGAGATGTCTGTGTGAAGTACCCGATGCTGATTGCAAGCAATACAGCGCGGGGCTTCCCGTCTAATAGCTAATGGAAAATTTTCCATTGAACAGCGACAGGCTGGCAGCAGCGCTCTCCTCATAGGGGTGCTATCCCGTTAGAGAAAGCAGTTTGCACGCACCTCTGACACAGCTTGCTACCAAAAGCTCTGTCCCAGCCTAAGCCGTGAGTCCGATTTTTGTAGATGCTGGGATTCAGACAACTGGCTGAGGGAGGGGAGGTTTTAGGAGGGGTTAATAAGTAGTAAGTGCGTTTTAATCCTTGAATAGCTGTTGTTTTACAGCCTTCTTTTGAGGTGGCACGCTTGGCTTAGCGTAAGGGTTATTTCTGCACGTCCTTTCCGTACAGGGCTGTTTGTTTACCACTCTTGAAACTTCAATTAGGAAGACCTGCGATATGAGCGAAACTACTATCGACACCATCTGGCCTCAAGCGATCGCGGCCTGCGATTACGGGGGGTCAGCTACCAAAATTCTTTACGCAGGACCAAAGAATCAAATTCGACTGCTGTGCATGGAACCAGAGGTTGTATCTGTACCGCACGAATCAATTTTGGCTTATGGCACAGACCAATTGGGGTCAGCCGAGCCTGAGAATACGGCTTGGGTTGCCTTTAGGAACGATTACAGGGCAGTAGGGTATTTGGCGAAAGAGAGGTTTCACGCCAATGCTGGCCTTTCGGAGCTTAAGTACGAGAGGGCGCTGCACAAAACTCTGGCTGGGATGTGGGCGATTAAGGAAAAGCTGAATTTGCCTGCGAAATTTACGGCGGCGATCGCCGTGTTGTTGCCACCGGGGGAATATGAAGACCGGGGGAGGTTCGAGCGGGTGCTGCGGGAAGCTTTAGCAGATTACCAAACTCCTACAGGTCAGATGAGCGTGGAATTGTTGGCGTTTAACTGCAAGCCAGAGGGGGGTGGCATTTACCTGATGCACAACAAGAAAGTCGGCTCTGTTTTGAAAGAGCGGGTGTGCGCGATCGCCATGATTGGCTACCGTAATGCTAGCCTCCTGGTGGTGCAACGGGGGGATGTTAGACCGGGAAAAACGAGCGATTTGGGCTTCATCCGCATGGTGGAGAGGGTGGTAGCTAGGACTTCAGGGCAGACTGCGGAGCGATTGACTCCGGCGATCGCAGCAGCGGGATCTGAGTTCAAGGCAGCTCCTTTAATGCGGTTGGCTCGCAGCACGACTAAGCAAGGGCGGGCTGAAGAAGTGCAGCAGATGATAGCAGCAATCAAAGAGGCACGGCCTGAATATGCGCGGAGTCTCACCAGTTGGTTGGATGAGAATTTGCCGCCGGATTGTGATGAGTTGGTGTTCTGCGGTGGGACGGCTGATTATCTCGGTAAGGAGTTAAACGAACATTACGATCGCTTTCCGATTATTTGGAATGCCGAAATTGCTATGCCACCTATTTTGGAAAAGAAAGGGTTTGAAAATCGGCTCAATGATGTCTATGGGATGTTTTCGTATTTCAAGGCAAATTTGAAAAAGCAGTTCAATTCTCAGGTCACAGAATCCGCTGTTTGTGGGTCAAAAGGTTCCGTTTTACAGGAGATAGTTGGTCGTGGCTAAGGAAAAAGAAAGGGTTGATTTTTTGTGGCGCTATCAGCCTTTAAAATCTACTCATGATGGAGTTTTGATGTCCTATATTAAAGGCAATTTATTGCTGCCTTCGAGAGAAATGATTCTCCAATCTCTGCGACCTTACTGGCTGCCGCTAGCATATCTGGAAAAAGAGAATATCGATCCAGTTATTTTAGGGCGGTTATTTAGAAATGCCGTCTATGCTCTGGAAAAGCACGCTCTCTATTTGCGCGAGCGAGGCGGGATTGAATATCCTCCTACTAATATAGGGGGAATGCCTATTTCCAAAATACCATTTTCGCGAGAAGTACCTGCTGGCATTGAGGAGGCAGACCGTTCTCTGCTTTACGGTGTGGAAAGCTTGACGCCTCCTAACCATTCCACCCGTAGCGGATTGACGGCGGATGACTTCTTTGAATTAGAGGGTGGCGAGGATTTCGATGATTCAGGATTCGCATGAATGAGCTTCAATTATTGAGCGGAATTTGACTCTAATTACCTTTGCAAATACAGGGATGATAGTCATTGTGTTGTATTTGCGAATTTAGTTAAAGATTAGGCACATTTTCTTGCTGGTTGGGCAGTTATTAGCTATCCATACAAAGCAGAAATAAGTGTATTTTTGTTAGGAAATCAACCTGAAATAGGACAGTTCGACATGGCAAGTAGAAGTAGAAACTCGAAATATCAAGTGCAACTAACCGATTCTGTGGTTAAACAGGTAGATGAAGGAGGAGATTCCGGTATGGATACAGCGATAGAAAACTCGAATGGTTTCAAAGAGTGCGGGTTAGAGAAGGTTGAAAAACCGGCTACTAAAATTCATCTGATTGATGGAGAGAAAGGCGGGGTTGGCAAGAGCTTATTTGCTAGGGTTTTGATTCAGTATTTCTTGGACAATAATTTCCCATTTTTTGCCGTAGATACCGATCGCTCTAATCCTGATGTATCTCGAATCTATGAGAGCGTATGCCGTGAAGCTCTGTTTAGCGAGGACGAGAAGAAGTTTTACGAAGCGGATCGGATTTTTGAATTGGCGTTTGAAAAGAGCGTAATTGTCAATTTACCGGCTCAGGTTTATCCTTTGGTAACTAAGTGGATGGGAAGAAACAATTTAATTGAGTTGGGGAAGCAGTCTCGCATTAGTTTTTGCAAGTGGTTTATTTGCACGGGGGGCTACGATAGCGTGCAGCTTTTTTTGAAGTCAGTTAAGCATTTTGACAATAAGATTGCTCACGTTCTCGTCCGCAATTTAGGATTGGAGGATGATTGGAGTTCTGTGGAAGAGATGGAGGAGGTGCAGAATGCGATAAAAAAGTATGAGGTCAAGGTGATTGATTTTCCTAAGTTTTATTCGCGGGAAAGGAATGCGATCGATGCTCGGGGGATAACTTTTGATTTGGCAAGGAATAGTCAGGAACTCGGTGTGTTGGGCCGGCAGCGCATTAAGTCGTTTATGTTGTCAGCTTATGAGGCGTTTGAAACTACGGGGATGTTGCCGTGAGTTATGGTGCTGTTGATACTAAATCTTTGCTTGATATTGCTTTAGAGGGGCAATCTGAGGAGTACAGGCGCAAAGTTTTGGAATTGGCTTTTAAGGGGAAAATTGAGCCAACTGACCCGATTTTTCTGATTTTGTTGGCTGCTGGCCGATTGGAAGTGCTGATTCAAGAGAGTCCAAAACCAGAGGATTTTGAGTTAGCGTTCGATCGGTGGGTGGGGCGGATTAACAAGACTTTGGCGAGTTACGAACGGGTGGCGGTTGAGAAGCAAGAGGGGAAAATTGCTGAAGCAGTCAATTCTCTGGTGCGTCAGACGGAATTGACTCGGTGGAGGACATCCGCTCTTGCTTTGATACCGGCTGCGGGTATCCTGTTGGTAGCGTTGGGTGTCGGTGCTTTGATAGGGTGGATGGGTTTACTTTGGTCGCAGAGGGGATTTGCACCGGGGGAAGCAGTTTCTTTAACTCAGGAGCAGGCGGAGGCTTTGCGGTGGGCGACTAGCGGTGAGGGGAAGTTTGCTCGGAATTTGATGAAGTGGAATTCGGATAGTCTGACTAATTTAGAATGTAAAAAAGATGTCAAGCGTTTGGGGGTGACTTTGGAAGTGGCGGGAAGGCCAGCTATTTCGGGATTCTGTACAATTTGGGTAGAATCGCCAGAGTATCGTAAATTTAAGGATTGAACACTGGTGTGACTTTACCCAGAAGTTAGCTAACTTTTCCAAGTTCTACTGATGATTATTTCGTTCATCTTGCTGCTGACGTGTATAGTATTTCTTCCTGTAATTACCATTTTACTGCTAGTTTGGTATGCTTCAAGTTTTAAAGCTCGTGAAAAAGATCGTTTGAGGCGTTGCTGATTCACGGTATGAATCAACTTTTGGCTTGAAGTTACAAAACTCACCCTACTTGGCTTATAGCCCTTCCGAAATCTTGAATTCATACCTGTATTTAGCAACGCCAAGCTGAATCTCATTAGCTACCAATCGTCACACAAACCTGGGATAATTTAAACAAACGGCTTAGATGGTAAGCCAAAGAAGCGAAAACAGCAATGGCAAGCTACAGAGAATGGAACCAAGCATTAGTGTCTTACTTTACCAGTGGCGTACCGCGCGGTACTAAACTCTACGTAAGCGTTGACGACGATGTACTCGAGCGTATTGGTCTAGAATTCGGAAAGGATACGGGCGTCAACAACGGTCGCGATGACTTTTTGATTGCCGTAAGGAAAAAAGTCGTCATTGACCAACAAGTTAATTTGAGCAACTTGCGAGGGTGTGATTCTGACGGTTTACCCAAAAGTATTGCCTTTCTCAGTGCCACAGTTCTAGCCGCCTATCAGATGGCTGAGGAAGAAAAAATATCAGAACTAAACTACTTCCGGCGATTGCAGAAAATTTTAGGTCTGTCCGGCGCTTGTCGTCCACCGGGCATGGAATTTGGTTACGGAGCTGAAGAACCGCTATGGAAAGAATGGAATCTTTGGCTAAGGAAACAGGGATTCTTACCTTCAGCAGTTCGAGGTCGCGGTGGTCCAACTACCTATATAAATTATCCAATTTCGCAATCTCTTCTGCGCCACGCTGATAAAAACCGACTTCTAGATCTATTTAACGAAAAGCAATGGACAGCCCAATGGGATGCCCAAACTTTATTTACTCATGTCCGCCGCGAGACATCAAGGCTTTGCCAACACTTAAAAGAGTTACTGACGAGCAACAGACAGCGGTATGAAGCCGTTGCCGAAGCAATTCACGAAGTTTACGAACAATGGCAAAATGAGGGGAAACCAGTAACACTAAAACAAGGAGTACGCACCTGGAGCCGCTACCTTTTTGCAGGTTTATATCGCACTGAAGATCCCTTCTTGGGTCAGATTGATTACTATCTCTACCCGAAACAGCTAAAAGGGCGACCAGTAGAATCGGTACAAGTTCAGTACAGAGATAACGTTCACCAGCTTCGGGGCGAACGCGCTGGATGGTATTTCCCTCTAAAAGATCCAATAAATATGAATGAATTGGATCGCGGTGCAAGATACCAAATTAGTTGTTCTACAGACCTGGATTCCCTAATTTTGCCCGAGCGTAACTTTTGGATATTAATTCCCGATCCCGATAACCCAGATTCAGGAGCCTATGCTTCTTGGGGAACGCCATCCCTCGGTACGCCATTTATCCTACTCTACAAAAAAGAACTGCTCTCAGATATTCAACGGTTGCAAGATGAGCAGTTATTGAAATGGCAGGGTGGAGCACAACCAGTATTTAAAAATTCTACCTGGTTTGAAATTCACACGTGTATGGTTGTTTCCCAAGCTTGGGATGCAGTCTTTATCAAAAGTCAAGAACTTAAAGATGCTTTGCAACCCAGTGTCCGTTTATCTATTAGCTTTTCAGGTGGTTTGCGCGTACCCCAATTGGGTGCATGGCTACAGGGACATAGCCCTCAAGTAACTATCTTTGGTTTCCATCCCACAGTTGAGTTACAAGTAACTCGATTATCGGATGATTCCAAAATTTGGGAAAAGTTACAGCAAAGTACAAATATTCCCATTGTAGTTAACTTTCCTAGTGTAGGTGACTATCTCGTAAAAGCTACTTGTGGAGGTGAATCTAGCGAGCGCTTTGTCAGAATTGTTGATTGGAGTAGCCTGTCAATAGAAGAACCATCAAGTTGTGAAGTGATGCCGATAGGTTCAAGTCATAATATTTGTGGCAGCGTCCTTCAGTCATTGGCTCAATAAACTTAAATAAATGCAGAAGTAAAATGACCAAAATTCAACGTTGGTACAGAGGATTTTCATACAAAGGGAACCCAAAACAACTTATCGAGGAAGTTTCCAAACACATACAACACCAAAATATCAGTCAATATGTGCCACTTCTGCGACTGGAAAAAGGAGCCAATTCTAGAAAAAGCTTTTATTTTTTTCTGGCAATTGAAAGTAGTACACTAGGAGAAATACCTCAAGAAATTGTCAACTCAAATTTGCTCAAATTTCCCTGTTTTAAACTTTCTGCTGTTCCCGGCAATAAGAGCTTCACCTATGAACAAATAAAATCTATGGTTGGGGCAGCCCATGAAGTTTACGATTACACGAACCCCATTCCTTATCAGCCTGTAGAGAAAGTTACCTGTGATAACCCATTTGAGGGGAGCGCCTCATCGCCTATCAATCAATCGTCACCAGATATTGAGACACTTTCCCAGCGTTACGAACACCTTCTCTACTGGCTATCTACCCTTGGTAGCGGAACGTGGGAATCCTTCAAAAAAGCCTGCGATGCTCTGAGACTTGAGGAACCAAAACGCATTTTACGGAGGCTTAGGTTGCTTGGGCATATTGAGTGTTCTTCAGACGGTACACGATGGTCTATGGCTCCTACAGCCCTCGTTAAGATTAAATCACACTCTCCAGAATTTCTTCTTTGCGGTCAACGCAGCATCAAGTTGCTGAAGGAGTTGGAAAAATATACAGATATAATTTCCAGTCATCAATCAAGAAGAGACGCACCGCCTTGCATTCGTCTCAATTTGAGTGACTTTAATATAATTACAAGCCAGTTTTCTATCCTTTACGCTGGGGAAGTATCGAGCCGACTTGCTGAAATTATACCAAATCTTGACATTTGGAAGCAGAATCTCAGAAGCTTGCAGGGAATTGTGCCGAGCATATACGAGTGGAAGCGCTTTGATGGTAATGATTTTGTTAGCTGTATCTCTCCCAATCAAACAGGTATGTACCAGATGTGGAGGATAGAGGAGAGCGATCGTCCAGGCTATACACTCTTTTATGACCAAGAAAGCGCTAGTTGGCGACAGGGCGACTGGTATGGTCTACGATTTTTAGCGTTGCAGCACAGTGGCTTTGAATGTATTGCACGTTACGATCGCGCTAGCGAGCGTTTAGCAATACCTGTCTCCCAGCGTTGGCCTGAAATTTACGAACGTGCGCTAGTGCTAGCATCTGGACAACTCCCGACTTATCAAGACTCCTGGCTCCTGTACGAGAACGTGCCGATGGAAGTAATCTCTCTGCTAACTGATAAACTTAATGTAAAGTGCTCAGAGGTACCTGCCAGTGCATGACTTAGTTGGGGCGTATCAAAGACTCGATCGCATCTATCAGCTATATATCAAAAGTGCTTTTCCCCTGCGTTACCGCGCTTTGGCTGATGAACGCGATCGCATCCTCCAGAAACCAGGCACCTTGAGTCAGCCTCCTTTAGTTGAGCCTGTCCCTATTTATCCATCATCAGGGATGAATTTGTCAGCCGCAGCCAATCAACTGCCCTCCGAATACCACAACTTGGCAGAACTTGGGCAAATGATTTTCGATCCGGGAGTCCAGCTTTACCGACACCAATGGGAAAGCCTGCGGGAAGTGCTAGTCAACCAAAAAGATTTAGTTGTGACTACTGGTACGGGTTCCGGTAAAACCGAATGTTTCCTGTTACCACTACTAGCACAGTTAGCGAGGGAATCGAGCACTTGGTCAGCTAATCCTCCAACGCTAAATAATTATGGCTGGTGGAATGGCAATGGAAACCGAGTATCTCAATTGGCGCACACCCAGCGACCAAAAGCCCTCCGCGCCCTAATTCTTTATCCCCTCAATGCCTTAGTTGAAGACCAATTGCGCCGGCTGAGAAAAGCACTGGAAGCACCCTCAGTACATCAGTGGTTAGATCAAAATAGAGGCAGAAACCGAATTACTTTCGGTCGTTATACGGGACAAACGCCAGTTTCAGGGATACAAAAAGACGAGAGCATCAAACGACTGAGGAACGAATTAAGGGAGATTGAACAGGAGCGGCAAAAGATAGAAACGGCTATCCAAAACAATCCGTCTCTACTTCATGATATGCCCGATTTGCCTTACTACTTCCCGCGACTTGATGGCGGCGAGATGTGGTCTCGCTGGGATATGCAAGATAGTCCGCCGGATATTTTAATTACTAATTATTCGATGCTCAACATTATGATGATGCGGAGTATCGAAAACAATATTTTTGATGAAACTTGTAATTGGTTGGCAAGCAACCCAAATAACCAATTTTTCCTAATTATTGACGAACTTCATGCTTATCGGGGTACGCCGGGAACAGAGGTTGCCTATATTCTGCGATTGTTGTATTCGCGTTTGGGATTGACACCCGACTCGCCGCAACTGCGGATATTGACGACGACAGCTAGCCTTGAAGAAAATCAACAGGGCAAAGATTTCCTGCGCGAATTTTTTGGACGCGATAATTTTGCCTTCATCACGGGGCAACAAACAACACCTACTTCTGGGGAGCGATTCAATCTTTCTTCGTATCAGTATCAAAGTGCTTTTGCCCAGTTTGCTCAGTCAGTACAAGCTGATCCATTGCAGGAAATGCAACCGCCCGATTCAGCATCAAATCAGGTGCGGGATGCTATGTCTAATTTGGCGGTGCAACTGGGACAGCCAGTGGCCTCAGGACTAAGTGCCGAACAACATCTTGGCGAAGCTCTGGCTACTGTAGGTGCTGCCGCTGCACTGAGGGATGCTTGCCGAGAAATCGATCGTCTGCTTAACCCAAATAATCCTAATCCTACAGTTCGAGCTGCGAAAGTTAGAGACCCAGATAACTCAAATAATCCCACAGATTTAGACCGTCAAATTTTCTCTGGTGCGGCGACTAATGGTTTGGTATCTGATGCGATGCGCGGACTGCTTCTAGCACTGGGAATGTCTCAACGAGTAAGTACAGGGCGATCGCCCCAACCTGTACGCGGTCATCTATTCTTTCACAACCTGCAAAACTTATGGGCTTGCTGTAACCCTGACTGTACCGACGATTCAGCAGTCGATCGCACTATCAGGAATAACGATCCGAATCCTCCGACTGTTGGTGCAATTCATGCCACTCATTGCCTTAGCTGCTCCTGTGGTTCTCGTGTTTTGGATTTAATTATTTGTGAAGTTTGTGGAGAAGTTTTTGTTGGCGGTTACAGAGCTACTCGACGGATAGGCAACACGAATATAGAAATTCTTACACCAGATCAACCCGATTTAGAGGGAATCCCTGACCGTATTACTCTTAATCAACGCTACGGAAATTATAGAGTTTTTTGGCCTTTGCCTGGAGAGACACCTGTTTGGGATACGCAGCCACAAGACCCAGAATGGACGCTTGACAAGATAAAACGAAAATGGGTTCGCGCCAAGCTGAACCGGAGTACAGGCGCGATCGCACAGAATAACGCTCAACCACAAGCAGAGGAAATACCGGGGTGGCTGTATCAAGTGGTTGGCAATCATCCAGAAGAACGAGCATTGCCAAGTAAATGTCCTCGCTGTGATGCTGACTATGGAAAACGAGACAAATTTCCTACTCCCCTGCGTTTCCACCGCACCGGATTTCAAAAAGCTTGTCAGGTACTTGCTAGTGGACTCCTGAGAGAAATGCCATCACAACAAAGCCCTACAGGATCTTCATCTCGCAAGTTAGTTATCTTCTCCGATAGCCGCCAGGATGCGGCGAAGTTGGCAGCGGGAATGGAGCGAGATCATTATCGCGATATGGCGCGGATGTTGTTGATTCAGTCTTTCCAAGATTACTGGAATGATCTTGTAGCCTTTCTCCGCATCACTTGTACGAATAACCAAGCAGCACTGGCTAGATTACAGGCTTTAAATCCCAATCTTCATGCTGCGGTAACATCATCCAGTTGCCTAGACGATATGGAAAGGCGCAACCGATTTGGTAATGCCTATTCTACCCAGGTAAATGAAGCTGTTTCCTGGGTGATGGATTCACCCCCATTCAACCCGCAAGCTCGCAACCAATGGCTTGATTTACTCCAGCGCTACCCACAGCGAATTCTTCTTTTAGATTTGCGACGAACAGTTAGAGATAAGCTACTAGAATACGGGATTTGTCCGGGGGGAACGGATTTTAAGGCTTTAAAATATTCACTTGGACAAGGAAACGGTCAAAATTGGCAACCTTGGTTTGATTGTTATCACTGGGGAAGCAATTCAGTCATACCAATTGTCTCTCCCACACCGCAACAGAGCAATCACATTAATCGGTTAGAGGATTTGCTAACCGCTGAGTTGATGTACGCTATTTTCCCACACATAGCTCGGACAATTGAAGGACTCGGACAGGGTTGGGTTAGCTATCAACCTCAAGGGAACCCAACACCTAATCTGATTCAAGCAACTGAGGCAGTTATTCGACAATTAGGGACTCGGAAATTGCACCGCTATTTCCCTTATTTCCGCCTGGGGACTGACTCAAATTTATCAAATTTTGCTCAACGTTATATTACAAAAACGAGTTTAGCACCAGCCGATATCCAGCAACAATTAATCCAGTCACACGTTGGCATACCTAGCGGTGGAGGACTTGCACTCGATCCCGATCGCCTCTATCTCGTTCTACCACCAGCAGCCAATCCTGATGGTTTGCGTCCGGGATTCCGTTGTCCCCAATGCAATGCTTTCTTTCTTCAACCTGCGGCTGGAGTTTGCCCCGAATGTAACAGCGATCGCCGTTCTAACAATCCCAATTTTTCCACCATTCAACTGATACCCGGAGAGACAACAAGCGACTTTGATTACTATACCTATCTTTCAGAGCAATCAGGTCAACCTTTCCGCATGAATGCCGAGGAATTAACGGGTCAAACTGACAAGAAAGAGCGAACTAAGCGTCAGCGCTGGTTTCAAGACATTTTTATTAATGACGAGAACGGACGGGTTCAGGGAATCAATTTACTGAGCGTAACAACGACAATGGAAGCAGGGGTTGATATTGGTGCACTCCTAGCAGTAATGATGGCAAATATGCCACCACGCCGATTTAATTATCAACAGCGGGTAGGTCGTGCTGGCAGACGTTCTGCGGGAGTTTCATTAGCTGTTACCTTCTGTCGAGGCAGAAGCCACGATGACTTTTACTTTCAGCGTCCTGAAAGTATTACAGGGGACGCACCCCCACCGCCTTATGTTGATATGAAGAGTCAAGAAATTTTTCAGCGCGTCCTCAGAAAAGAGGTGTTAAGGCAAGCTTTCACAGACACGGGAATCACTGCGTCTTTAGGTGGGACTGACAACGTACACGGTGAGTTTGGTGATGTTGCTAATTGGCCTAATTATGAAGTAGCGATCGCAGGTTGGTTAAACAATCCAGCCAATGAACCGAAGATTTTGTCAGTTTTAGATATTTTGCGGGTGCAAACAACATTACCGAATGCTAGTAATTCTCAAATGTTGAATTATCTCCGCGATCAACTGATCTCCGACATTCAAACTGAAGTCAATGACTCTACATACACTCAGAATGCACTGAGCGAACGTTTGGCAAACGCGGGGTTATTGCCGATGTTTGGCTTCCCGACGCGGGTGCGTTTACTTTACACGCGCTGGCCGTCACCTGGCGCTCAATGGCCACCAGAGACGGGAATAGTCGATCGCAACCTTGATGTGGCTATCAGCCAATTTGCACCCGGCTCTGAGACTGTCAAAGATAAGGCGGTTCACACTGCCTGTGGTGTAGTTGAATTATATCCTCAAGGCAACACAATTGCTTCAGATTCAGGGTTTGCCCCTGCACTACCAAATGGCAACCAATCTCTCGGACTTTGTAGTAACTGTCAAGCGGTAATGTACCCGCACATAATCTTAAATCAACCACTACCGGGCGGTCAAACACCGCCAACAACTCAATGTCCAGTTTGCGGTGTAAATGATGCGATGCGTTGCATTGATGCCAGGGAACCCAAGGCATTTTTTACAGACTTGCAACCAGAGGACTTTGATGGGCAATTTGAGTGGCAACCGCGATCAACACGACCTTCTTTGAGTATCCCTCCGAATGATGATGGCAGGCGTGCAAATAATGGCACGCCTGCATTTGTCCTTAATGCTTCTGTATCTGCATTCAATGACACTATCATTTCGGCTAATGATAATGGTGGCGAGGGGGGATTCGACTTTCAGCAGGCAACTGTTTTTGGACGGCAGAAACCCGGAGCTTATACTGTGTCTTCTAACCCGAATAGCCTGGTTGGTACGTCTGGACTTGCCTACCGAGTAGCGTTATTGTCTCGTCGAAAAACGGACATTCTGCTAGTTAATCTCGTGCAATGGCCTAATGGCATATTTGCCACTCCAACTACAGTTGAAGGTCGTGCTGCTTGGTATTCTTTTGCGTTCTGGCTGCGGGTAGCGGCTGCTTCTCTGCTTGATGTGGATGCACTTGAGTTGCAGGCTGGTTTTCGTTCATTAGAGCAGAATGGAGCGATTATAGGTCAAGCTTTTCTTTGCGATCAATTGGAGAATGGGGCGGGTTATTGTCGGTTTCTAGCCCAACCAGATGAGTTTCAACAACTAATCGATCGGGCAGATCCAACAATTTCAAACAGCATTGCCTGGAAATGGACGAATCCTCACGAAGAACACGGAAGTAAATGTGATACTTCATGCAATTTGTGTTTGCGGGACTATCAAAACCTTGCTTATCACGGGTTATTGGATTGGCGACTGGCTTTAGATATGGCACGATTGGTGTCTAATCCTGCGTCGGCGATCGATCTCAACTCTTCTTGGGACCATTTCCAGAATCCTTGGCTTAACCTAGTCCAAGGCCCAATTCCTGCTACACTTCAACGCTTGGGTTATGGTGCGTCGGTGCCGTTTGGGACTCTCACTGGCTACGTTCACCAGAATGCTCGACGGCGGACAATCAAAATGATTCGACATCCTTTATGGAATGATGACCATCCAGAGTGGATTGCAGCGGTGGCGAGCGCACATACGCAGTATTCTGGTTATGAGGTGGAGGCTGCCAACCCATTTATGGTTCTCCGGCGACCGGGAGATTGTGCCTAATGTTGTTGAAAAATACCAAGGATTCGGTAAGATGATTACTCTGCTTTTAAATGTTGGCGTAAATAATTAAAATAGAATTAGCACTTGATGCCTTGGTCTGAAAACCTCCCTGATGGATGCCCACCTGAAAATGCTCACCCAGTCGCAGGTTCGGTGTATCGCTTTGTTGATAAAGATCCCCCACAGCTAGAGGATTTTCTTTCGTGGCGCGAAATGAACCCAAGTGAGCCTTGCCCTAAAGGTTTAACGGAATGTCAAACTTGTGGTCTTTCTGTGTTTACTACAGAAGAAGGTGTCTGCACTGCTCTTCGCAGAAAACCTTTCCTTCGCGAGAAGAAAGTTGCCTTGGGACATCTAAGCCCCGATTTAGATTTAGGACTAATACAGAATACCCCTGCAAAAGGAACAGGCAAAAATCACCATACTTGGTGGTTCCCTGAGAATACTGAAGCCTGGAAAGAGTTTCAAATTGTTACTATCACTTGCCCCAATACTGAATGAGGCATATTTATGAGACTTCTTCCACAATCGACTCATTTAGGGAAATTGGAATTGATCGAGGTGTATGAATATTACGATACGCCCTGCCTTTTTTCGTGTCGGAATATATCAGGACATCTATTCATTGCTATTTTGTACTCTCAAACAAAAAAATTGGAAAAATGGCTTTATGTCTCTATGTCTAAACGTAGATTTGAAAATATCCGGGCTGGCTTGATTGATATACGAAATGCTTTTTTAAATTCAGAAGATGGCTTTGTTTATGAAGTAATCATCAACTCAGATGATAGCCCTGATAAAGTTGAAATTATCTGGTGTGAAAATCTAATTGACGATTGGTTACCTATGCCCAATGAATTTATTGAGGTAGGCAACGAATTACCTCTCATTTGGGAAGTAAAAGATGCACCTCGCACTGCAATACAAATTCAACGAGAAACTCTTAACCTGACCTTTCAATTTCCTACCCCGAATCCAACTGAAGCCCCTGTAGCATTTTTGGGAAGAATTTTAGAATCTGTACAAAGTGTCTTTAATGCTCTTGGTCAAGCAATAGATGGTACACCGACTCCAACAGGAATGATACCTCGTTCAATTACTGAAAAAACACAGTTAACTGTACTAGGAACTTTCCCGGGTTCTTTTGGCATAGAACTAGCAACCTTACCTGAAGGAATAGAAAAAGACAACGCTAATTATTTAGTGGAAATTGCTCTTAACGAATTTTTGGAATTGGTTAAAATGAGTGGTAATCCTGAAGATAACGCAGATATTTTACGTCAGAAACTCTGGACATTGAAAAGTAGAGTAGCTTCGGGATATAGAGATTTTCTATTGAATTTATCTAAATCTGAAACTAATCTTCGTTTTAACTGGGGTTCCCCTAATCATGAACGAGGAGGTTCTGTTGAATTACCCCTTTCATCTATAAAAAAAGCTTTAAAAGTTATTAGTAGAACTGAAGATGAAACAGTAAGAGAGTATGAAATTATTGGCAAACTAATTGGATTGAATATCAGGACTAAAAGTTATGAAATTTTGGCTAATGAAACTAACAAGAAATACTTAGGGCGTATTATTGATGAAGCTATACCTAGAGTTAAAACAGCAACTCTAAGTGAGATTTACTTTTCAACTATTCGGGAAGTTAAGGAAATATCACCTACTATCCCAGAGGGAAAACTGAAATATAAACTTGTGGCTCTACATCCTCACAGAAGTTAAGATATGAGCCTAACAGACTGTAAATAAAAGTAGTTTAGAAGTCGAAGTATATACTATTTAAAAATTAATCGCGGCGGCGAAGGATAATCTCTAGATGTCCCTTTTTGTACAAAGTCTTTAAGAGTTCCCATACCTCCTGATTATGTGGCAAATTTTGACGAAGTTGGCTAATGGCGATCGCACTGTTGTCAGAGCTAATGGCATTTAAAAGCTGTCTTTCTTCCTCCTGAAGGCTTTCATCTCTTTTAAAATGAATTTCTTTCAATTTATCCTGAAGAACCTGACCGTATTCAAAAATAGATTTGAGTTGGGTTATTCGTTCTTCAAGGTTGGTTAAGTTGTCGATCGCAGATCGCAACTGTTCTCTTTGTAATGATAGCTGTGTTTTTAAATCAGTGAGTTGACTCAAAAACTCTGTCATATCGTGGTCGCGTTCTTGGGAAATAAAGGAAAAATCACGCTCCAATTGCTCCCATTCTGAAACCAAACCTTCGCAGAATTTTTGCAAAATTTCCCACAAAACTCCTTTCATAATCTGGTAAGATCCATCCCGGTCTTCATCATCAAATTTGCATCTATTTTTCAAAGGAGATTCATTAATTGAAATTAGATCCAGTAAGACTTCGTAACGACTAAGCATTTGCTCGAAAGCCTCTCGACGCGAGCGCTGTTCACCATTAATTTCCTCTTCAAGTTCAACCAAAGGTTGTTGCAGTAAATCGTACTGTCTAAAACTCTCAAGCTGATTGTTGCTAAAATGCTTAACAACCCGGTCAACAAAGTCATCATCATAACGCATCAAGCGAACTGGGTCTTTATTCAAATTCTCTCGTAACATCTGTGCTCGATTTAGAATAATCCGCCACTTCTCTAAACCATCTACCAACTCCTCAAGCCTTAATTTAGTGGTTTCGTAAGTTAGCAAAAACTGCTGACAATGCTTTAGCTGATGATGCAATGCAAGTATATCAATTTCATTTACTTTAAGCGAACTAGCTAGGCTTTGGCAATCTTTATCTAGCTGATTTACTTGCCTTTCCAAAATTATCCGGTAGTCATTGAGACAAGATTCTAGGCCACTATCACTCTCAATAATTTGACTAATTTTAGAAGCATTCAAGTCTAGGGTAAATTTTTCTAGCCTGAGTTTAATTCCACGCAGTTCTTTTTGCAGGGTTGAGCGCCTCTCAATGCAAAAATTTTCTAGAAGCTCCCGTTCGGCTTGGATATTTCTATGAACTTGATCGAGAGCTACCTCAGACTCATGGTTAGCATCAATAATTTTTTCCTCCTCATTTATCTTTTCATTGATTTCATGTAAAATCGTCTCATCAAAAGTTTCAAGTAACGAAGAAACCCGAACGCGGAGTTCTTTTAATTGAGCATTTAACTCATCTGGCTCTAATTCCAAACTGGCTTCGCGGATAACATCCGTTGAACGCGCCCACTCTATGTAGCGTCGTCGCTGCAACCATTCAAGAGCTTCTTGAAACTCGTCTTCAAGATAGCCAAGCAGTTTTACTGCTTTCCATAACTTTGAATACTCTAATGCTTTAACATCTTGGTGTCCCCACGTCGTCTCAACTGTCTGTGTTCTGCCTTGTGATTGCAGTTTCTCTTTAATAAACGATTCCAAAGGATGTTCTGTAAATTTAACTTGGGAATTTCCTTCTTTCCGTTTTGCAATTTTCTCCCCACTCATCAAGCCATGTTGTTTGAAAACTGCTAAAACACTGGGTAGGCTAGAACTCCCCATTTCAAACAATTTTTCAAATTCTTCTTTGGAAACTTGATATAACTGACGACCTTTGCGAACAGATAAAGGTATCTTTTCCAAGAGCAACTTATATTTACGTAACGTCGGGTTCATACTATTATAGAAAGACTTATAATCGGTAAATAAGGCTTTACATTTTTGATAGAACACTGATTCGATAAGTTTACTGTCTGAGCCATTTACCCCCTTGAGGCCCACAATTTCCCAAGTTTGAGGCGAAATCGCCGGAAACAGCAATCGCATGGCATACTGGTGACACTCTTGGCGATGGTGTTCTAATCTAGAGCGATCGGCTTTACTGACTTCAGGATTTTTTGAGAGCCAGTCTTGAATATAATGAGACAAACTCAGCAGCGTACAAACAGAACATTGTTCGGAAGCCATGACTTTGCGGAGTAAGCCGAAGGATGTGGGATATTCGCCTTCAAAACTTCGACCTAACTGAAGATGGAAGTCTACTTGATTAGTTCCGGCAATCGCAGTTAAAACTTGTGGAACGACGGTTCCTTTTCGCTCATAGCTTAAGTAAAACCGCCAATCTAAGTGAGTTTCTTCTGGGGATTGAAACCTCATTAAACCAGATTCTTTACTCCCGACACTGATAACAAGAGAACGCTTAGGAAAATCCGCATTATATTTTTCTGGAGCCCCATCTAATAAATTAAAAACTCCAAATCTATCCTGCTTCCAGTCCCCTTTATAACGCCAAAACCAATTGGCTTTCTGGCCCGTTCTAGAAAGTGGGAAGAGTAAAGAAATAATTTCTGACTTGAAAATCGTTGTAGCCATCTCTTCTTTTTGAGTATCGTTCCACTCTCCAAACCATTGCTGACGAAATCGATTTAGAATTTTATCTACAACTGTGGGAATGCTTGTCTGAAGAAGGGCTACTAAAGCAAAAGTGCGCTCAGTCGGCTGTATAATGTGCAGACCGTAAAAATTGTCATCTTCTGCTAGTTTTTTCAACTCCTTTAAGAGCTGAAATTGTTTAGCTACACTTTCAGAAAGGCCTGAAGGGAAACCAGCGAGTAGCCTGATTACCTCTCGTCCTTTTGGGTGTTTTGGAAAGGAGATCAACGGCTCTAAGGTTTTGATAGTATTGCTAATTTTGTGTTGTTCCGTACCATATAACTGTACTTGTCCTTCTAGATAATCCTGAATCAAATCTAAAGGAGTATAGGGATGCTGATTATTTTGGGCAAAATGGACTATGCGTTTAAATACTTCAATGACGGTGCGAGGGCCATTGCTGAAGTTTTGTCGATCGCATAATTGCCCTAAACTTTCAATTGTTGCTGGATGTGCCAAGTGATTCTGCTGCGCCTTGTCTTCCAGAAAATTAGTACACAAATAATTCCACAGTTTTCCTGGGAACTCAGAGCTGTACGCACCAGCTAATCTAAGAGATACTTTCTGTTCCTTCATACGGTGAATAATATCACCAGCTTGTTCTTCAATAGCTGATTCAGTCGGAGTAGTCGGCATACTTAGAATTAATGCAACAGGCGTAGAACCCAAAGCTCGCATTCCTTTAACTAAATCGCTCAAAATCTGGATACGAACGCTAGCACCTTCTTCTGTTCGCAAAAATTCTTGGCTTTCATCCGCAAATATTGCTAAACCTGCAAAACCTGCTTGTCGAAGGAGAGAAACTGTCTCCTGCCAAAAATTCAAAACATTATCAGTATTTGTGGTGTCAGTATTTAATTGTTGAATAATTTTTAAAGCTTTCTCTTCAGATAACTTGTACTTGAGCGCTATTTCTGCTGCTATATTTTGCTGAGACTTCAAGCCATATTTGCGATACAGTACCTCAATCTGAGGAAGAAATTCTGGTTTGAGGCACGTTTTTATCCAGCCATAAGTGGCAACCATCAAATCTCCCAGCTCTTTAAACTTGAAAGGTGGCACCGCCATTATCTTATGATCCTGACACTGCTGCCATAAATAAATTAGTGTTGCTGTCTTACCATACCCATAGTCGGCACTAAGGTAGCCAGTAACAGGTTTACCCTTACCAATTTCCTCAATCAAATGGTCTTTTAGAGTTTTTACGGGTTCAATTGGGTTATAGCTGCTTGCATATAGATTATAAACTCTGGCTACTTCTTGAGGCTCATTTTCTATCTGGGAGGGATTGACTGTATCAACAATTGCTTGGATTGAGTCTAGTTGTTCTAATAATCTTTTCATGGATTGTAAATATAAAGTGTGTCTCGGAGAATGCCAATACTTAGCTAAAGCAATTGAGTCCACTCAGGGGATTGAGTCAGCATTACCCATTGTCCGTATCCCCCTTCATAGCCACAGTCAAAGAAGCCACCTCGATCATAATCATAGGTGCATTTAGCATTATCTATGCTACCATCTAATCCGCTCGGATCTAGCAACAACATTTGACAAATAGCCTCTTGAACTTCTTCTCGCAAGAAAATCTTGACTCCATAGGTTCGTTGTTGCTGTTTGTAGATTGTGTCTACTGCCTGAAGTAAAATAGGAGCGGCGCTGAAGTAGCGACGGCTGAAGTGTTCGTATTTGCCTTCTGGTTCTATAACACTGGGTGATAGTGATCGCAACCAATTGAGGGCACCAGCCACACTCGTATCACTAAATGCTATTTCACTGGTAGGTAGTTCAAACTTGACAGCAGCCTTTTCAATTACTTCTCCCACTAGAGATTTTTTTTCGGGAGGCGATAAAACAACTTCTTTTCGCAGCCAGAGTTGTTGTACAACTGTAGCATAAGTCCAAGAAAACCTTTTTTCAGATTCTTTGTGGTGCAAATTATAAATTAGTAAATGTAAAAAATCTCCTAACAATTCGGGGTTAGACTGTTGAATTATAGCTGCAATTCCACCAAGAGGTGTCAGTGAGGGTGGATTTTTTTTTGAAATAATTGAAATGTTTCGCAAAAATGGGAATACTACCTTTTGGATAACGGAAACTCCTAAATTACAAGTAGCTGCCAATTCTTCAAAATTTGTTTCTTGGTTTTTTAAGAAATCAAGAATTGCAGCTACTCTTTCTAGTGTGGTGTTTTGCTGAATGTGTAAAGTTAATTTGTTGCTCATAAAGCGCGTTGTAAGGTATCTAACCAAGCTGTTAAATTGTGCATAATCCGATATTCTCTGCTGGTTCTCAATTTATCAATATTTTGACAAAAATAACATGAATGCTGTGTAGACTCTTTAAGGGCCTCTAAACCTGTTTTAGTAGTTTCAAAGCTGCGTCTAACGGTTATTTGAATTTGAGAAGTACCCGGAAAAAAGATGCTACCGAAAGCTCCAGCTTTCGACCAAGTTGAGCTATCCAAACTATGAGGGACAAGAGAGTTATTGCGGAGGCGATAAAAGCTGTTTGGGCCGCCAATGCCAAAGCAGTGAACTTTCATGTTTTTTTCACTGGCGATACTGCAAACAATCTTAAACAATGCCAAACTAGATTCAGAAATCATATTAACGCTGCCGTTAGGCCCTGACGTTCCCCAAGAACCGAAACCGATACGGGTAATACCCATTTTTGCATAGGTCTCAATGCAGCGATTGATTTGGTTAATGTTGCGTCCATGTACAGGAGCGATCGCACGTTCTTGTACATAAATTGGCATTTTACTGAAAAATTTTTCGCAATGGTAAAGCGTTTCGCGAACTTTGTACTCCACTATTTTATCTGAATCAGTTGAGATGGGTACAATATCCGGCAATACATACCCATCTGCCCAAGTATTATTGCGATAAAAATTATCTAAAAATTCCAGCAGTCGATCGTAAGTAAATTTCCCCTGTTGCACCTGATATGCCCCGCAATCTAGCCAAACTTCCGAAATGTTGCCCACATCTTTTTGTTGATGAAAGTATTCTGTAGTAGAAGCTGGGCACGTTATCGGTGAGTAAAGAACGCGATCAAAAGGATTACGCTGATCGCCGCCAGAAATCCACAACTGTCTACTGCGTTCAATTTCAGGGCCGCCAGCACTTACAGCCGCCACAAACTGGGGAGTTGTGAGAGCATTATTGCATAATATCTTTTCCCAAACAACTAAAGAGCGACGTTTACCAGGCTCAATTTGTACTCGATCGAATCCCATCTTGTTGTAAAACCCGTTAGCTTCTATGTCCAGGGGGCATTTTAGGCGCAGTTTTGTAATACCGCACTTCCTACTGTGTTTTTCCCATGCACAAATAAGCTGACGACCCATGCCTAGCCTGCGGTGGTCGGGGGAAACGCAAAGATGGTAAAGAGTAGAGATTTTGTCTCGACGGTGATGAAAATGGAGAAAGCCGAAGGGGTGGTAAAGAACTTCACGGCTTGCGATCGCTTCTGCCAGGACTGTTCGATTCACAAAGCCTATCTCTTGCCGATGCACATCGGCAAGCACCTTAATCTGAACTAGCTCCTCGCTCGAAGCAAATACCACCTCTGACTCTAAACACCTAGTCTGCACACATACCTCACTTCTTCCAACCAACGAACGTAGACAAGTGTAGCCGATGTCCGCACCTGTTAATTTTAAAGTTGTTGCTTCCGGTAAAATCTATACAATTAATTATATTGTACTTTTACTACTTTATTAAACCTTTGCATTACTAAATTATTGGATTCAAACATTCCATCTTGATTAGTTAACTGTTTGATAGAATAACTTACTTAGCCAGGACTTATGCAAGTGTCCCAATTAATAAGGTGGACCCGATAGGAAACTTATGATAATCTGATAATTTATCCCTAATCAAAGTCTGATACACCTTACAAGCCGATTCGAGTATGCTACTTGCATAGTCCTATCAGTAGGATGTCATTGCTACATCCTATGACCAGCAAGGGTTGTGCTGGCTATTACTGTCACACCCGGTACTTGCACGAAAATTAAGCATTTTAGAAGGATAAAAACTTCAGAATATAGCACAAGTGCTAACGGATCACAATACCAGCAGCACTCAGCACTTAACCGGATTTTTAAGAAAGCCCCAACACCAAACTGGATGGATAATTTATGGAAGAGGGCGCGAGCTACTAAAATGGCGAACTTATCGTGCAACACTTAGAAGTTTTAGGCGTTCACCCGCTGTTTACTAATTTGGGAAGACTAGGGAGATGTCGAACTATACTTCAAATATCGCTACAAAGTTTTTAATTACCGCATTGGCATACTGACGGAATATTTTGCGTTTCCCATTCCCAACGTCACGGTTGTGCTGTAAGATTTGTGCGAGATGAAACCCAAAGTGCGAGCGTAATGTTGAGTTGAATACGCTCGGCAATCGGGATGGAAGATGATGTGAGCCAAAACCCAGATGTCAACGGATTAGATAGATGCGTCGGAAGGGGGCGTAGGCATCGCTCTCAAGTACAGCCATTGAGTCTTACACAGTTTAGAGAAGCGCTTTGGGTTCTTACTACTTGTTGAATTAATGACACATAACCTCTTGGGCGATCGTGTTTTTAAGAAGGGGATTATGCTCACGCCCTTATAGAACCCATTTGACATCTTTTGACGATCGACTCATAGCGGGCGTGAGGCTCATAGCAGTCGATTGCCTGCTGTGAGCTGTTTGTTAAGGTTTTGGGGTTTAAAGCTTAGCCTGGAAAAGTTTTCAAATTGGTTGTCCCCGCTGACGCTCGTTGATGTAAAATTACCATCAAAACACTCTCTCGGGCGATGCCGTACTCTACTAATTTCACAGATGCTGAATGGGAAGTTTTGTCACCCTTACTCTCTCAAATATTGCCGCTTAAAAAGAAAACTCGACCCCCTAACTGGCCTCAAAGAGAAATTTTAAATGGCATCTTCTATCAACTCAAGAATGGTGGCAAGTGGGCAGACGCGACCATTAGATTTACCTCCCTACTCAACCGTATATTGGCATTACAAACAGTGGCGCTCTCAAGGTGTGCTTGAAGAGTTGATGAGGGTCTGACATTCTCAAGTCAGATTGCAAGTTAAAAAAAACCGAAGTGGACTACATTGATGATGATCGACTCACAAGCAGTAAAAAATACTTGTAATGCCAGTATTGCATCGAAAGGATATTGTTTTTACAAATCTACCAACGGGTATCATCCCGAACATTTGATTACTGAGTTAAAGAAGATTTACCCACAGATTCTGACCAAAATTAAGTTTGAACTCTCGGAAAAACCATCGAAACAACAAAAAGAAGCCCAAGGTAAATCAGGATTTGTTCCAGTAAAAGCGAGATGGAGAATCGAACGATCGAATGCTTGGATTATTGGTGCAAAATCCTCACTCTTGACTTCGAGAGAACTTTGGATAATGCAACTGCCAAAGTTAATCTTTGTTTTATTAGGCTGATGATTAAGAGGTTGGTCTCTTAGATGTCAAATGAGCTCTATAGGTAGCTGAACCGTTCGTACTCTCGCTGATTGAGTTTTAGGTCAGACAGTTCAGAAACTCGACGAGTCTGTAATGCTTTGAGTACCGCTCTGACATTTTTGGCGTCAGCTTGGGCGCTTGCTGCTTCTGCTCTAGCAGTTTCCAAATCGGCTTGAGACGATTCAACCCCTGCAATTCGACTTTCAACCGAAGCTTGCTGCTGGTTTGCATCAACCTTCAACACAGGGGTACCTGTTTCAACTCGATCTCCTGCTCGGACAAATATTTCAGAAACCTGACCCTGAATTCTTGGTCGCAGGATGACAGAGCGACGCGATTGCAGGCTAGCTATGAATTCGGAGCTTTCTGTAATTGGGCTGGTTCGCACCGACAATGTTTTTACAGGCGTTGGCGGCGGTTGCTGAACTGTTGCTGGAGGTGATTGATTACTCGGAGCAAAAACGCGCCCCAGTCCAATCCCTCCACCGCCCACAAGGAGCAACACGAGCAATAACCAAGGGGACGATCGCCGTGGAGAAGCGGACTCTGAATGGATTTGAAGATTGGTGTTTGAAGAAGGTTGTAATTCAGATGATTCCATAGTTTACTCATGATTTATCGCCAAGGAGTTTTGCTATCAGCCACCAGTAGTTAGCTGATAGCAAAATGTTTAGACATCAAGCCTTCGAGACAAAAATCTGTTTCTCTGCTTCAGAAACGAAAAATGCGAGTATAACTATTCAACGTTTACCCAAAAATCAGCCGTGACAATTTGACCATTACGATTGAACTGCCCCCAAAGCTTATATTTTCCTGGTTGGGGGAAACTGGTCATAAAGTGAACCTCTCCTGCTGGAGTATCTTTCAAGGCATGAGCATGAATATAGTCGGCTTTTGTCAACGGTGATGACTGCTTGAGGATGACTAAGTGTCCTCTTTCGCCTAAATAGGGCTGTAAATCCTTCAGCGGTTGGTTGCTACTAGCATCTTGCAACTTGAAAATTAAGTTAACTCCTTGTCCTGCTTTTATTTGAGGTTGAGAAAACGCGAGGTTAGCCTTAGTATTTCCCAAAGTTTTTGTGGTAGCCATGTCAACTTTTGACCGAGCTAAAGCTTGACCCGGAACTTGCATTTTTAAGACAGAAACTTGTTCTGCATTTTTTGCTGGTTTGTAATCGCTGAACAGCGTGTAACCACCTGAGTCGGGAAAATCAGTTTGAACTTCAAAGCGTCCATTTCCTTTATAGGTGGGGTGAATATGATTGAAATATTGGAGATCATCGCTAACGACAATCAGGTGCATTAATTGTTCTTGGAATTTATCAAAATCAGCAATAGACTTTCCCTCTTTGTTTTGGACTTCAATTACCAAAGGTACGGGAGTTTTGGGCGCGATATTGGAGGGAACTGTCAGCTTAGCGATAGCATTTGCAGGCTCGGCATCGGAATGCCCTGAATAACCACCATGATGATGTTGTTCTCCAGCGTCATGGGTTTTGGAATCCTCCATATTATGACCCTCATGAAGATTTTTATTAGCTCCTGATGTCTGGACATTATCCATTACATGACCCTCGTGAGAACTTGTATTTGCTAATTGTGAGGCAGAAGAAGTTGAGGTTTCGCCAGATTTCGTGCTTGAGGGTGAGAAGCAACCTTGAGCTAGGATGAGAGTTGAAGTGATAGCAATTGCAGTTAAAAATGGCTTCATTGTTTTCTCCAGTTAGTAAACTTGAGGTTGTCGATTTATCAGGGGTTCAGACTTTGCTGTTCTCGTTTGGAGTGTTTAGTTAAGGGCATTCTTGTAAATGAATCCTCTAAACTACTGATAAACTCCAGAGTTAAGATGAATATTTAGGATTGGCGGCTAGCCAAAAGCTAACCGCTGGCAGGAAAAAAAACTAAAAGGTTTACACGGATGGATAGCCAGCCGCAGCTATTGCTTCTTTGATTGCTGTTTCGGAGGCTTGAGTTTCTATGCTGACAAGTTTGGTTTTTGGATTGGCTTAAACCGAGGCAGTAGAATCAAGCGTTTGAATAACTTTGGTGATAGCATTCACGCAAGCAAAACAAGCTAGTTTAGGAACAGTTAGTTGCAGTACCATAGTTTTCAATTTCTAATCGATGGTGATTGATGGGTGAACTTTGTTTAGTAAATCAATCGTGAACTTACTCAACCTAATAACAGCTTAAATTCTCTATTCGACTGGAGAGTCAAGGGGGTAGCGAAAAAATATTGACAAATTTTTCCAGAATAAATCGACATATAAGTAGGTAGGCGGGAAAAACTATCTTTATGTAACGAAACATTAAGTGTGGTGATTGGATTTAAATTTAACACGTTGGGTACGGTAGTTTTTTCTTTCTCCTCTATCTAACTTCTACTCCCTGAATTACGGCGTAGGCAAGCTCTAGCTCATGGTCAAATATTTGCCCTGCTAATTCATCTTTTTTAATGTGTTGCAACTCTAATATTTAGGCAGCAAGAAGATATATAAACCATGATTTTCCCACTTTGACCATAACTGTTAAATTTGCCTTAATCAGTGTATGGGGCTGTTGTGTTGAGAGATATTATTTTTTAATAAGAAACCAGTGTGTCAACTTCTATAACCTCCGTTGACACACCGATCGAAACAATTAAGTTATAGAAGAATTTACTTTTTTTGAATCAGAGGACAAATGATGGAATCAACCTTTTCTAGTAAGGTGGGCGCACCTGAAAGTAATCCTTCCAACTCTAGTTTGAGGATAAGTAGTTGCTGAATTTGTAGATCGATAGCGAGCAGTTTATCTTGTAACTGGACTTTGATGTGTTCACAAGGCAACTCTCCCCCATCGTGAACCGTCAATAATTCTTGAATCTCGGCTAAACTTAATCCCAAAGTTTGGGCGCGTTTAATAAACCTTAGCCGAGTCAAAATATCAGAATTAAATAATCTATATTTCCCTTCGGTTCTGCCTGATGCCTTGATTAAACCGAGTTCCTCATAGTAGCGAATGGTTTTGATCGGTACGCCGCTTTCCTTCGCAACTAAACCAATGAGTTTTTGCTTTTCTTGAACTAACATACTCATTTCCTCTACTGAATCCAACTCTAAGCTTATGATAAACTATCCAGTGGGATGGAGAGTCAAGAGGGGCTAGACATTTTTTTGAATGACAGAGTGGCGATCGCCTGAATGTCGCAACTTTGGGTAGCAGTAGGCGTCTGGACAAACCATTCGAGCGATCGCACTTGGTTGACGGTCAGTTATTTAAGGCCTGAGCAGCCATTTCATCTGGGTCAGAGACGTTAGCGGCTTGCACTTCTGCTGTAACTGCTTTCTGAGATTTGGGTTTGCTAAGGAGAAACCACCAAAGTTCTAAACTAATTAATCCGAGTCCAGCCAAAGTAACTAAAATCTTGTTACTTAAGGGTTGTTCAATGCGATGAAACTGACTTCTTTGCTGTGTTTGAGTTGGGTGCGTTTCATGGGTATTTTGCGCTATTCCTTCACCAGATAACATTCCTAGTACAACCCCGAGACTAGCAATAGTACCGATAATTGTTGTTTTGCCGCTCATTTGAAAACCTCCTAAAAAATAAACAAGATTATGGCAGTAAGAGCGGGTTTTGAACAAAGGTATTTAGTAAATTTCCTTCGTGATTGACTAAACCCGCGCTATCGTTCGATGTTTCATTCATCAGAGTGAAAAAATAGGCTACGCTAACACTCCAAAAATTGAACCGGAAATTACTCCAAGCAGAAATCCAAATCCTGCTAATGTTCCTAGAAAGGCAAGTTGCTTGTCCATCATTATTTCCTCTTAAGCACGAATCAAATTAGCCAACATTTTTGGGTCGAAAGTTACGGAGACGCAACGCATTTGTTACTACAGAAACAGAACTAAATGCCATTGCTGCCCCGGCAATAATTGGATTGAGGAGCCATCCAAAAATCGGGAAAAGAATTCCGGCGGCGATCGGAATGCCTGCCACATTGTAGACAAAGGCAAAAAACAGATTTTGTTTGATGTTTTGGATCGTAGCGCGAGACAGTTGGATGGCAGTAACAATGCCTTGTAAGTCACCAGAAATTAGAGTGATATCGCTAGCTGCGATCGCGACATCTGTTCCTGTGCCAATTGCCATGCCTACGTCAGCTTGAGCAAGTGCCGGTGCATCATTGATTCCATCCCCCACCATTGCGACAATTTTTCCCTCTGCCTGAAGATTTTCGATTTGAGCGACTTTTTGATCGGGACGAACTTCTGCAATAACTCGTTTGATGCCAACTTCCTGCGCTATGACTTCCGCCGTGCGACGGTTATCACCTGTTAGCATTACCACTTCTAATCCCATCTTTTGTAAAGTGCGAATTGCGACAACAGAAGATGGTTTCACGGCATCGGCAATGCCCATAATTCCTTCTACTTTGCCATTCACGGCAATCCAGATAACCGTCTTACCGAGATATTCCAATCGATCCCACGGTTGCTGCAAACTACTGGTATCAATTCCCAATTCATTCATCCAACGATGAGTTCCAATTTGCACCCATTCATTGGATACATACCCTTGCACACCACTGCCTGCGTGAGCCTCGAACTCCCGTGAATCCGTCAACTCCACTCCTTGAGATTGGGCATATTGCACCACCGCTTCTGCCAGAGGATGTTCTGAATTCCGTTCGACGGATGCAGCGAGGCGCAGAAGTTTTAGCTCGTTACCATTGGCGGTACCATTAATCGTTATAAACTCCGTTACAGTGGGTTTACCTTGGGTAATCGTGCCTGTTTTGTCTAAAACAACAGTTTGCAGTTTGTGCGCCAGTTCTAAACTATCTGCACCTTTAATCAAAATTCCGTTTTCTGCCCCTTTACCTGTACCCACCATGATCGAGGTTGGCGTGGCTAAGCCAAGCGCACAGGGACAAGCAATAATCAGCACGCCCACGGTGGTAATCAATGCCATTGTGACGTTGCCCATGATGTTGTACCAGATGACGAAGGTAGCGATCGCAATGGCAATCACAACAGGGACAAACAATCCCGTAACGCGATCGGCTAATCGCTGAATCGGTGCCTTGGAGCCTTGCGCTTGCTGCACCAGTTTAACGATTTGCGCCAAAAACGTATCTTTACCCACTCGTGTGGCTCGGAATTTGAAGCTTCCAGTCTTGTTAATAGTCGCTCCAATCACTTCATCACCAGGCTGCTTTTTCACGGGTACACTTTCACCCGTCACCATTGCCTCATCAATCGTTGAGGAGCCATCAATAATCTCGCCATCCACGGGAATCTTTTCACCCGGACGAACTAGAATGACATCTTCCAACACTACCTCAGCGATGGGAATGTCCACCTCTCGTCCATTACGAATTACCCGCGCCGTTTTTGCCTGCAAACCCATAAGAGAACGAATTGCTTCTGAGGTTTGTCCCTTAGCGCGGTTTTCCAACAGTCGTCCTAGCAAGAGCAATGCAACAATTACAGATGCCGCTTCAAAGTACACATCTGGTTTAAGACCCTGACTGATAAACCACTGGGGAGAGAAGGTGGGAAATAGAGAATAGAGGTAAGCTGCCCCTGTCCCGATCGCTACTAGCGTATCCATTGTCGCGGTATGACGCTTCAAGGCTTTCCAGGCATTGATGTAGAAAGACCTACCCGCCCAAAACAATACTGGAGTAGTGAGTACAAGTTGTAGCCAGGGATGGTGCAGCCACATGGGAATGAAGGGAATAGGCAATCCCGTCATCGCAGGCAGCGAGCCAATCACGATAACGGCGCTGATAATACCGCTAACCCAAACCTTGCGGGTCAAGTCCTGATTTTCACTTTGCCGCGCCCGCCGTTCTGCATCATCTTCAGGAGCAAGTACATCATCTTGCATCGGCAGAGCAGAATATCCAGCCGCATCCACGGCATCCTGAATCGCTGCTACATCAGTTTGGCTGGGATTATATGTAACGCTGGCTTGTTCAGCTCCAAAGTTAACATTGCACGTCTCAACTCCCGGAACTGAGCGGATTGCCTCTTCGATGTTACTTGCACAAGAGGCACAACTCATGCCTCGCAGTTTCATAGTGGCGTTTTCCATACAAAACCTCCTTATTTTCATCCTTAAAATGGGTCTGAGAAATCTTTAGTGACAGGTAACGGGATAACCTGCCGCTGTAATTGCCTCTGTAATGGCGGCTTCAGATGCTTGAGTTTGGATATTGACCAGTTTGGTCTTGGGATCTGCCTGAACAGTTGCGGCGGCATCTACTGTCTTGATGGCTTTGGTAATGGTTTCGCCACAAGCTGAACACGCCATGTTAGGGACTTTTAGCTGTAGTGTCATGGTTGTATTTTTCCTTTCCTTTGAGGGGTTAATCCTATCTTGCAGTATCCAGTCCACTGGAGTGTCAAGGGGGATTGCGAAGAAATTTTTGAGAACCTCTAAAAAGGAGAAACCAACACCCTGGACACCACGCTCCGCTGTCTCTTGAATCCCTAGGGCGTGTTTTCAAAGTCGGTGTATCCTAGATTGGGGCGACGATGTTTAGTTTTAAAACTTGTTGTTTAAGTCCCGCTAGCATGAAAAAGCGATCGCCACTCTCGGATTACAGCGATCGCACAATATCAAGAGAATCCTTAGCCCTATACCTCTTCTTTTAACCCATCCTCCAACAGCATCCGCACTCTGGTTCACTTTCTTGCGCCCCGTCTTTTGTGCCAACATCGACAGTTTGCGACGATAGAAGCCCCAAAGTTGCTGCCAATCTCCAACGAATGCCCGAAAATCGTATTCGTCTCATCCGACTTTAGTTTCTCTCAGGAACAGAAACAATCAACACTTTCTGTTCCTGAGAAAGTAACAAACTATAATCGATCGCCCATTAGCTACAACCGCACGATTACCATAAATATAAAATTGTGTATTTTTCATACCTTAAACCGAGATGCGTGCGATCGACTATGATTAGGTCGATCGCCAAAAATCACTCTTGTCAACGTTCCTGATTTGAGAGATTTTTAAATTCGCGAGTTCCTTGATAGCCAGATAAATCAGCTAACTCCTGCAACGATTTTTGCCCTTGGTAAAACTTACCGTTAATTTCCCAAGTGGGAGTCGCTTGAATCTTCGCAGCTTCGCAAAGATCGCGCCGAGCATTTTTTCCTTGAGGATTGCACTCGATATAATTGATAATGCCAGCCGCTTCTTTGCCAAAACTTTCTTTCTGCGCTTGACAATGATCGCAGGTAAAAGAGCCGTACATTTTAGCTCCCACTATTTTTAAATGTTGCGCTAAAGCAATTTCGGAAGTACCGGAAGATGTTATAGTCTTCATGCTAGTCTCCTTAGCTGTACCGAGATTATTGACATCGGCATAAAGAGCCAGAGAGGAAATCAGCACTAACATAGACACCAGAATTCCTATAAAAAATAGTTGCCCAATATCATCCCATTCGCGACCGATTAATGCTAAGACAAACAAGCTAGTTGCAAACAAAGCAGAGGCAATACAGTAAATACAAGCTGCTTTGATATCAACAGCCAGTACATACATCAGATAGCCGCTGAAAATCGTCATAGCTGTGCTACCAGCAAACAGAAATAGTCCCGTCCAAGACTCTAACTTAGAGCGGAGACTCTTCTGTTCTACGGGATTAACAAGTAGGGGAGCTACGGCAAAAACTATCATGCTCAAATAGCCCAAAAAACCGAACAAAGAAAGAGGCAAACCAAAGACATAGGCATAGGGACTCGAAAGCACGATATCGCAGCCTTCGACCGGACAAACTGCCGTGCCGTTGGATAACTTGACCACTGTTAGATAAGCAGTGATCGCAGCCCCTATCGAGGCAATTCCTGCCGTGATGGGACGAGAATAGCGGTGAATCCAGGGCTGAGAACGTTGACGACGCATAGTATTTTTGACCTCAAAATGTATGTTTCAATTGTGGCGTAAGGTGGGCAATGCCCACCCTGCGAACACTCTATTTCAAAACTCTAGTCGCATTGAAAATAGCTGCTAAAGCCACCCCAACATCCGCAAAAACTGCCTCCCACATTGTAGCTAACCCAAAAGCACCGAAAGCAATAAATATGCCTTTGACTAACATGGCAAAAATGATATTTTGCCAAACAATATTGTGAGTCTTTCGGGCAATCTGAATAGCTTCAGCCACTTTGGACGGTGCATCTGCCATAATCACAACATCGGCAGTTTCGATCGCCGCATCCGAACCCAAACCCCCCATCGCTATGCCCACATCAGCTCTCGCAAGAACGGGTGCATCATTAATTCCGTCCCCCACAAAGACAATTTTATCGCCTTTTTTAGATTGATCGATCAGTTTTTCGATCGCCTCGACTTTTCCTTCGGGTAATAACTCGGCTAAATAGGAATCTAAACCGAGCTTTCTCGCAACACTATCGGCTACAGCTTGATTATCTCCTGTGAGCATCACGATTCGCTCAACACCTAATTTTTTGAGGTCGCGAATAGCCTGTACTGCGTCTTCCTTAAGCTCGTCAGCAATCAAAATATAGCCAGCGTAGCGGTTGTCTACCGCTAAATGCACGACAGTACCTTCAGCATTGCAGAGATCGTGAGGGATATTTTCTCGGTGCAGCAAACGGTCATTTCCCGCCAGCACAATTTGATTATTTAATTTGGCTCGAATGCCGTGTCCCGCTATTTCTTCGTAATCTTTCACATCCGATGAATCTATATTTCCGCCGTAAGCTTCCATAATAGATTTCGCGACTGGGTGATTTGATTGAGATTCTACTTTAGCCGCTATTGTCATCAACTCTGTTTGGGCAAAACCATTTCTAGGCACAATTTGTGCTACTTTAAAAACTCCTTTTGTCAAAGTTCCTGTTTTGTCCAAAACAACTGTCTTGACTGCTGTCAGGGTATCTAAAAAAGTCGAGCCTTTAACCAAAATACCGCGCTTGGCTGCACCGCCAATTCCCCCAAAGTATCCCAGAGGAATGCTAATCACCAATCCGCAAGGACAGGAAATAACTAACAAGACTAGGGCGCGGTAAACCCATAAAAATCTGTCTGCATTAGTTGCTCCTGAAATGAACAAAGGCGGAATTAAAGCTACTGCTAGCGATGCAAATACTACAAACGGCGTGTAGTAACTGGCAAATTTGGTGATGAATTTCTCAGTTTCAGCTTTTTTGCTTCTGGCATTTTCTACTAATTCCAGAATTCGGGAGATTGAAGATTCACCAAAGAGTTTGGTCACTTTGACGGTGAGAACTCCTGTCTGGTTAATTGTTCCTGCTAAAACTGTTTCTCCAGCTTTCACGGTTCGAGGTACTGATTCTCCAGTTAGTGCAGATGTGTCAATTTGAGAATTGCCGTCTATAATTTCACCGTCTAAGGGGATTTTTTCTCCGGGTTTGACGAGGATGATATCGCCGACGGCTACGGTTTCGGGCGAAACTTTTTTGATGTCGCCATTTTCCTTGAGGTTGGCGCTGTCTGGGCGAATTTCTAAAAGCGATCGGATCGATTGACGCGATCGCCCAACGGCAAATTCTTGAAAAAGTTCTCCGATTTTGAAAAACAACATCACCCCGACTGCTTCAGGGAGTTTGTGAATAGCTACAGCCCCGAGTGTTGCTATAGTCATTAAGAAGTTTTCATCAAAAAATCGACCTCGTAGAATGTTGTGACCCGCACTGGTTAAAACATTCCATCCGCTTAAAAGATAGGCTGGGATGAAAACCAGATATTCACCTACAGAATAGGGCGTGTTGTGCAGTTTTTCTTCAAAAATTAAACCGCCAACAAATAGGACAACAACCGATATCACAGGAATCAATTCTTGCTTCAGGTTGAAGTCTCCTTGACCGCGGTTGTGGCTGTGGTCATGGTTATGATTCTCATGACTGAGATCGGGGCGATCGTCGTGACTGCAACTACAGCAGCCGGAATCCGATGCTTTTGGCTTGTTCATGATGTCTCCTAGGTTGAAAGAAATAATTAACTTATGAACACATATTCATACTATATCTCCAAAGCTCAAAATTTGGGAAATTATTGAGTTAAAAGTTGGGCTGCTAGTTAGTTCTAGTTAGCGGTCACAAGTTGCGATCGAGAGTAAGAATTATTATCGTTTTGCTCAGGTTAAGTAAAAATTATTGACTCATATTATTTGCTTGCCTGCGTCACATCCCATTGCTTGGTTTACCATTGCTGCGTTTTTGATGCTTTGACTATCCACGATGGCTTCAGACCGACTCACCACTCGGTTGTGGCTAACTCTAACCTAGGCTCTAAGTCGGTCATTTAGCCTCAGCAAAATTCCGTCTTTACGCTAGGTGCAGAAGTAGCGATGCACGCTCTGCCAAGGTGGGGAATTTCCAAATAAGTCACGCCAAGTACAGCCTTGGGTTAACAGGTAAAATATCGCATTCAGGACATTTCACACCTCAACCTTAGGATGACGATCCCTAGATGTTACAGGTGAAATAAAAGGTTCAATCAACTCCCATTGTTCCAGGGTTAAGTTGCTGGAGTACATTTTACTCATAGCTATCTTCGGTACTGTTTCTATGTCTCGGCGATGAAAAAACTAAAACGAAGCGAGAAACGTTCAAATCGTTGCTGCAAAACCTGTTAAGCGATATTACTACAGCCGTTGTTGCTTCATTCTGTCGCGTTGTGCATCCCGAATAATACTGATTCCACCCCAAACGACTAGGCTTGCGATTCCAAATCCAACAATTAAATCAGGAAAGCGAGAATTAAATAGAGTGACTAGGAAACCTGCGAAGATCACACTAAAATTTGCAATTACATCATTCTGCGTAAATATCCAACTTGCCCGCATATGTACCTCACCCTTACGATGCTTTGAGAGAAGGTACAAACCATAACTGTTAGCAATCAGGGCCAAAAAAGCCATTACCATCATCCATCCTGATTCGGGTGAACTTCCCCAAACAAACCGTCGAATCACATCGACGACAACCATCACAGCTAACGTGATCTGAAAAATACCACTTAGACTCGCTGCACGATTCTTGTGATGCGCCGATTTGCCAACTGCATACAGCGACATCGTGTAAACCGAAGCATCTGCAAACATATCTAATGAGTCTGCAACTAAGGCAGTTGAATCCGCTAAAACTCCTGCCACAATTCCGACGACAAACATTGTGCCATTGATAAGTAACAGAATTCGCAGCGTTTTACGCTCGGCTGCGTTCTTGGCTTCCATGTGACATCCACAGTCTGACATCGTGCGCCTCCTAATTAGCTTGTTGTTATTCGTCCTTTGAGCAGTTGTAGCGGGTACATTCATAAACTCCTTTTGCTACATCAGCCAGTAACTCTTCAACCATTTCCAAAATCTCAGCAACTCGTGCATCGGCGAGTTGATAGCTTGTGTACCGTCCTTGCTGCAGGGTGTTTACCAGACCGCAATCACGGAGACAGCCCAAGTGGTTTGAGGTGTTAGATTGCGATAGCCCGGTTGCTTCAACAATTTCACTCACAGTCATTGCACGCGATCGCAGCACGTCCAAAATCGCCAATCGGGATGGATCGGAAAACCCACGAAAGAGTTTTGCTTTCAAGCGAGTGGACTGGGATTGAGCAGAGACAATCATATGCTTAGTTCCAATACAAAGCTCTTTTGTATCATCATATCAGCAAATAATGATATGTAAACACCTGAAAGCTTATTTATACCCTCACCTGAGCAGCGTCGCCATTCCCACATCCGCTATTGCCCAAGCCGGAGCATCGTTAATCCCATCTCCCAGTATCGCTACAATTTTCCCTGGTGCTTGCAGTGTTTAGATTTGAGCTGCTTTTGGGTCTAGTCCAACTTCAGCAAAAACGCGCTGGATACCAGCAGAAGGGCGACCGACTCAACTCATGCCTTGGAGTTTGACTGTCAGATGATCCATATATGCACTCTGAAATTGGGAATGGGTAATATTCTGCCTTCTGTCTTCAACTGCCAACAGATGCGATCGCTTTCCTAACTTCATTTTCCGGTTTCACAGTTTGAATTGTCACCAACTTCGTCTTGAGATCGGCTTAAACAACGGCGGCTGAGTCAACTGCTTGGACTTCTCTAGTCCACTGGAGTGTCAAGGGGGATTGCGAAATTAATCAGGAATTATGGAAAAAGTGGTTTGACACCCTACCCATAGGGGTAAGGCGCGCACTGTGCACCCTACATAATTAGGTTGTGAGTCCTGTAAATCTTAAATTTGAGTTCGATCGACAGCACAGCAATAATTTTTTACAATTCCCAGTCGAAAATTTCATCCTAATTTCATTTATATGTGGAAAGCTGAAGATAAATAGTCGTTTTAAGCATATAAAATGTATGAAACCAATTTCATTAAAAACCGGCTTTGCAGGGCTGACATTGATCGCCACAGCCGCCCTAACCAGCGGAGTGCTCGCAGCTTGTTCAAAAGCTCCTACAAGCCAAACTCAAGCCCCAAACGTTACGGCTGCAACCGAAGTGAACAACAAGCCAGACGCGGCACAAGGTGGCATGGGTGGCATGAATCATGGCATGGATCACAATATGTCAATGGATTTAGGCCCGGCTGATGCCGAGTACGATTTGCGATTTATTGATGGCATGACACTGCACCATCAAGGTGCAGTAAACATGGCAAAAGAGGTACTAAATAAATCCAAACGCCCGGAAATGAAAAAAATAGCAAATGAGATGATTGCCGCTCAGAACCGCGAAATCAATCAAATGAAAGAGTGGCGAAAAGCTTGGTATGCCAAAGCCAGCAGTACGCCAATGGCTTATCACGCTCCAATGAGTCACACGATGGCAATGACTCCCGAACAAATGCAAAGCATGATGATGAGCATGGATTTAGGGGCCGCTGACGACCAATTTGACTTGCGATTTATCAATGCGATGATTCCCCACCACGAAGGAGCTTTAGTGATGGCCCAAGATGCTTTGAAGAAGTCGAAGCGGCCGGAAATAAACAAATTGTCCCAAGAGATTGTGACTTCGCAAAAGCAAGAAATCGAGCAAATGAAAGAGTGGCGGCAAGCTTGGTACAAACAGTAACACCATATTTCACCCGGATTTCATTTTTATCTGCAAAACTGATCTTTGAGTTCAGATTCTCCCCTACTCAATCATGCAATACTACCCCCGTGTCCGCTCCTCAGCACCGATTGTTCACTTTTCGGGAATACTCCTGACTCTTTTGTTATTCATCGAGTCCACCCCCGCTTTTGCCCACGCTGGCCACGGAGATGAATTTAAGCATAGCGACGAAGCAACTGAAACTCCTACTGCTATTTCTGTCGATGCTGAAACAGCAAAACGATTAGGTATTAAAGTCTCCCCTGCCGCTCGCCAGCGACTAGATATTGGCATCAAAACCACAGGACAAATTGAAACTTTACCCAACGAAAAAGTAGAAGTGACGGCTCCTGTTGCTGGGAAAGTAGTAGAGTTGCTAGTTAAGCCTGGGGACAAAGTATCAAAAGGTCAACCGGTTGCGGTTTTATCGAGTTCAGAATTAGGACAATTGCGGGTTGAATCTCTCTCGAAACGTGCTGAAGCTGAGGCAGATTTGCAGCAAGCACAAGGAGATCTAAAACTAGCACGAGAAAATTACGATCGCCAACTTCAAATATCCGCAGCAGAAATCGCCCAAGCCAAAACCCAATTGACGGCGGTAACTAAGCAGTACCAGCAAGAACAAGAATTAGTAAACAAGCGTTCAGTTGTGCAAGCCGCTCAAGAAAACTATCAGCGCCAAGTTGAAATAGCGCAAGCCGAAATAGCGCGGGCAGAAACTGAACTGACTGTGGCAAAAGAACAGTTCGAGCGCGACAAAGAATTAGTGGCATCAGGAGCGATCGCACGACGCACAATGCTGGAATCGCAAGCGCACTTCGCCGAAGCACAAGCCACTGTTGCTAAGGCAAAAAGCCGTCCTGAAGTTATCCAAGCCCAAACCGAAATTAAACAAGCCGAAGTAGACCTCCCAATGCGGGAATTGCGGGAATCTCAAGGCATGGTTGCAGAAGCAAAAGCTCAACTTACCAGAGCTCAGAGCCGCCGGGAAGTCCTAGAAGCCGAGAACCAACTCAAACGCGGCAAAACTGCCGTCCAAGTTGCTCAGTCGCGCATTCGTTTGGCTGACGCACCCTATCAAGCGCGGCTCCAACAATTAGGAACGGTTGCCAACGATCGAGGACTCGTTACCGTAGTTGCTCCGATTTCGGGGACGGTAGCCGATCGCGAAATCACTCCAGGAGAGTCAGTAAACGCTGAAAAACCGTTGATGAGTCTCTTAAATGACAGCCGCGTTTTTGCCACCGCCAATATCTACGAAAAAGACCTAAATAAAGTAAAACAGGGTCAGGTAGTCAGGGTAAAAGTCGCTAATTTACCCGATCGCATTTTCAATGGAAAAATCGCCTTCATTGGGTCATCCGTCGAAGGAGAAACGCGGGTTGTGCCGGTGAAAGCAGAAATAGATAATATTAACGGCGAATTAAAGCCAGGACTGTTTGCTGAGTTGGAGATTTTAACCGACAAAACTGCCACAAATATTTTAGCAATTCCGAGTGCAGCAATAGTGGAGGTTAGCGGGAAAAAAACCGTTTACGTCCAAAATGGCAATGCTTATCAAGCTGTTGAAATTGAACCCGGTCAAACTGCTGGAGATTTAGTTGAAGTTAAAACCGGTTTATTCGAGGGAGATTTGATAGTAACGCAGCGAGCACCTCAACTTTACGCCCAATCTTTACGGGGCGGCAGCGATAAACACTCAGAAGACGAGGAAAAGAAAGAGGCAACTCCAAAGGCAACAGAGGTTAATTTTAATAATTTACCCGTGTCTTTATGGTGGGCGGGAATAGGGGGAGGAATTGCGATCGCATCCCTAACTTTCACAGCAGGCGTGTTGTTGGGAAATCGGCGCAAATTGCCAGCATTAGCAGCGGATTCAGGAAACCATGCCGCAAATAATGGTTTTTCCGCCTCTGCATCGGCGTTAGACACTGAACTGGTGTTACACAATGACAACCATCACGTTAAAACTCAAGAGGAAGAAGTCAAGAGTTTGAAGTAAACAATTGCGTGGATATAGCAATTTAATGGCCAGAAGTATGTATCTATTAACTCAAAGCTAATAAAATGTTCAGCACTATTCTTAGATGGGTAATAAACCGCCGGTGGCTAGTCGTTGTCGCCACCATTATTGTTAGTCTTTGGACATTTTCTATCATCCCCCAAATGTCGCTCGATGTCTTCCCGCCTTTCGCACCGCCACAGGTAGAAATTCAGACGGAAGCACCGGGGCTCGCGCCGGAAGAAATCGAGTCTTTGGTAACACTGCCGATCGAAAGTGCGATTAACGGAACTCCTGGGGTAACAGCAGTGCGATCGGCTTCTGCTGTGGGCCTTTCTGCCGTTAAGGTAATTTTTGATTGGCAAACTGACATTTATCAAGCGCGCCAGTTGATAACAGAAAGGTTGCAGCTAGCGCAAAGCAAACTCCCGGCTGGGGTAGAAACACCGCAAATCTCTCCGACAACTTCACCTGTCGGTCTGGTGATTACCTATGCTTTTACCTCGGAAACTACTCCTTTGATGGAAGTGCGCCGTCTGGTTGACTGGCAAGTCACAAACCGCCTTTTAGGCGTGACTGGCGTTGCCCAAGTCGTGGCTTATGGCGGCGATCAGAAGCAATATCAAGTATTAGTAGAACCTGCCAAGTTAAAAGCTTTTAATGTGTCGTTGCAGCAAGTTGCCGAAGCGACAGCGGCTGCGAATGTTAACGCGCCAGGGGGGTATTTAATTACGCCGGATCGAGAAACTTTAATCCGGGGGGTGGGGCGGATTGAGTCTGTGGAAGATTTGCAGCAATCTGCGATCGCATCTCGGCAAGGAACAGTCGTCAGAATTGGTGATGTCGCTGATGTCAAGGTTGGTGCTGCTATCAAGCGGGGCGACGGCAGCTTTAACGGCAAAAAAGCTGTGATTGTGATGGTAAACAGACAGCCCGTTGCTGATACTCCAGCGGTAACGAAAGCGGTTGAGGCAGCAATGGCTGAGGTACAGGAAGCTCTACCAAAAGATATTAAAGTTACTGTGACTTTCCGACAGGAAGAATATATTAATTCTTCGGTGGAGAATGTGCGATCGGCTTTAGTTGAAGGCAGCATCATCGTCACCCTTATTCTTATCCCGTTTTTGATGAATTGGCGCACTCTGGCGGTGGTTTTGCTGGATTTCTTTCTGACTTGGCTGTTGGCGCTGCTGGCGATGTATTGGCTGGGGCTGGGATTAAATACGATGACTTTGGGGGGTTTGTCGGTGGCGATCGGCACTGCGATCGACGATGCGATCGTCTATGCGGAAAATACCTACCGCAATTTGAGAGAAAATAAGGCTTCTCTTCATCCTCGCCCGGTAATGGATGTGATTTTTGATGGCAGTCAGGAGGTGCGCGATTCGTTAATTGGAGCGACTGTTATTGGGATTGTGGTGTTTTCGCCAATTTTTACTTTACCCGGTATAGAAGGTCGAGTTTTTACGCCTATGGGGATTACTTATCTGATAGTTGTGGTGATTTCTAGTCTGGAATCGCTGTTAATATCTCCGGCCCTCTGCGCTATCTTGTTGCCTACTAAACGCATGAGATCCGAGGAACCTTGGCTGCCGAGATTTTGCAAGCGCACCTATCTTTTTTTTGTAGAATTGTCAATGCGCTATTCGTGGATTATTTTAGCTTTTGCTGCTGCTAGCATGGTGGCTGCATTAATTATTTTGCCTTCGTTTGGACGGGTGTTTTTGCCTGAGTTTCAGGAGCAAACTTTGGTGAATACTATTCAGCTTTATCCGGGGGTGTCTTTGGAGACAACAGATAGCGCAGCTTTTGCTATTGAAGATGCACTTAAGAATGATAGCAGGTTTGAATACGTGCAAGTGCGATCGGGCAGAGCTCCGGGAGATGCGGATGCTGCGGGAGTCAATTTAGCTCACATTGATATCGGTTTGAGCGAGGAGGGCATGAAAAATAGACCGAAAACTTTGGAGGCGCTGCGGCAGGAATTTGCTAAATTGCCGGGAGTTGCACCAAATATCGGCGGTTTTATTTCTCACCGGATGGATGAGGTTTTATCTGGTGTCAGAAGTCAGATTGCTGTCAAAATCTTTGGCCCGGATTTGGATCAGCTTCGCAGCCTCGGGGCAAAAGTTGAAGAGCAAATGAAAACAGTTGAGGGAATTGTGGATTTGCAACTCGAACCGCAGGTGCCCGTGCAACAAATTCAAATTAAGTTTAACCGCCAAGCAGCGGGTAGATACGGTTTGAAAATCGGAGAGCTTTCTGAAATAATTGAGACAGCTTTAAACGGCAAAGTTGTTTCTCAAGTTTTAGAAGTTCAGCAAACTTTTGATTTAGTTGTTTGGTTGCAGCCTGAAGCCCGAAATAACTTAGAAACTATTCAGAATTTGTTGGTTGATACTCCAAGCGGTAATAAAATTCCCCTCGCCCAAGTTGCTACTGTCAAATACGGTACTGGCCCCAATACGATTAACCGCGAGAATGTTTCTCGCTTGATTGTGGCGGCCGCTAATGCTAAAGGTAGGGATTTGCGATCGGTTGTGAATGAAATTCAAGCTAAAGTCAAACAAGAGGTGGAGTTGCCTTTTGGCTATTTTATCCAGTACGGCGGTCAATTTGAAGCCGAGCAAAGAGCTTCGCAAAATATTATGATATTTAGTGCGATCTCTTTTCTTGTAATTACAGTATTGATGTACTTGTCCGTCAAGTCAATTCCTTCAACTGCGATGATTATGATTAATTTACCCCTCGGATTAGTGGGAGGAGTAATCGCGGTAGCTTTAACTGGTGGCATCATCTCTGTAGCTTCCCTGGTTGGCTTTGTTACATTATTTGGCGTTGCCACCCGCAACGGCTTGCTTTTAGTAGACAACTACAACACTAAATTTGCCGAGGGAATGCCTTTTAAGGAAGCAATTATTAAAGGATCGATGGAACGGCTCAATGCTATTTTGATGACCGCTTCAACTTCAGCTTTAGGTTTAGCACCTTTAGCATTAGAAGGCGGCGCGGGAAAAGAAATCCTGCAACCGTTGTCAGTAGTAGTTTTAGGCGGATTGTTTACTTCTACAGCATTAACGCTTCTGGTGTTACCCGCGTTGTACGCCAAGTTTGGTAGATTCTTAGTGCCTAAACAAACACCGCCAGTTTCTGACAACGGAAAGGTAGTTCAAGCTGTTTTTGAAAAGTGATTTTCGCGGTATATTGCTCCGATTTTCTTATTCGTTTAGGTTCCAAAAAAATAATGTGAAGAAAATACTAATTAATGCGGTTGCATTGACTCTGGTTAGTACAGTTTTAATGGCTCCTAGCTATGCAAGTTTCGAGACAGATGAGAGTAGGCTTTCCAATGTAGACGGAGACGTGTACTCTTCCCCTACTCGCTGGCGGCTTGTCAAACAAACTTTCGTATTACACTTTCCTGAAAACAGCAACCCTGTTACCCAGATAATTATTGCCATTCCACCCACTGTCGGTGTGAGTAATGATATTGAGGTGCTGGAACACAAGGGTGGGAAAATTAGCATCAATGTTTCTGTCAATGGCAGAAACATTATATTAGACTTCGTGGAACCCGTCGCTCCTGGCAGCAGGATTGATATTAATTTCAACAAAGTTAAACAACCCATTCTCGATTCTACTTCTGTGTACCGATTTTCAGCTAAAGTCATTGGTAGTGATACAGAGATTCCCATAGGTGTAGCTGAGTTTCGCACAGATTAATTAATCTAAAGATTGCCATTAATTCTTAGGGGAGTATGCAAGATAAAGATGATGTAAAATTTGTTAGAATTACTAATCATTGAATGCAACGAGTAAAGCACATGAATTTATTCAAATCAGGCTTGATTGTTCTAGGAAGTGTGGGTCTGTTTTTCTTGGGAGCTTGTGGGAACAGCAACCAAGCCGCCAATTCCGATGCTAGTTCTACTGGTGCACAGCCTGCCGAGTCCGCGTCGTCCGATGGAGCAGCAAAAAAAGAACCCTCTACCCATGCCGGCGCGTCTCACAAAGGCGCTCAAGTTGTCGAGTCAGATCCCTATCACTTAGAGTTTGTCTCTGAGAAAGAAGATAATGGAACTCGTTTAGATTTCCATCTTCTAAAAGAAGACAATAACGAAGAAATCTCTAATGCTAAAGTAACGGCTCAAATTCAGCTACCTGATGGTAGTCAAAAGACACTTCCCATGACCTATGGAGCTCAAGAAAAAAGCTACACGGCTTTGCTTCCTGGAAAGGCAGCGGGTCAGTATCAGGTGAAAATTACTTCGGATATTGGCGGGAAAAAAGTAGACGGTCGCTTTAGTTTTAATCAGTAAATTTTCCCTGTTGGGTAGGGCAAGAGAAACAAGCTTCAAGGGTAGCGATCGTGTCTCACAATCACAGTCACGGAGGACACGGACACGACCACGGAGGTGGTAATTACAACCGTGCCTTTGCCATCAGCATCGCACTCAACACGGGGTTTGTCATCATTGAGCCAGTTTATGGCATTCTTGCCAATTCCCATTGCCCTACTTGCCGATGCAGGTCACAATTTGAGTGATGTTTTAGGTCTGCTACTGGCTTGGGGAGCAACGATCCTGGCCCGTCGGCGACCGACAGCACGCCGCACCTATGGGCTGCGTCGTTCTTCCATTTTGGCGGCTCTGTTGAACGCTATTTTTCTGCTGGTAGCTTCAGGGGCGATCGCTTGGGAAGCTATTCAACGCTTTTCAGAACCCAGCTCAGTATCAGGCGGTACAATTATTGGCGTTGCAGCCGTAGGCAGCGCTATTAATACGGGAAGTGCCTTAATGTTTATGGCCGATCGTCATAATGACTTGAACATCAAAGGCGCATTCCTCCACCTGATTGCTGATGCAGCGGTATCTTTGGGTGCGGTGCTGGCTGGCATCGCTATTGTGGCAACGGGCTGGCTTTGGTTTGACCCTGTTGTGAGCTTGATTATTGTTGTTGTTATTGTTTTAGGGACTTGGCAATTGTTCCAAGAATCCCTCAACTTAATAACAGATGCCGTACCAGCAAGCATTGAACCCCTTGCAGTCCGCACTTATTTAGCTGAACTCCCTGGCGTAGCTGGTGTTCACGACCTTCATATTTGGGCAATGAGTACAACTGAGACAGCCCTCACAGCTCACTTGGTAATGCCTACAGCTTATCCCGGCGATGCTTTTTTAGTGCAGGTAAATCGAGAGCTGCACGACCTTTTTGGTATTGAACACACTACGCTCCAAGTAGAAACTGGCGATCCGAGTTATCCTTGTCCTCTTGCTCAAGAAAATGTTGTGTTGTGAGTATAAAAAATATCTTGATATACACTATTCTCGATACTGTCGCATCGCACCCTCGGCAGTAGCAACTTACCACAACATGAATGAATAGTTTCTTTTGAAAATCTGATTTCTGGATAAATGTGCTTGAACGGTCAAAAATTTCATCCTGATTTCATCTCAATATGTCAATTTAGATAATAACAGAGTCGTTTACTAAGGATTCTGAGGCTTGATTAACGAAATCGGTTGTCATACAGGAGTAAAATAATGAAAAGGCTAATCTGTTCGGCTGTAGCTTTAGCTCTCACAGTTCCGATTGCTGCTGACTATGCCGGTGCCAGCATAGGATCTAGTCCTCATATTGATGGAGCTGTACAATTTCCTCAAACTCGGTCGAGGATTGTTCGGCATACGATTAGGTTGCACATTCCTCAAGGCCGTAGCCCTCTTTCTCATCTGATTATTGATGTTCCAAAGGGGTTAATAGTCAGCAACAATATCACTTTAACAGACGATGTGAAAGGAAAAATTAATGCTGATTTTTCTATTTTAGACAACCAAATTGTAGTGAAAATCTCTCAACCAGTTGCGTCAGAAGCGAAGCTTAAACTTGTTTTAAACGATGTAAGAATAAGAGGTGTTTCTAACGTTTGGCTATACCGAATTTCTACTAAATTTGTTGGCGTTAATAGAGAAATTCCTATTGGTGTAGCTCAATTTCGTGTCTATTGAGGCGCGGGAAAGGAAATTTTGCAACCTTTGTCAGTAGTAGTTTTAGGAGGATTGTTTACTTCTACTGCCTTGACTCTGTTAGTTTTGCCAGCTTTGTATGCTAAAATTGGGAAAATTTTACGACCTCAACAACCTCAGCCACTTATTCAAGACGGCAAGGTAGTTAAAGCTGAAATAGCGAACTGATCAACCCTCCTTCACTCCCTCAATCAAAGTGCAAAGTTCCTCGCTATCGGGATTGTCTGAAGTTCGATTTGTCCAAAGTTTTTTATAAGCTTCCAACTCAGCTTTGAACGCACTCATGCGCTGAATTTCCTGCTCAAAGAAATCTATTTTGCGACTTAATAAGTCTTGCACTAGCGGACAAGCTGTTATTCCTTGACGGCGAGAGGCCAAAATTTGCTGAATTTCTTGAAGAGAAAAGTTGAGTCTTTGGGCTTTCTTGATAAATTGCACTTTTCTGGCAGCATCGGCTGTGTAATAACGATAACCGCTACTGTTGCGTAAGGCAGGTTCCAGTAACCCTAGGCTTTCATAGTATCGCAGGGTGCCTACAGTAACACCAGTTTGCTTGGCTAGTTCTCCTATTTTTAGTAGCTGCTGTTCTAGGGATTCTGTTTCAAATTTGGTCATAGTAGTTCTAGGTAAATTGGAACCCTATCATTATAGCGGGAGCCAGTTTCGCTTTTTTGTGCTGGTTATACTCACCCAATTTTGGCTGATAAAATATTTTATTTTGTCAAAAATTTTAGTGACTCAAAAAGCAGCAGTAACTCTGTTTTGAGTTACTGCTGCTGTCGGATATTCTCTTGCTTATCCCTGCAAATATAAAAACCACTTATACCTGCGCTCTTTCCTATAAATTTTTAAATTAATGAACCTGACTTATTTCACCCCAATTTCATTCTGGCGTTGCAAGCTTGTAATTAGGCAAAGATGCCCTCTGGCTAATTGATGAGCATAATCTCGCGCTCAAATGCTGAAATTTCTCGCAGGCAAGGAAGATAGATGACCATGACTAACTACCGTGTATTTTGAAGGATCTAAATCAATGATTGAACTTCTACAAACAGCGCTGAAATCATCCCTAGCTGGCGATATCACCCAGGCAATTGGACAGGTTCCCATTGTTCGTCTCAATCGCTTGAGCGAACTCTGTCAGCATCACGAATTTTATCTCAAATTAGAATCCTGTAATCCCGGTGGCAGCATTAAAGAGAAAAATGCTGTATGTCTGATTCAACACGCAGAACGTACCAGATTACTCGCCCCCGGCGGCACAATTGTTGAATCTAGTTCGGGTAATTTCGGCATTGGTTTAGCAATGATTGGTGCAGCGCGAGGCTATCGCGTGATGATTGTCATCGATGCTAAAACACCGCCCCCGATTCGGCGAATGCTGGCTGCCTATGGAGCAGAATTGGTAGATGTCCCCCTGAGTGCGGCCGATGCCAATGGATCGATGCAAGTTGCGAGGATGAAAAAAGCCAAAGAACTCGCCGAAACCATTCCTGGTGCCTGGTATCCTTGCCAGCACCGCAATCCCGAAAACCCAACTGCCCACGAGCAATTTACTGCTCGCGAAATCGAACAGGCTTTTCCCGTCGCACCAGATGTTATTGTTATTGGGATTAGTACGGCGGGACAATTGGCAGGAATTAGCCGATATTTTAAACAGCGCCATCCCCAAACTCGAATTGTCGGCGTAGATGTGGCAGGTTCGGCTATTTTTGGCACGCCGTCTCACCCCTATAAAATGACAGGATTAGGGTTATCTTTTGTACCGCCCAATTTTGATCCAATGGTACTGGATGCAGCGTATTCTGTGAACGATCGCATTGCCTTTTCTGTTTGTCATGCCCTGGCACGTCGAGAAGGCTTGTTGTTAGGAGCATCCACAGGCGCTATCGTTGCCGCTGCCCTGGCTTACAGCCAGCAGCATCCCCATCCTCAACGCATGGTACTGTTGAACCCGGATCGGGGCGATCGCTATCTCGAAACAGTCTACAATCCAGAATGGCTGTCCGAGCAAGGGATTGAAATCTTAGAACAAAAAGCCCTCACCGCTACAATTAACGCCCTTCAAAGCGTCCCTCTTACCCTCGTGCAACAGCAACAACCTTCATAAACAATGACCTTAAAGGCTTCTCAAAGTCCGTCTAAAATCGGTCTGCTAGATTTATGGCGGCAATTTATTCCCCTCTCCCTCAGCGATGTGGCAATGGCTTTTGGCGATCCGATGATGACGGCTGCCCTAGCTCATTTACCCGATGCACGGGTGAATTTGGCAGCCGTAGGCATTGCCAAAGCCCTTGCGGTCTTTTTTGAAAGTCCGATTATTATGATTCTGCACGCCTCGAATGCGCTTGCACCGAATGGGCGATCGCGTCGCGCCTTGTGGCGATTTACGCTTTTAGCAGGCGGCGGACTGAGTGCGTTACTGTTGCTGCTGACGCTGCCGTTTATTTTCGCCACGCTGGGAGGGACGCTGTTAGGAATTCCACCCCAATTGCGGCAGACAGTGCAGAGTGTGTTGACGTTAATGTTTCTGTGGCCTTTGGCGATCGCGTGGCGGCGTTATTTTCAAGGATTGCTCATCCACACAGGTCATTCTCAGGCGGTTGCCAAAGCTAGCATGGTTCGTTTGTTAATTGTAGCCCTAACGTTATGGGGCGGATTTATGTTGAAAATGTCAGGCGCACTGCTGGCGGGGACTGCTTTAATCGCGGGGGTTCTCTCAGAGGCGCTGGTTGTAACCATTGCGGCGCACCGGCTAGGAGCCACTCGTCTGCCTCGACCAATTGATTCTGAGTTAAAGCTACCCACCAATCTCAAAAGTGTGTGGAATTTCTACTGGCCTTTAGGCTCTTCAATGCTAGTAGTCTGGGGCGGACGTGCTGTCCTGGTGGGAATTATTGCCCGCGCCCAAGACGCTAATATTGCATTGGCGGCTTGGCCTGCGGCTTGGGGATTGGTTTTGGTGATTGCCAATGCGACTCGCATGGTGCAGCAGGTGATTATCAAAAATCGAGATCAAGTGAGCGATCGCCAATTAATTGCATTTGCCCTCAGTGTGGGTGGATTTTGTTCGCTACTGTTGTTTTTAGGTAGTACAACGCCATTTGGGTTGCAGGTTGTGCAAAGTTTTATCGGCAACGATGAAGCCCTGGTTGAGAGTATCCGTCCCGTATTGCTGTTGTGCGCGTTTGTACCCCTTCTGGTGGCGGTGCAAAATGCTACTCAAGGTTTTTTGGTCGGGGCAGGTCAAACCAAAGGTCTGAATTATGCAACTTGGATTGGCACGACTATATTGCTTTTAGTTGCGTTCGGTGCAGTTCAGCTTGGGGCATCGGGTGCAATTGCGGCTGCGAGCGCGATGATTATTTCTTTAACAATAGAAGTATCCTGTCTCGCGTTCAATTTACGCAAACAATTATAGCAACCGCCAAGGCTGTGCCGGACGCAAGGCGTAAGACATCCTCGATCGCATGGAGTAAACCATCAAAATTTTGAGAGATCGCTAATCAGTATTTACTTCTTGGCATCATCATTATTTTCCCCATCGCCATCGCTTTAGTTGTCGATTACAGTTGGCGGGGTTGTCACCCCGCCAGGGTGTTATACTATCTCAGCACTTACTTGTGTGCACACTATATGTAGTGTGCACACAAGCAAGATCGCACTATTCGAGAAGCAGGGTAAAAGAGCAATTAGAAAACTAGCTACCAGATTTGATGTGAGTAAGTATAATTGTTGAACGACTTTTTAGTAGCTGCTGTTCTAAGGATTCTGTTCCAAATTTTTTCATAGCAGTTTTAGGCAAGTTTGAACCCAATCATTATAGTGATAGCCACTTTCAGTTTTGTGTAGTGGTTATAGTCATCCAATTTTTCGATAATATACTCTATATTGTCAAGAATAATATTGGAGAAAAAAGCAGCAGTCACTCAAAATTGAGATCGTGCTGCTGTCGGATATTTTCTTGCTTATCCGGCGAAAAATTGGCGATGGAATCTACACGCAGTGGAAAAATAAGGATTATTTATCGCAATTAGCTTGAGGGCAGTCAGGAGTAGGAGTAGTACAGGGGCCGGCGGCAAAGACAACCGCGGCTGTACCTGCTGTCAGGAGAACTGCCGTCAAAGCTGCAAGAGTGAAGCGTTTAGTCTGAGTTGCTTTAATCATGAATTTTTACCTGGGAATCTAGGATCGAAAAGTTTCTTTGGGAAACTATATATAGCATAAACCCTCAAGTAGGCTATAGAGTCAAGGGGGGGGAAGATTAAAAATGATAAAAATATTGAATTTCCGATGTCACAATCCGAATACCTGTATGAAAGTCTGAAGATTTCATCCTGATTTCATTTTTGGGTGTCATATTCTAATCATTGTACCCAAAAAGTAAATCGAATGAAAGCGCTCAAGTCAAGCTTAGTTATTCTAGGCAGTGTCGGATTGCTGTTTTTGGGAGCTTGCAGCAAAAGCGACCAAGGAACCGGCCCAAACAGCAGCCCAACATCCGCTCCTGTTGCCTCTCAACCTAATACTTCCAGTCCGGCCGCTTCTCCTGCAGCATCCGCTAAAACAGGACCTCTCAAACCATCTAAAGGAGGTCAAGTTGTCGAGTCTGGACCTTACCACCTAGAACTTTTAACTCTGAAAGAGGATACCGGAACTCACTTAGATCTTTATTTGCAAAAAGGTGATACCCACGAACCGATTCCTAATGCAAAAGTGACGGCACAAGTGCAGTCTCCCAATGGAGAGCAGCAAACGCTGGACTTCAAATACGATGCTGATGGCAAACATTACGCCGTTGTATTTCCAGGCAAAGATGCAGGAAATTATCCAGTGAAGGTGACTGCGGATATTAACGGAGAAAAAGTTGACGGTCGTTTTACCTTCAGTCAATAGAATGCAAGTTTTATTACAATTGATCGGAAATCCCCTAAAATGATTTAAACAGAGGAGAAGCACCATAGCTTTCTCGCAAAATGAATAGTCTAAATTACCAAGATTATCCGGTTGAGCGACGAATAGAAGGAATAATCATTTGGTTGGATGTCCTAGCATTAATGAAAGTCAATGCTCGGAAATTTATAAGAGTACAAAATCCCTAATCTAAGGAAGAAAGACCATGAAAACAGTAAAGTCAGGTTTAATTGTTCTGGGTACTGTGGGGCTAATATTTTGGGGAGTTGGAAGTAACAACAGCCAAGCTGCTACTTCAGCCAACAGTTCTGCCGTCTCGTCTTCAAAACCCATTGCAAGAACAGAGATAGCCGCCGCTCAAAACAAAGGCGGTCAAGTCGTTGAATCAGGGCCCTATCATCTAGAGTTAGTTGTCGGGAAAGAAGCCACTCAAACTCACCTGGATTTCTATTTGCAAAAAGGCGACAACCACCAGGCAATACCTAATGCGAAGATAACCGGTCAAATTCAGATGCCCGATCGCACTCAAAAGACTGTTACCTTCACTTATGACCAGAAAGACCAGCACTATACAGCTTTGCTGCCTGGAAAAGTTGTCGGTCAGTATCAGATGAAGATTAGTGCTGATATTAACGGTCAAAAGGTAGACGGTCGATTCACCTTCACTCGGTAGACTTTTTAGTAGGTTGAAGCTGCTGCTGACTGGTTGACGGGTTACTGGCGGGCTGTTTGTTGTCGTGACCAACTAATGCCCGCCAACTTCCGTTTAAAAAGAAGAAAGCAGCCATAGGCACAAGGCAACACGCCAGCATTGCTATCCCCATACCCATCCATAGGAGAATTGGGTTTTTTAATTTTTGCTGGCTCATTTTTATAAGTTTCATTCTGTCATTTTCACAGTAGGGTAATTCTGCCATTTTATGATAGCATACCGGATTGCTGTTAGAGAATGAGCTATTTACCTGGACTATAAGTCGCATCAATATTAAAAATTTCATCCTGATTTCATTTAGGAATGTAAACCTTAAGTTGATCGCGGTTAAACGCTGTCTAATCAGAATGTAACGTTTCTGGTGTTGCACCCGCCAAGCAGTAGGGATACGTCACTGCCCGCAGGTGTCAACTTAAGACTGAAACCCTTGACAGATATCGTTTGCAGCCGAGTGTGGCTACCATCACTACCCTGTTTTTACAATGCAAAAAGCATCTACTAGGTTTGCTGAATTCGATTTAATCAGAGCTTTGGCGATCGTCAGTGTTGTGATTATTCATGCTGGTTTTTTGTCATTACCCGATCGCAGAATTCTATTTATTTCGATCGATACACTCCAGCTTTTCTGCGTACCTGCATTTTTACTGATCAGCGGTTTTTTTCTTACCAACAAGCTTGACAATCAAAATAATCCGACGCTGATATTAAAGAAAAGGCTGTCAAGAATTATACCGCCCTATCTTTTTTGGTCGGTAGCCTTCTACATTTTAAATAATTTGGGCAACCTCAAACGATTTGATTTACTTGGATTAGTTAGAGATGTGCTGACAGGTTCTGTGATGCCCCCCTATTACTTTATAGTTGTGATTGTTCAATGCTATTTGTGGTGGTGGATTCTAGTTAAATTAAGATTCTTAGAGCCTCGAAAAGTTTTGGCTTTGGGTTTCACCATTCAAATAGTTTTTACCATAGTCTTTTACTTAGCTGCTTTCAAATACTTACCTTCCCTACCTATACCGCTGATAGAGCGCTGGATTTTTAGTTGGATTTTGCCGTTTTCCACTGGTTTAGTTCTTGGCAGTTGTTATGACAACATTCAAAGATACCTTCAGCGCCAAAAAATGCTTATTTTAGCAGCAACTATCTTGTTCTATCTAGCAAGTATTTGGGAATTTTACCTACTCAGTGAAGTGAATTCGGATGCCTGGTTTGCCCGATCGTTTTTTAAACTATCTACTCAAGGATACGCAATTTTGTTCGTACTGTCGATATTGGCATTTTCTAAAAGCATCAGACTTCCCAGTAACCTATCGAAATTAGTCAAAATATTGGCGGCTTACTCCTTTCCTATATACCTGCTAGATGTGATGGTAGTAAACTATGTTAATTTAGCGTCTTATAAATTTATGTATTCTCCCGATCCCCTGCTCAAGCTCGGAGTTTTAGTGACGGTAGATTTGCTAGTTTGTTTTGGGATTATTTACCTGTTGCAAAAACTTTTACCCAAGAATTACAGTCAGTACATTCTGGGAATTTAATCTGGATTTACGCAACATCCGTGGGGGCGAGGCGATCGAAAATGGGGAAATGGGTTTAACATTTAGTTCCAATATTCAATAAATTAATTATGAAACTCCAAAACATTGTAGGAACCAATAAGAAAGTGGATGTAAAGGCGATCGCTGCCGATAAAGAGCTAACTCGCCAAATCCAAATTCGTCTCATCGACTTAGGTTTGCTAGACCCTCCAGCCAACGGCATCTTTAGTCCAGTCTCTACTGCGGCTCTCAATCGATTTCACAAGCTGATTCAGTGCACTGATGAACCAGGATTTATCGGAGCAAAAACAGCCGAGAAACTTATTGAAGCCAAGCCATCGGATCTCAAATTTCCACCTCCTGTCCTCAAGATAGTTAATGAGACAGTTCTCAAGGCTAGACCTATCTATGCGTTAAATTTATCAGATGCAGAGAAACAAAAAATTGAAACGGGGAAAGTATTGGAGCTTGTCTCTTATGAAATGGTTCGCGATCACATCCGAGTAGCTTTGCGAAAAGATTCCTTTAAAAATTCTCAAATCTGGTATGTCTATAGGTCGCACGTCCAAATTTTACAAGAAGGAAAGGTAATTTATCCAAAAACTAAGCCTAAGAGCTTTCAACTTGCTAATTTTCCTTACAAGTACCAACTGGATAATTACTATAATCCGACTGGTGCTTGCAATGTCACATCAATGGCAATGTGCTTGCAGTTCCTCAACAAACCGCGCCGGGACAAGATCGGTCAATTTGAGGACGAACTCTACCAATATGCACTCAACAAAGGTTACAGTCGCTGGAACCCCTACGACTTAGCAAAAATTGTCAGAGAGTATGGTGCTCAAGATACCTTTAAAGAGAATGCGACATTTGAGGAAGTTAAAGATTGGTTAGTAGATGGAAACCCAACGGTCATACATGGCTATTTTACTCCTTTCGGTCATATTCTGCCCGTAGTTGGATATGACGAAACTGGCTTGATTGTTCACGATCCTTATGGAGAATGGTTTGCTAGCGGGTATGACAACAACGCCACTGGAGCCTATCTTCATTATTCCTATGACTTAATTCGTCGCGTTTGTATGGCAGATGGAAATTTCTGGGTTCATTTCATTTCCAAGTAAGAGAGTAAAGCGCTTGTTTGCGATTAAAATTCACCTCTCACTGGTTCATATTTCATCTTGATTTCATTATTAGCTGTCAATCTAGTTAATAAGAAGCTGACTCTTCAAATATGAATGTTGAAGTAGGTTGGCATACTGTACTTAAATCCCTGGAGAGTCAAGACTATGAGAACACTCATTTACGGTGGCGTATTTGCTCTGTCAGCCGCAGTTTTAGTTCCTGCTGTCCATGCGAGTACCAGAACAGGTGCCGAGAATTTTCCTCACATTGATAGTTCAGTACAATTTCCAGAAACTAAGGCAAGAATTGTCAGGCATACTTTCCGGCTGCACATTCCTCAAGGAAGTAGGGCTATTTCTCAATTAAAAATTAGCGTTCCTGCCGGGTTAACTGTCAGGGATGATATCAGTATATCTGACGATTCAGGTCAAAAAATTGACACTAAGGTTTCTGTCAACAGCAATCAAGTTATACTAACCTTCTCCCAACCTGTATCTGCCGAAACCACAATCAAAATTGCCCTGAATAAAGTAATAACTTCAGGAGTTTCTAGCGCTTGGATGTACCAGGTTGCTGCTAAATCCGTTGGCGACGATGCAGACATACCCCTCGGTATGGCGCGGGTTCGCAGCTATCAATAAAAAAATCAGGTGTTACGGCCGATATTTCATCCTGGTTTCATTCATACCTATCAAACTAAGAAATAAGCAGTTAGTTTTCAAGGAGTGCAGTCATGAAAAAAATAATTAGCATTGGTGCAGTATTTGCCTTAATTCTTGCCTCTTCTATCTCCGCAGCAAAAGCAACAGGAATACCGGGAGATTCCCAATCTCCTCACATTGTCGGAGGCCGTTCCTATCCTGACTACCCAACTTGGAGAGCCTTCCACGATTTTGACGTTCACGTTGAGGGAGAAGCCATTTCAGAACTGTCAATTCAGTTGCCATCACTGCGAATCAAGGGTATTGAAGTAAGCAGTCAATCCGGTGAAAAGATTGATGCAACAACTTCTGTTAAAGGTGGAAAAGCAACCGTAGTTTTCTCCAAACCTGTAGTTGCCGGAACTGTGCTGACAATTTCTGTGCTTGAGGTTGAGGCTTCAATCTACCCGAGTAATTATATCTACCGCGTTTATGCCAAGAAAGTGGGTCAGAGTTCAGACATAAAAGTTGGTACGGCTAATATTCAAACTCTCCCGCGTTGGTAAATGCTTGTGAAGGTTGAGTCTTTAAACGACTGACATCTTACCTGGATTTATTTCAGGGCTTTTAAACCAATTAATGCCAAGTCCATTGAGTTAATTATTTGAGGAACATCGCCATGAAAAAGTTACTTTACGCTGCTGCATTCACCTTTGTGCTAGCATTTAATGCCCCGACTACTCTTGCAGGAGGAGCCATGCGAAATGCTAATGTTTCTCACCTCGTACACAGCGGCGCCCATCCCAATAACGCTCGCTTTCAGGCTGCTACCCATCATTTTGAAGTTCACGTTCAGGGAAGAGCTCTTTCAGCACTCACAATTGATTTGCCGGAAGATGTGAAAATGCGTAGCGGCATTGACGTAACAAATCAATCTGGTCAAAAAATCGAGTCTCAAGTTTCTGTTAATAACCGAAAAGCGACAGTGGTTTTCTCCCAACCTGTTTCTTCTGACACCACCATATCAATTGATATGCGGGGCATTCACACTCCAGGTTACAGTCACAATTGGAGGTACGCAATCGCTGGCAAAATGGTGGGAATAAACGCAGACATACCACTCGGTACAGTTTTAATTCAAACCTACTAAATGTAGCTGGTCTTTAAGGATTTTAAATTGCAAGTAACTTGAATAAATTAGAGAAAGTTGCAATTTAAAATCTGCTATTTGTCATTCAAAGGCGAAAATTGGGGAACTTTAGGCGCTGCTATCTGTTTGCTAATCAAGTTTTAAAGGGATTTACTGCTATAAATTATAGTTATGAGAGTTTTGCTAGTTGAAGATGAGCCAGATTTAGGAAAAGCGATCGATCGCACTTTGAAGCAAGAAAAATATATCGTTGACTGGGCCCAGGATGGCTGTGAAGCTTGGGAATACTTAGAAAGTCATTGGACTCAATATAACTTGGCTATTTTTGACTGGTTGCTTCCAGGATTTTCAGGGTTGGAACTGCTGCGAAGATTGCGCGCAAAAAATAGCGTATTGCCAGTCTTGATGCTGACAGCAAAAGACCGAATGGAAGATAAAGTGGCTGGACTCGATGCGGGGGCTGATGATTATTTAGTGAAGCCGTTCGGGATGGCGGAACTGTTAGCAAGATTGCGGGCTTTGCAAAGGCGATCGCCCCAAATTCAACCGCAACAGCTACAGGTAGGAAATCTCGTTCTCGACTGCGGAAATCGCACTGCTTGTCATCTCGAACGCAACGGTAAAAACCAGATAATTTCGCTGACCAACAAAGAATTTCAACTGTTAGAATATTTTATGAAACATCCGAACCAAATTGTCACCACCGACCAAATTCGGAATCAGCTATGGGAGGTTAGTGCAGATACCTTTAGCAATGTCGTAGCAGCTCAAGTGCGCTTGCTGCGGCGCAAACTTGAGTCGGTTGGCGGCGCGAATTTAATTGAAACTGTACACGGCGTAGGATACCGGATGAGAAATTAAAGTAGGGTGGGCATTGTTCAGAACCCCTTTTATTTACCAACAGTCCTGGACGCAGCTATTGTGTCTGTCATGAGTCAAACGCAACGCAGTGTAGTGAAGCCTCTGTGAGATTCTTCGGTACACTCAGAATGACAGAATTACGTTGAAATGCGTAAGTCCTGACCAATTACCTATTAAGAATTACCAATTACCAAGTTATGAAAAATGAATCAAAATAAACTATTTAACCGGACTCGCTGGAAATTAGCCATTTCCTATGCAGCAGTAATGGGTTTGATTTTAAGCTTGTTGGGATTTGGCGTATATAGGGCGATCGCCCACGCTCACTGGGTAGCCATAGACCGGGAATTAGAATTGGTAGCTGGGACGCTACACGACAGCCTAGAACTCAAATTGCAGCAGCCCGGACGCTTGGAGCCTATAGTAAACGAATTTTTGCCCAACCTCCGCCTAACTGGAGTTAAAGGCATTAAAGAACAGTTGCCAAGCCGCCATATTTTAAGCGCTATCAACCAAGGCTATTACTATATTCGTTTATTTGATTATTCCGGGAAATTGATTGCTACAGCAGGCGCTTCTCCAGAAGAATTATCACCACAATTTAACTCCAAATACTGGCAAACAATAACTGACACCAAAGGCAATGTTTATCACCAAATTTCTGTAGTGTTACACACCAAAACACAGCAAAAATGGGGATATATTCAAGTGGGGCGGAGCCTGCAAGACTTCAATGATTATCTCAATACAGTGAAATTGGTTTTGAAATTAGGATTGCCTACAGCATTGATTTTGGTCGGCTTTTCTAGTTGGTTATTGGCAGGATTGGCAATGAAACCGATTTATGCTTCCTACCGACAAATTCAACAGTTTACAGCGGATGCCGCTCACGAATTACGAACGCCTTTAGCTGCTTCGCAGGCGACAGTAGAATCAGCGCTGTTGACGTCTCAATTGGATGAAAAAGAGGCGCGGGAAACTTTGCGGACGATCGATCGCCAAAACCGACGACTAACTCAGTTAGTGGCTGATTTGCTGCTGCTGGCTCGCATGGATAATCAACCGATACCCTATCGCCCTCAATTGTGTTGTTTGAATGACCTGGTTAGCGATTTAGTCGAGGAATTGGCAGCAATGGCGCTCGCAAGAGAGGTAGCGCTAACATCGGAATTGCGGGTGCATCAGCCATTGACTATTATCGGTGATTCTAACCAGCTTTACCGCTTAGTTTCTAATTTAATTGTCAATGCCATTCAATACACTTCACCTGGTGGCAAAGTAAATGTTATTTTAGAGAAAAGTGACCATTTAGTTGTGATTCATGTTCAAGATACAGGGTGTGGGATTGCAGCAGAAGATCAAAGGCAAATTTTTGACCGTTTCTATCGAGTTAACAGTTCACGCGATCGCGTTACTGGCGGATCGGGATTGGGGTTGGCGATAGCGCAAGCTATAGCCTTAGCACATCGCGGTAGCCTGACTGTGCAGAGCAAATTGGGTACGGGTAGCATTTTCACACTGCGATTTCGAGAAAGAAATGCGACGTTGGTGAATGATGCCATGAATCATTGAGGAATCGGCACATCCTAGAACTTGGGCGTTGGGCGTTGCACATTTATGGTATGATGAACAAATATACTTAACTAACTAGGGCTTGCTGAATAAGTGGTTCAAGTAAACACTGTATGGATTTTCGGACGAAGAAAGGTAGTAATGGTGCAATAAAAACAGGTGAAATAGATCAAAATCCGTGCATTACCATCTGCGATCGCTACATCTGTTTTTCCTAATCATCCTTTGATTACCCTTGTTTTGGCTATTGAACCACTTATCGAACTCCCTATTATGGTCTTAGTTTCCCAATTATTACTTTTTATGCGTCGTAGATGGGCAAATTTTCAGACAGAGAAATAGTCTAATAGCGTTACAATTCCCTTACCTGAATTAGAAGAATTGCATTGATTATATCGTTATTATTTTCTGAACTGCTTGCTTAACATTAGCGATCACTTTCTCGATCGGATTTGTATCAGTAATCAACAATTCTAATTTCAATCGCTTCAAAATTGGTTCTGCTGTTTTCCCCTCAATCATGGTCGTTCCTTGCTGCTAGTTGATGACCGCATTGATCAGCAATATGTTGATAGACCGGGTTGCTTTAAGTTGAGTATCTGCCTGAAGTTTGTTCTCTGTTGTTCGGGATTGGCTCAATTCTTGAGCGGTCAGAAAACTGGAGCCAAACCAAAACGCGATCGCCACAAACGGCAATGGCAACCAAAACTCTGCGCCTGATACTTTTAGCCAACCTTTAGTAACCTGCCACATACTACACCTATCTGTTTTAAACGCTTAGTTCGCAATCTATAGCAATCCTTGCAGGAGTCGTAAATTTTTTACCCCACCCCAACCCTCTCCGAACCCGCTCGCTCGGGAGTAAGAAATTCACAAATGATTTAGGATTGCTATATCACTCTTACTTGAGAGTGTCAACTAATGTTTCAACTCGTGCTTTAATTTCATCTCGAACGCGGTGAAAAGTTTCGATGGGTTGTCCGTCGGGGTCGTCGAGTTGCCAATCTTCAAACACTTCTCGCAATACCCACGCTTCGGGTAAATTCACGCCGCAGCCACACAGAGAAATTACGGCGTCGTAGTCTTCTGCATTGAATTCGTTTAATGGGTTGGATGTTTGATCGGTGATGTCAATGCCGATTTCTGACATGACTTGAATTGCTGTCGGATGTACTCTGCTTGATTCTAACCCGGAACTGGTGACTCCAATCTTGCCGACTCCGATGGTTTTAGCGAATCCTTCTGCCATTTGCGATCGGCAGGAGTTTCTTTTGCAAACAAACATTACTTTTTTCATGGTTTTTGTTGGTTGTTAGTTGTTAGTTGTTGGTTATGGGTTGCTGTCGGGGTTCCGGCGGTTTCTAAGCGCCCGGTAATTCAAGGGCTCGATTTGCTAGTGCGATCGCCTCTTTGGCCGCTTGTTCTTTGCGTTCGCTGTAGCGATCGGTCAAATAGTCGGTTTGCTCCCGCAACAGTAAGGTAAACTTGTACAGTTCCTCCATCACGTCGATCGCGCGATCGCGATAAGGCGAATCCTTCATCGTCCCATCTTCATTAAACTCCTGATAAGCTTTCGCCACAGAAGACTGATTCGGAATCGTAAACATCCGCATCCAGCGGCCCAAAATTCTCAAAGTATTGACAGCATTAAAAGACTGCGAACCGCCACTGACTTGCATCACCGCCAAAGTTCGGCCTTGAGTCGGTCTGACAGCCCCAATACTTAAAGGAATCCAGTCAATTTGATTTTTGATAATGCCCGTAATATTGCCGTGCATTTCTGGACTAGACCACACTTGACCCTCCGACCACAAACTCAATTCCCGCAATTCTTGAACCTTGGGATGGGTATCGGGAACGCTACCGTAAATGGGCAATTCTAGAGGATTGAAAAACCGAACTTCAGCACCGAAATCCTGAATAATTCTTGCAGATTCTTCTGCCAACAAGCGACTGTAAGAACGCTCTCTTAAAGAGCCATACAAAAACAGGATGCGAGGAGGATGGTCAAAACGAGTCATGAGTAGCGTTAATTAGTTATAAGAATGGGGCTATTGAGAATAAGTTTGTTTTCCTGCTAACTCTTGCAGGAAAGCGGTTTGCGCCTCTCTCAATTCAACGTTGGGATTGGCATCCAGAATAGTGAGTATCGCATCGTCATAGGATGAACCTGCCTGAATCAAGTAGGAAGCCAGCATCGTTCCGGTGCGTCGTCTGCCACTTGTGCAGTGAATTGCAACCCCGTGCCCACAATGATTCTGGCTATCCACAAAGGTTTGCAATTGCTGAATCTGTTCCTGGCTGGGTGCAGTACCGCCTTTCGTTGGCAACCAAAGGTGAGGAATGTTTGCCTGCTCATACAAATCCAGATTGGAAGCATCGTCCATTACAGAGACGATCCCCCCAATACCTACTGACTGAAGCGTAGAGAGTTCCTCTGCTGTTGGCTTCCGCACCCCTGCCAGTTGGCCTGGAATCACCCACCACAAATTCTCTGAAATTGGTTGCGCTTGTTGTTCGTCCATTGCAGCCGCCTCATCCGACAGGGGTAGAATTTTTCTGGCAAATAAATATCACACTTTCCATTTATTTTCCTCGCTTACTTATATCGCGAAATCCGTTGGATATTATCCGATAAACCAAAACAGCTAGTTGTGCTCCTAAAATTGGTGCAACCCAATAAACCCACTGGTGCTGCCAAATTCCTCCTACAATTGCTGGGCCAAATGACCGCGCCGGATTCATACTCGCTCCGGTAATTGGCCCCATAAATGCAGCTTCTAACCCTACAGTTAACCCAATTGCTATCCCGGCAAAACCGATCGGAGCGCGCCTATCTAATCCTGAACCTAAAATAACAAACATCAGGATAAAAGTCAATACTGTTTCTAGAATTAAAGACTGTAACCAGTTACCATTCAGAGGAACAGTTGCACCGAGATTTGCCACTTTTCCTAAAGTAATTAGCAGCAGTGTGGAAGCTGCTATCGCGCCCGCACACTGCGCTAGAATATAAGGCAAAACACGTTTGCTTACAAAAAAGCCGCTAGCCCAGAAAGCGAATGTTACAGCAGGATTTAGGTGGGCGCTGCTAAGATGACCAGTAGCATAAATCATCGCGGCTACAACGGCTCCAAAGACAAAACTGATGCCTAAATGAGTAATAGCACCCTGGCTAATTTTGTTAACCATCACCGCGCCCGTGCCTGCAAAAACTAGAATAAATGTACCCAGAAATTCGGCGAGCGCTTCTCTGCGACACTCCGGTGAAAACAAGCTTCTCACTGTTTTAGAAACTGACTTGAACATTGAGTAGATCCGTGAGAAATTTACCTCGGTTGTTATAGTTTAGTTACCAATCTAGATTGACAGCTAAGAAGCTACAACAGTTGACAGATGAGCACTGATACCTAAAAATTTGCCTGCTGTCGCAATAACTCGCCAATAGTCAAGTCAAGCTGAGCTTTGCCACCAAAAACTGTCCCCACCTTGCCATTGTAGAAGTGGTTATAAATTAGTTGATAGCCTTCTTTTGGTAAAGGAATATAACCCACAGAACTAACTAAGGTCGGAGCTTTCTTCATGTAGAATTCTACAAAATTGCGTACTTCTATTTTATTTTGAGCAGAGTTGTAGTTGACATAGATAAATAGAGGTCGTGCAAGGGGGTTATATTGAGCTTTTTCTACAGTTTCGCGGGAGGGCAACACTGCTCCTTTGCCTCTGTCAATACCTACAGCTTTCAATTGACTTTGGTTGTCTTCGTAATAGGAAAATCCAAAGTAACCCAAAGCATTTTCGTCTTTAATAACCCCTTGCACTAAAACTGTATCGTCTTCACTAGCTGTATAGTCGGTACGGCTGGCTTTCGCAGTACCTACTGTTGCCTCTGTGAAGTAGTCAAATGTACCGGAATCTTTGCCTGCCCCGTAGAGGGTTAGAGGTCGATTCGGCCAATTGGGTCGGATCTGATTCCAACGGGTAATTTTTCCTTGGGCGGCGGGTTCCCAAATCTTTTTCAATTCCTCTACAGTAATGTCTTTTATCCAGTCGTTTTTTGGATTGACTACTACTGTGAGCGCGTCAAAAGCGACAGGTAATTCGTAGTAGCGGATGCCAGCTTTGTTGCAGGCTTCCATTTCCCCTGGGCTGATGGGTCGCGAGGCGTTGCTGATGTCAGTTTCGCCAGCACAAAACTTTCTAAATCCTCCACCTGTACCGGAGAATTCAACAGTAATTGATGCTTTCTGGGGATTCGTATTTTGATATTCTTTTGCCATCGCATCCGTAATTGGATACACGGTGCTGGAACCGTCAATTTTAATGCTTTGCGATTCTGGCGACTGGACTTGTCCGCAGGAGCTGAGCAGCCCGATCGCACCTATGGTCAAAGCAATTATACTTAGTACGGAAACCTTGGGCTTTTCTGCTGGGTTCATTGACCTCACCCAATGTCATAACTAAGGGGTACACTGGAATCATATCAATAAAATTTGATATGTCAAGTATGAGGGAAGACAAACAGGCAATAAACATATTAAGAAATGTTGATGGGTTAATCTGCGTCGGAACAAGGGCGGGCCGGCAGGATCTGGCTGAAGCGGCGGTATTCGGCGAGGTACTGTTCGAGGGCGACAAACTGAGCTAAATTGAGGCTGTAGTAAATCCAGCGGCTTTCTTGGCGGCTGCGGACTAAAGCTGCATCCTTCAAGGTTTTGAGGTGGAAAGACAGTTTAGGCTGAGGGACAGAAAGTCGATCGCACAATTCGCAAACGCACAACTCCTGTTCTCGCAGCAACTCCAAAATCTGAATTCGCAGGGGGTCAGAAAGAGCGTGAAAGCCGGAGGAGACAAGTTTTTCTGAAATCTGTCGCTGTGAAATGCGATCGGGCGCAGCCGTAGAATTTTTAAGCATCAATTATTTAGAAAACATCCATACAAAACATTATAGTTTCTCAAGCTTCATCCCAGAAAATCAGTGCATTCAGCATCGACAGATTCTTCGGACTTGATTACTTCGGATTCTGTACCCGCGCCGGCACATCAGTGAGTCCGACCTTTTGCATCAGCGAAATCACCCCTATAGATAAAATTCCCCAAGAATTGCCCCAACAACTACCAGGATGATAAAGACTTTTTGCAAAGTTTTTTTAGTAGCTGGGTGGTACTGTCTCGGCAATTCTTGGCCTTGCTCGTCAACTTCTTGCTCCAAGGGGTCTAGCGGATTGGATGGATTTGAGTTAAAAGGATTACTTCAGAGGAGTTATCAAATCCCCAATACGTTGACGAAAATATTAACGCGCGGGTCGAGTTTAGGAAAACTAAACACTCAGTAATGCTCACGGAATGGTTGCTTGAAAATAACCCCGGTTGCTTTGCTGAATTAGTCCAGTTTTCGCAGCGTATCCTTGACAAAGACAACGCTGCGGTATCTTAAGCAAAACAGCGTTCGCGATCGCCACCAACACCTCAATTTTTGGGAAACTAAACCCAAACCAAAACCTGAACACCTCTGCCATGCCCAAAATCCATGAGTGCGATCGCATATCAACGCTTAAAACGCTCTTTAACAACTGTTTCGCTGGTAATGTTTCGGGGGGTATCGTTTTCTTGCTCAATCAGCCGACAGATTGTGCTACCACAGATGACATTGTTCGGTGTGGTTGACTCTTCTTCAACCAAAGCCTCAATCTTTGAATACCGATTAGCCAAATCCTGGCGAAATTCAACCATTTCCTCAATACGGCACTCCAACTCATCTAGATGCTCCTTTACCATTGCCTTAAGGCTTGCACAGGGAGGAATACCTTGGGCGCTGATGTCAATGAGCTTTTTGATCTCATCTAGGGAAAGTCCGAAGTGCTTAGCTTTTTGAATAAACCGCAGACGTTCTAGCGCTTCTTCTGAATAGATACGATATTGTGACTGTGTTCGCTCAGGTGGCTTGAGTAGTCCCAAGCGTTCGTAATAGCGAATTGTCGGAACGGGTATACCCAGTTGACGGCTTAACTGGCTGATAAACAATCCCTGTTTCACTTTTTTGCCACCTCTTTAATTGAGAATGGGAGGGCGATTACCCCTCCCCATCAGTAATTTATCCTTGCCCAATACCAGCAGCTATAAGCGCTTCGCGGGACACTGGCTGTTGGTGAGAGCAACACTCAGCAAGTTTACCATCGACGACAATAGCAGGGACGCGGTTAATGCCGTACTGGTTTGCTTTCTCACGGCACTTATTGGTGGCGCAACCCTCACGCAGATCGTAAACCTGCACCTCACAGTTTGAGCAGGCTAACTCCCTCACTAACTTAACGGTTTCATCACACAAGGGACACCCAGCAGTGAAGACTTCGACTATACGTTTAGCCATTCTCTTAACCTTTTTTGAAGAGTTATAAGAGTAGCTTAAACCTTGAACCTGACTTCAATGTCAAGGGGGATGGGAAACTTTTTTTACAGCGCTAGCAAAAAGTGAATTGTTTATAAACGCTCTATATGCCCATACCCGCATAAAAATATATGCTTGAAGGGAGGGAGATCGTAGGCTGACCAAACCCAGCCCTGTCAAGGTGGCTGCTGAGCTTGCTCCAGCAGCCTTGCTGTAGAAAGATGACGGTGACGTGAGTCAACAATTCCCCGGTGGTTTCTTCTTTCTGGGGGAACGTGGCTGCTTCAGAAAAGACTTCAAATTCACTCGTGCAGCTAAATCTAACAGAAAATCAGCCAGTTGAGACAATGACCAAGCCTGAATATGCCTCCAATTATCAGCTTCACAGGCTATAGTCGTCCCCCGATAAGTTCCTTAAATTTCATCAACTTTCGTAGAATTCTCAAAGACTTGACTCAATTTTTCCCACACCGCGTACACTGCCGAGAGCCCTTCGGACTACAGCTAAAATATTGTAAGAAACCAGAGCTAAACAAAAAGAAAATAAAGCAGCCTTCGGATAACCCAAGTTTTGAATTTCGCCCTCAAAGTTCTTACAGCATATTCCAGGTTCATGAAGTACAGTAGCAGCTATATTGTGTGGTACGTCTTATGTAGGGCGCGTCGTTGCCGCCTCCGGTTCAATGAAACTTGCAGATTGTTGATGATGGCGACGCACCTTAGTTACTACAAGATTGTGTGTACCAGATATACATGGAATATTCTGTATTTAACAGAACAGCCCTGTGAAGGGGCTTATACAATTGATGTACCAGCAGACCCACGCATTGGTCGGACGGCGAGAGAAGCATTGCTTATTATTCGCTGTGTTAGTGTTAAGATTCGGCGTCCAGATCAATTGAAGGCACAAGATTATCCACCCAGTATCACTCTTTACGCAGTCGAAGCAATAGAAGTTAATCCTCCGGCAGGGCAAGAAGCGATTCATTGGCGATTACTCACAACTCACAGGGTGGTTTGTTTAGAACAAGCACTACAAGTTATCGAATGGTATCGATGGCGATGGCGCATTGAACAACTTTTTGCCACATGGAAACAAGCAGGATTAAATCTTGAAGCTACACAGTTAGAGTTCGTAGCTGCCATTCAACGACTCACTGTCTTGGCTTTAGGCGTTGCCGTGCGAACCCTACAAATGGTTGAAGGGCGCGATCGTGCCGACTTACCAGTTTCCCTGACTTTCTCTGATTCTCAACAGCAATGCTTGTCTGTGATTGAACCATCTTTTCAAGGGCGCACGAAAAAATTGCAAAATCCCTATCCTCCCGCCTCCTTACCGTGGGCTACTTGGCTGATTGCTCGACTTGGGGGTTGCTCTGGTTATAGTTCTCAGAGACCTCCCGGAATGCCTACCCTTGTTCATGGACTCCGACAGTTTGAATCCATCTTTTTGGGATGGAAACTAGCTCAGAATCAACTTCTGTGTACACGGTAGCCCTACTTATTGAGCCGATAGTCTGATTTAATGTTCATTATTTTCTCGCTCTTTCACTCGCCCCCTCGATCATACCTCATTTCAGCAACGCCGATTTTTGTTAGTTCAGCATCCAGAGTTGCAATGTCTGCCCGGGGCGGAATTCGTTGTTCTCTTCCATATTTTTGACCAGGTTTGGCGACACTCCTGCTAAACCGATCCGGCTATCGCGCGCAATTGGCGGCGCTGCCGCCATGCGTAAAATGGGCAAAACCTCTGGATGCTATCGCAGTAATGCGGACGTGATGTTGGTAAGATTGGCTGTCTCAGAAGAAGCAGATTCAACTTGTTGAGTTGTAGCAATGCGAGTGTCGCGATAGGCTTTTGGAGCAAACTGCATGAACCAATTGTTATAGAAGTCTACCGACAGGGCAATATCGGGTTTCCACAAGTGTGGTTTGTCGGCATTAACTGGCACTGCACCTCCTTTAATCGCGACCCTCGCCTAAATAGCTTAGATTGCTGGAACGTCTCTGTTGTATTATCCACCAAGCGGTTGCTCTTGAAACGGATTTAGTCAACTAAACCCGCGCGAAGGGCTCTGACAGCAGCTTGAGTGCGATCGTCGCAAGACAGCTTATTAAGGATATTACGCACATGAGTTTTCACAGTACCGAGGGAAATGTATAGCTGCTTGCAAATTTCCTCATTGCTGCACCCTTCGACAATCAACTCTATAACCTCTTTTTCTCGTTCTGTTAAAGGGTTTGCCATTAACAACTGACTGTATTCTGGCTCAACTCCATTGATTGACACAGTGGAAATGGGGGCTTTGTTAACAGCTTCCTTGAAAGGGTTATTCATGCGAGCCAAAACGATTCTAGCAATTGAAGAATCGATCCAGTTTTCGCCAGCATTTGTCTCAACAACAGCTTCCACTAACTTTTCAAAACTGACATCTTTCATGCAGTAAGAGTCTGCTCCCGCTGCAAAAGCTGCCAGCACTGATTCCTCGTTATCCTGCATCGTCAAAATCAACACTTTCGGTTGGTTATCTATGCTTGGGGCTTTGGAAGTTTGCACGTATTCTTTGAATCTTTTTGTCAATTCAATCCCATCTACCAACCCCGGTAGTCCGATATCAACGATCGCTACATCAGGCAGGGTTTTCTCCAGTAAAGTTATCCCTTGCAGACCGTTAGCTGCTTCTCCGATAAATTCGAGTTCTTCGCAGTCTTCTAAAGCTGCTTTGATTCCAGCCCTTGTCAGGTGGTGGTCTTCAATTAAGGCAACGCTAATTTTATTCATGGTTGGTTTGTTTAAAAAGGGACAATTGTACTTCAGGGACAGGGGTGTGTCCAAGGTAGAACGTATGCGCTCTTTTGGATCCAAACAAAACTTTTAGAGCGAGATGGGAAGCCGTACAGTAAATGTGCTGCCTTGACCCACCGTTGATATCACGTCAATGCTGCCAGAGTGGGCTTCTACAATCCGGCAAGACAAGTGCAGCCCCAGGCCGCAACCTGCTCTAGCATGGTTTCCGGGGCGGAATCGTTCAAACAGCGAAGCTTGTTCTGAGGCTCTGATACCGGGGCCGGTGTCTTCTACGGTAATATTTACCCACTTGGCATCTGGACGAACAACGATTTTCACACAACCAAAATCGGTGAATTTAATCGCATTTCCCACTAAGTTGGTGATGACTCGGCGGAGTTCGAGGCGATCGCCTTCAATTCGTAGTGGTTGCGGGTCAGAGTCGTCGAAAGTTAGGACAAGTCCTTTATCAATAGCCACAGCCTCCTGTTCCTTAACGACTTCTTTGACCAGTTTTTTGAGGTCAAAGGGGGTGCGCGCCAGAGTTTTGCAACCAGATTCAAATCGGTGAACTTCCAGTAAAGTATTGACTAACGAAAGCAAATTTTGGTTACTGCTGCCGATGGTTGCGATCGCCTCTACCGCTTGAACGGGCAGTTCACCAAATTTCCCTCGTTGGAGTAGGGTCAGCATTCTATCAGCGCCGACTAGGGGAATCCGCAAGTCGTGGGTAAGACGAGCCACAAAATCCTCTCGCGCCTTTGTTACTTCCTGCATCGCATCTATGCTGTGTTTGAGCCGGAGGAGGCCACGGACGCGAGCCAGCAACTCATTTACTTGGATGGGCTTGCAAACGAAATCGTCAGCGCCCAAGTCGAGTCCATCTGCTATGGTTGTTGAGTTGTCAGCCGCAATTAACAGGATGGGGATAAAGGGAAGTTGAGGATTTGAGCGAATTCTGTAAGTCACTTCGTAACCGTCTACTTCTGGCATCATTACATCCAACAGGAGTAAATCTGGGGGCGACTCCTCAACTAAAGCTAAAGCATCAAGTCCGCTAGAACTTGTACTGACGCAGTAGCCTTCTTCGGAGAGGATAGCCTGCATAATAAATAAGTTGTCAGTCGTATCATCAACCGCCAAGATTTTACTGCGTTTATCTCTCATTACCCTGGATTTCCCTCCCGCCTCCATCCAAAGCTTACGAACGAGTCCATATCTTCTGAGTCAGCCTTTTGGCGGATAAAACTTAAAAACTGTTGATAATCTTGAAGCTGCTTGGATTCTTCCAACTTTCGCTGCTTTCTGATTCGCAACAAGTAGTCTTTGAGACGAGCGTACCGCCATCCAACATGGAACCCCAGATCGTAGATTTGAGGGATTTTCGGATTCGCGGTCGCGTTGAGTAAGGTTTGTGCGACATTTGGCGAGCCTTCGTCAGAAATTGTTCTCCTGCTTTTTTTTCCATCCCTGCAACCTTTCCAAAACTCTTGCCTCCTAGTTGAAGTGTGGATGGAAATTTTGTACTCTTGCAGCGTCGTTTCAAGCCAATCTAAGTCTTGTTTTCTGTCGTTTGAGAGCGAATCGTTGGGCTGATACTTGTTCCAAGCGCGGGCTAAAGCATTTAGCGACTTTTGAAAATCTGCCAAAAAACAGTCTAACAGGGTTTGATACTTTGCCGGCGGTGAAAGTCGGCTGTGGTTTGAAAGAGTGTGACTTTGTGGCATAACTGTCAACATAAGCCAAACAGGGTTTGAGTTTGCTTTTTTCGGTTTCATCTCTATGTCTCTAACCTATCAACTGCCAAGCTCGATCGAATTCTACCTAAAAGCTGATTTCTCATTCACTGTCGCAAAGCTAATAATTTCTCCTTCACTGTCACTCTTGGTTAGAATTGTTAGCTCGACTTTTCTTTTTACAGAAATAGTTGTGCCGTCCCGTGCGCGATCGCCTGTATCAGACCGAGCACCAAAAAATAATGTTCTCTTGGTTAACACAGCATCCTTGACAAAAACTTAACCTTTGCCTCCCAACAGCCAGGGCAGAAATAATATCAAGCCCTGTACTCCGCGCGATCGCGCCGCTCGCCCGAAGTATAGCTAGGGACTAGGGGAGATCTTACTAGGGACTAGGGAAAAAACGAACTAGAATCAATGGTTTCAGGAACTTGGAAACTCCTAACCGCCTTGCCGTTTGCTTTATGAAGGCGTCCGCTAGAAGTCGCATATTTAATTCCTCAGAAGTATCCGAGCGCTTCTGTATTTGAATGGGTACGACCATCCCTTCAATGCCGGAACTTCTTCTCTAGAATCCGGTTGCATGAATTAGGCAGAATGCGGCATTGCCCTTGTTTTTTCTAATCTACTAAGAGGGATTCTAGCTCTATTAGAATTTTTTGGAGGCGCTTCTGCTTCTTTGCATCGCTCCAAGCTTTGGACTTGTTCGCTTTTGCTAAAACTCCCTTTATTTTTGTTTTCAGATTTTCTTCCGGTTCTTCTTCCGAATTACCTGCCTTTAAATCCGCGATGCGTTCTTTAATCTGAGTTAGAGATAGACATTCAGCGATCGCGGCTTCTAGAAGCGACTTTCTTGCCTGCTCGTCTTTTACTTTGGCGATCGCTCGCGCCTTAGTATACTCGATCTGACCTCGGCGGAGGGCTTCTTGGATGTCTGACGGCAGCTTCAGCAGTCCCAGTCTATTGCTGACGAAAGACTCCCATGACATCCGCCCCAATTCGCTAAAAACCTTGACGACTATTTGCGTTTCATGATGAATGATAACGTTATCATTCATCCTCTGTACGTCATTTTGCATCCGGTAGAGCAGCCGTACCACCTCTTCTAGATCGTATTCAAGGTGATGAGAGAGCAGTTGCAATATCCCCTCGGTTTCTTCGACTGGGTTGAGGTCTTCCCGCTGGAGGTTCTCAACTAATGCGACGCGCAGAGCTTGCTGTTGGGTCAAGTCCCGAACGATAACAGGAACTTCTGTCAATCCCACTTCTCTAGCAGCTCTATACCGCCTTTCGCCAGCTACTAGCTCGTATTTTTCATTTCCCAAAGGACGGACTAATAGAGGTTGGAGAATTCCATCAGTTTTTACTGACTCAACCAAAGCCTGCATAGCTTGGGAGTCGAAGTATCGGCGAGGTTGAGAGGATGGAAGCTTTATCGACTCAATCGAGAGCAGTTTTTCTGCTGTTGGTTCTGCCACTTCTTCATCTCCAAACAAAACGCTCAAATTTGCCTTACCTTTATAGGGCTGGTCATTCTTACTTGACATTGAGTTTCTCCATCAAGGCGGATAGCTGGTCTAATATTTTGACGACGGGATTTTTAGGTTCGTAAACAGCAAGCGGGACTTGTTTCTCGGAAGCATCCGCGAAAGCAGTTATGCGCGGGATGGGAGTGTAAACGGGGCCAAAGGTCGTAAACTGCTCGTTTATGGCTTTGAGAGTCCGCTTGTCCTGAGAGTTGGTAGCAGCATAGCGGGAGGGAACAAAACCAGCTATCTGCAAAGAGCGGTTTCCTTTCTTTCTGATTCTTGCTACTGTTTGCAACAGCAGGTTGGTGCCCTCAAAGGCTTTGTAGTGAGTCTCAACGGGGACTAAGACGTGAGTAGCAGCTACCAGGCTGATGTAGCTGAGCAACCCTAAACTGGGAGGGCAATCTATGAGGATGAAATCGTAATTGTCTTGAATGGGGGCGATCGTATCTTTGAGGCGAACTTCCCGAAAATCCATGTTAACCAGTTGAATTTCCGCCGCGCTGAGGTTGATGTTGGTAGGAGCCAAATCCATACCGTGAATGCCCGTGTGGATGGAAAGAGGTTCCTCATTGACAATGGCATCAAACACAGTTTTATCCAAATTCTGAGAGTCAACCCCCATGAAGAGCGTTAGAGAACCTTGAGGATCGATATCGATGAGAAGAACCTTGTGGCCTCGTAAGGAGAGGTGGTAGCCGAGATTGAGCGCGATCGTGGTTTTCCCCACACCGCCCGCTTGGTTGAACAGCGAGATTATCTTTGTCATGAATTGCCCTCCGGTAGCGTGCCACCATAGTTCCAAAACGGAGTGCAAAGGGAGGTGGCGGTTAAAACTGTAAGCATATTTGCACTTTTGTTGAAGTTTGGGAATGTCTGCACTTTAGGCATGAACCCTCACTATTCCCAGACCGTTTTGTAGAAAAACTATAGTTATACTCTCATATCAAGGTGATGTCTCTGAAGGCGCATTAGGAATTTTTTTATTTTTTCCCACTCCCAAAGGCAATTGGCAACAGTGACCATGCCGTTGCTGTGAAAGACAACGGCAATGCGGTCGCGTTCATGAATGCTAGCAGGTGACGCTAAATACTTCTAAGCTCGCTCTTTCATTGACTTGTAGGAATAAGGATAGTTGATTGTTAGTTTGAGCGAGCCAGGAAGTACCTCTGGTTGATTAATAATGCAGTAAATGAGATATCCGGCCCGTTCCACTTCGGTCGTTGCCAGAGGCGAGAACTGGGCTGATTCACAAATGGCGCGTTTAACCAGTCCCGGTCTGCTGCGGTTCTTAAACAGAGCTTGCACGAACTGGGTGGGATTGGCTATGGCAGGGGACAGAAGCTTGCAGAATTTTCTGGGATGAACTGTCCGAAGGTAATTCAGAGTAGCTTGTCCATTGAGTGCTTCAATTAGAGATGGTGAAATTTGCAAGTGCTGGAGCAGCAAGTCAATATCTTCAGCAGTATTGGTTACTGCCCATAAATTATCCTTGAGCCACCCCCAAACTATCTGCTCAGCCTCTTTGTGAGTTGCTACCAAAAAGCGATTTCCTTTGTAGGTAAACCCTGATACGTGGGGCATTTGGGGGAGAGACCAGTCGGCAAAAGCGCGATCGCTGTCCAGTAGCAATAGGACGGATGCTAGTATGTGCCTCCTGCTGTGCCGCAGCGGATCGGCGACGGGTGCAGGCTGTCGAGAGCTGTATTGATAGTCAAAATGCATGGGAACGCCGTTCTCCTATTAACAGTAAAGTTATTGCTTAAAGCTAAAAGCTAAAGGCTGTAAACTCAATCCGCCGTCCCTCCTAATTTCCCACCTCAAAAGTCATCGGCAAAATTAATCTTGCGGACTATTAAAACGCGATTGAGAGGCAAAACTATCGTCCGAGTGGCTGTTGTTTCTTGTAATTCCAGTTAGTTATAGCAATAGGCAAAAGGCATTTATTCAATGGGTTTTTTCTAGACAATACTTTTTGATTAAACAATTACTGGTTCAATGTTCTCTGCCTTGAGAACTAAAGTTAGTTACAACTGAAGGCGTACCGAGATCGACAAGAGCGCATGATAGGTTGGTTGCTAAAAGATCGACGCGCTTTTAGATGGCGGAACACTTATGTTTTTAGACACCATACAGAGATTTCCCCCTGACTATATTTGGAGGCTAAAACAAATAGGGCTGGCTTTTTTTGAGAAAATAGCAACTGACCGAGCAATAGCTGGAGAAACTCAAGATTTTTACCAGGGATTGCTGGCGGGATTGGATGGGGCAGTTAAATTAATAGACGAAGAAAGCGGAGTACAAACGCTTAACCTTTTAGAAGCTAAAATAGCAACTTTTATCAATGATGAAGGAGATAACTCATCCCAACAAAGTTTAAGTTCAAGTTCAGTAGAAGGTGACTGTAAGCTATCCATTTCTAGGTTGCCTGTTAGATCTATTTCTCAACTTAGACAAATTGGAAGAGAAACCGATTGCGGACCAGATATAGAAGATTGTGTCTGCATCGGCGAGACTCAAGATTTCTATCACGGCTGCCTTGCTGCTATTGATTTTGCTCTGTCCTTAGCAGGTGAGAAATATGCCTATGCTCAAATCAGTCTGGTAAAAACTAATGCCGCCAATTTCATCGAATTAAACAAAGATTGCGAACGCCGAGTTCTTGAGCTTAAAGGCTTATCTTCCTCAAAAAGGCAAGATTGGCAACCAAAACAAAATTTGCTTGTCGAGCTGTCCAAAATAGATGGCGACAATCAAGTTGGGACGCTGGGCAGTGAAGGAGAGGGTGATGAAGCTGATTCGCGATCGACAGAAACAGGAACTTTAGAAGCTGAAATACAGGAGCAAGATTTGAAGAGCGATCGCTCTAATTCTAGCGAACTAATCGTACCTCTTACTTTAAGCAATCCGGTTCTTTTGAAATACCAGACTGAAAGTGAAGAGGAAGTACAAGAACAGTTTAAAGAAGAGATAGTAAAGCTGCCAGAAGAGGAGCGCTTAGAGCTAGAGAATTTGCTAGTCAGCACTTTATTAGATGGTTGTCAACTATTAAAGCTAGGAAAACGTAAAGTTATAGAAGATTGGACAGCATTTTTAGAGGAGGATGAAGCAATCAGGGTGATTTCCGATCGAGACAGCCACATCGTTCTGCGGATCACTTTAGAGGGTGAAGTGCAAAGCGCTCTATCTTATGGCGATGCAGAGGTATTGAATGCAACTGTTAAAGAAAACTCAGAGGATTTGGTTATATTCTCTAACTGGTTAGAGCCGATAATTGAAAACGTGTCAGCAGATAATTTGAATGCTGATTCAGTACCGCCAGCAGCCACAATGGATATTCAGCAGGTAAAATTGGCTGAGTCTATCCTGCCAACAGCTCAAAGAGCTTTTGAGTATTTACTCAATCATGCTCCCGATCGCGTGGAAGAGACTGATGAGTACACTCGCGTTCGGGTAGGAGATTTGTACGATCTGATCGTGGGAGAGTCGGAGGGGGTTTCGGTATCTTCTCTGACTGTTTCTGTCCGAGGGGAGTTAATCAAGGTTCGCGGAGAAAATTTGGTTTTAGCTCAGGGTATTTCCCCTGAAGATATTGACTTTTGGAGAGTTGTGGCAGATGAGCTAGATCGGATAGAGGCGAGGAGTAGGGATTGTGAGCGATCGGAAGAAGACAGTGTAAGTGGTTTTCAGCGCTGAAACGTTGGAAATATAATTTTTCCGTAACAGAAATCATAGTAGCTTTGGCGCAGTCGGGTCTTTTCTTTGATGGTCGCACGGCTGAAGGTGACATCTTAGTCGATGCTGATAGTCTTTACTCCAAGGTACGGGCTAGTATGTCTAACAAGAGTTATTTGAAAAACTTTATGAACGTGGCTACAAGTAAGTAGGCGGTCAAAATTAAAGTAACACTACTCGATGCTGGAAGTCTTTTGGTATGAGGCTCTTGGCTTTTGGGTTTTTGACTTGATTTATAACCACCTACTTGCTTGATTTATAACCACCTACTTACTTGTAACGTTTTACAAGGCTGTACACCGCATGAGCTGGGTCTGGGTGATTGGGTCTATGAAATAATCTATTGAGTTGATTCGATGAATATTGACGTTCGCCCCAAATAGCCCAAATAAGGGCGAGATCGTTTTCCTTAAGAAAGTCTCTCAATAATTCTTCTTGCATATAAAACAGTGACTGACTGTTGTTGAAATCATCGCTACAATCAGAAACGTTATATGTTGCTTTAACTCCCTTCCTTGTAAGCAGATCGAATGTCTGTGGTTGACCAATTAACTCCAAATCAGAGGCAATCTCTTTTGCTAACGTAGTGGCATGACTAGCATGATTGGCAGGGCTACGACTACTTTCCCAATGAAAGTCACAGACCGGAATGAGTGCATGATATGTGATTATATCTTGCTGTACTTCCTCAACTTCCACTGGAATTTCACGAATTTCAATACGCCCAAGTTCTTCTTCGCTAAGTTTTTCAGCACCCTCATTGTATGCATTAACACCTAATAAGCGAAGTTTAACTATATCGACATGACTCAAATCTAGCTGCTTGCCATCTAAAAAGAATCTTGGTTCCATCCGCTCAACTTGAACAGTCTCCTCTTTCACAACGAACGAGAATTCACAAGTGCTATTTTCAGGAAACGTTCCACACCACGGAATCTCGCCTGCAAACGTATAGCCAACTGATGGCTTTTCAGGCAACCATCTTCCACCTAAGTTTTGATTGGATAGATGCTCGAAAAAAGAATCAGCCTCACTGGACAAGACGAGAAAACTTCGGATGAAGCAAAAAATGTTTCGACCAAGAGTTTCGTTTTCCTGGACTATATAGCCATCTAACATAACCCAGGGACCAACTTCGTTTTGAATCTCCGCCATTTGAAGATAAGGGTTTACATCAGGTGGTGATCCATTGACGATCCATTCCTTCATCTCCATGCCAGGATCGCCAAGTAAGTCTGCCTGTATAAGGCAAGCCTCTGGTGATTGCTCTGGAAAACTTGGGTCAATATCAAGATCCCAGTTCCAATCACGCTCATTGCGTCTCTCAATTTTTCCTAAATCATGTAATAGACCAGTCATCTCATAGAAGGCAATCCATGAATATTTCTTACCATAACGCTCTATTTTCTGAGTATCACTTCCTGTCGTATTCCAGTCATTTCGGTTCTCTATTGAGCTTTCGATATCCTTGAATTTTTCACTTGACCATCCAAGTTGCTCAATCCGCCAAAGAATTTGCGCTCTGACCTTTTGATACTCTTCATTATTGAAATCATAGTTGCTGCGTCTTGGCACCAAACGTCCGAGAGTGTAGTTTTCAAAATCCATCCGGAATGGTGAATCTGTACCATAACGCCTTTCTTTAGATGCTTCACTTTCGCCCCAATCCCGTAGTCCCCCTTCTTTAAATGGAGGTTTACTTCTTTGAATTTCTTCAGAGGTGAAAAGCTCAGAATGATGTAGAGAAGCCATTTCTATAATCCGACTTCCGTACTCTCTCATAAGGGAATGTGTAGTGCTAAATGATGCGCTTTCTGCAAACATTGAGTCATAGATACTCCGCGCATAGGTCGGTAACGTTTCGGTCACAAAGGTTTGGTCGCCTAAATCCGCATGCTGCGCCATTGCAACTCCATAGCTTGCAGCAAGCATTCGCTCCGGGACATAAAGATCGTTGATCGCAAGTGCTATTAAGCTCTCCTCAAAAAGTGCTGCGGGGTTTCCTCGTCCAAACCAGTACAACGCACGGGTTGCCACATCACGAAGTTCTCGATCTGTAGAGGTTAAAAGCCACATAACCCATTTCGCGCGCAGTCGTTCAGAAGTAGTCCAAAAGTCCAGTTGTTGTTTCCACCTGCCCTCTATTGCCAGTAGATCGTTAAATCTCTCGGAGCGTGTTTCTCGAATCCACTCAGTCCAAACAATATCTCGTTCAGAAACTGACATTGCTCGAAGTGTCTCATCAAGAAAAGCAGCATTAAGTGGGTGAAGTGCCACTGCACGGGCTACTTGAAATCGAAAGAACAAGCGGCTTCTAAATCTTGAGGATTCATGTGAAAGGCTCAATAAGGCGCTTACTGTCTCTTGGTCTAAATACTCTGTATCTATTTCAGCCGCCAACGCAATAGCGTTTTTCTTTAACGGCTCCGAGACATGCTGCCAAATTTGCCTCCCTTGCATTCGGCGCGGAGCCAGTGTAACTAGAGATCGAAGTATATCGAGCGCCAATTCGTGGCTAGTATCACCAGTGAATAGTGCGATAGTCTCAGGGGTATTCAGCCAAGCAAAGGATACATCCTGCGCGTACTTAATGAGAAGAGCATTAGCGACAATATACCCTCCGAGCGCGTCATAAGTTGGCGTGACTACAAATTCAAACCCTGGTCCTGGGTTCTTGAAGAGAATCCCTTCCTGTGCCAGAAGATTAACGATACTGCTATCCCACGCACGAGAAGCATCAGACACTGCATCACGAAAGCCTGACTCGCTAATTTCCCGCTTTCCGCACTTCCATAATTCGATTCCAAGTGTGTAAATCGCCTTCTTCACTTCATTTGCAGTATAACTATGGTTGAGGTTAATCATCTGTGAAATTCGCTCAGCAGCATTAGCAACATATTTGTCAAATAGTGGTGCAAGCGAGGTAGGAAAATAATCAATCTTGACTTCAGATTCTTTTTTCGGGTTGGTGACCTCGCAGAATATTCTCAGCGTTAGTGGGTGCTGTAAAAACTCCGTAGGAATCTCTGAATCGCCAGGGTCTATTTTAAAGTGGCTAAAATACTTTTCGATTGCCTCATCAACATCACCTCCAAACCCCTCACTTTCTATTGCCTTTATGCCATCAGGAAGAGCCATAACTGCGAATGATTCTCTAGTCTCAGTTTGTGACTCTCGATACGGATGCCAATCTTCCTTTTTGCGTTCTCCAGTTCTCAATGTGCAAACTACTAGAACGTTAGGGTATTTCTTTACAATCTCGCTGAGCGAAGCTAATTCAGGCTTCCAATCTTTTGGATTCTCAGCTTCGTTAAGTCCATCAATTAGGATTGGTAATCGACAGCAGGCGCGTTTACCAGCCGCATCCACTGCTGCCAGTAACATCTCTATACTCGGCATAGGAATGCCATTGATTGAGAGGGTTTTTGCAAGATCATCGAGAGACTGCCCCCTGTGAAGATTACGACCCTGGAGAAAAATGCCAGCAGGTCTCTTCTCCTGGGGAGCAGTTAGTTGGGCAGCCATCTGCGTCTTACCACCACCTGCATCGGCTAAAACTCCAACCAGACCAACTCCGAGAAATTCTTCAGCTTCGTCGAGAAGTTCTTGCGCTATGTACATATCGTCTAGCGCATTAGTAGCATACAGTGCAGCAGGATGATTTGCAGACCGTAAGTGTCTAGGGGTCGCGCGAACGTCTATATTGATTAATGTTTTTCGTTCCTTTAGTTTTTGTTGGATAACATCAAGGTCTCCATCTGCAAGGATTTGATGAAAATTGATAAGAGTATCAGCAAACGCTGAGCAAGCATCAATAAAAGAGGTTATGTAGGGTTTTAATCTGGGCACAGCGCCGTCTGACTCACACGATAGTAAATCAGATATATTCTTCAAACGCTCCCCGACTTCAATCAATTGTCCCCATGAGTCAACCTCTCCCAGCATTCGCCGAATTATCCGCTCGGCATCAACGTCTTGGTGGACTGGTTCTAGCCAGCGCTCTCGAATTGGCTGAACTGCTATCCTGTGTCGTTCTGCTAGAGTATTCGGAGTTAAAATCTGTTCGCCAAAGTAGGTACTTCTGAGTATTAAGCCATCACTACTTAGATAAGTATCAGCTTCTTCCTCAGCCCATAAGTGCAACTTGTATTGTGTCGGAAGACTGTAATACCATTCCTGATCTTCCTTACTGAGTGTATAGGGAGTCCAAAGAACCCAATCTGTGAGGTTTGGTAATACCTTTTCAGTAGTTTCCAATGAGTGTTCAATATTCTTACGGCTTGCTGCATTTAATGTTCCATTTTGATTACGCTGAAAAAGCTTACATTGCCATCCGAACCAACGGGATGAATCACCAAGCTGACATTGTTCAGTCAGCTTTATATGAAATTCAACACCAGGCTGATTTGCTAGTGCTTTGAATTCGCCAAACCGTCCATATTGCAGCCTCATAAGACCGCGACATAGATTTTCAAAGTTGCGGGTATTCTCACCTGAAAGTGAATCAAATTTTGTCCAGTCTAGAGAAGGCATTGCAGTATCTTAAAAGTCTATTTACCTCGCCCATACTCAGCGTCTGGGTAATCATGAGCCGAAAAAATTTCAATTTTTGCTCCTCTATCAATCATAAGCTTCATAAAAGCGGAAACTTCTGATTCATCAGTAGTTAGAATCAATTTGTCTTCTTCTATTCGAGTGCTTACGTCATACAAAAACTGCTCAAGTTCCAGAGGACCAAGAGTATAGATATTTGCATCCTTTAAAAGAGCAGAAACTTCATCTCCGAATCGGTTTCTAGTTCTACCAACTTCTATTTTGTCAGCAAGCTTTTCAGTAAGCTGGTCAATTGTTTGTTTGGTTTTTCTCGCGTCATCAACGCTCTTAAACTGCCCAATCATCACTAAGTTCATCGAGTGTTCAGACCCGTAGCCACGCCAAACTTTCATAAATTTATCTCCTGATTACTTCTAGCTAGCTTATGAAGTGCTAACATCACTCCATCCTCAAGAATCTGAACACCGTCAGTACTGTATGAGGTTGGTTTTAAAATTCCTGAAGCATCTATATGGGCAAAAGCCTCTAACCCTGTTTCCGCAATAAGGGGATTACAGGTCGGAAGTCCATCAGCACCACTCTCGCTGACTGCAAGGGGAATACATCCACGGTAGTTAGCCACCCATTCTTGCAATATTCTACAAGTATCGCTATCAATCCCGCCAGTTCTTAGGGTGGCTTCTTGAGGCAAAAGTAAGAATTCAGAGCAACCGAATTCTTCCGCGAGATCAATAGCTTTATCAAGGTCATCAATAGTTTTCGAGTTAACCACAAAGTTGATGCCAAAGGGAAAACGTTTACTAAGTGCCTTGATACGTTGAATCAAGGTAGCAAAAGGTCTTCCTCTGAGAGATTCGTAGGTAGCTTCAACCCCATCCATGCTCACTCTGATGAAATGTACATTTCCTGATAGATCCTCAAGAAGGCGATCGCTGAGATGATGGGCATGAGTGGTCATGGTAACAGCCAAACCCGTTTTTTCAGCTACGAAAGAGCAGAGTTCTGCGAGCCGAGGATATAGAGTCGGTTCCCCGCCTCCCAAGCCCACACCAATGCAGCCATTGACATCCAAATGAGTAAGCCAGACCGTTAACTGCTCAAAATCCAACACAGCAGGATTTTTTGGTGCGTAACAATGGGGGCAAGTAAGATCGCAAGCATTCGTCAGCGCGATAGATACTTGACGTGGGGCAGTTGACCATATGCTTGGAGGTAGACTAACTTCATCTACTAACAGATTCATACCAGTGTTTCGATTGAACAGATGTAAACCTGCGGCTCCAACACGAACCTTCAAGGTGGAGGAGACATTAGACGTAGTTGCAACCAGATGGTAACGATTAGACTCCATTGAACTCACGTTACTCATTTTTACCCTCTATAACGTCTATTTGACATGGCTTGCTATGCGACTACCCTACATATTACGAGGATTGAGGAGGATTTACGAGGGTCTAAAATACAAAAAATTACGCCAAAAGCAACAATTCTTTACAAAAAGTGATAGGTATTTATACTGATTGCAACGGTAAAAGTAGGAAATTGTAGGTGTAATGAGTAAAAACTGTGCTGTTTTCTCCTCTTTTTTCCTCCTTTTTTAGCTCTCTAAAATCCGCATCCAGGTCAAATACGGTTTTTACAAAGTAAAATAGCTCTGAATAAAAGGGTGGGTGGGTGGCAATAAGCTTCCCCACTCCTAGAATAAATGAGGAGTGGGGAAGCCGCCCTTAACAGGCAATTTTTGAGATTCTTAGTTGCTCAAGCGACTTAATCCAAATCATCGATGTCGTCGTCAGCAACATCCACTTCTTCGTACACACTTTGCGAGCTGGAAGCAACTGGGCTGCTCTGACGGGCGAGCCGTTGATTGCGAATGCCCCGATGCTTGGCGCGGCGATCGCGGATTGCATCCATATCGGTCAATCCGTATAGGATGCGACCAGCACGCATCAATTCCTTTAAAGGTGTCTCGCTGTAGTCAGCGCGAAATTGGGCATTATGTGTCTCCCAATCAAATTGGCCGCCGTTAAAGCGAGCAACGCTTGCCAGTTCTCGACCTGATTCTTCTCTCAAAACTTCTAGTACCATTAGGCGAAGTTTATCGTTGTAACTAATGCACTTGTCTAGGGCTTTTATCTGAGTCTTATGAGCTTTAGCGGTATGGGTTGCATTAGTCTTTTGAACTTTTTCAGTGACTCTCATTTCTCAATTTTCCTGAATTCAAGTTTGTTCATATACACAGCAGCAATCGCTGCCTCTTTAAGTTTAATATTGGGCTTAACTTTCACATAAACTATTAATAACTGTGTTTAAAACTAATTAAATTTAAAGCAATTAATACTTTAAATATTTCCATGAAAGTTGAAAATTATTAAAATACTAATAAGATGAATAAAATAAAAAACTCTACTCTACCGTTTTTAGGTAGAGCAGAGTTTTACATATTCAACAAGAGCGACGCTGAAGGAAGCTGAAAAATTTGAGCGAGGGTGAAAGACTATTCTAAATCTTCATCTTCGTCCTCATCTTCGTCCTCATCTTCTTCGTCCTCGGTATCGAAGTCTTCTTCGCTGTCCTCATCCAAGTCTTCTTCGGATTCATCTGTTTCCTCATCTTCATCAGGATCAAGTTCATCTTCTAAGTCATCCACATCATCATCTTCATCTTCATCTTCGGATTCATCCTGCTTGTTATAGCTATTGCGTTTAGCAAGCGATTCTTGATTGAATTTGACAAGACCTTTAATTGCTTCTTGCGGGTCAAGCTCGAAAACGTCGTATAGTTTTGCCATCACAAGCGCAATGACTTCCATATCGTGGCGCAGTGCATCGGGTTGACCAAATAGAGCTGGAAACACTTCGTTATTCCAACGCTGCCAGTTCATCGTTTTGCCGCGTTTTTTCAACTGTGCAGCAATATCCAAACCTAGTTTTTCCTTGGTAGCGTGACCTACCTTAGTTTGGAGGCGTTTTTCGCGCAGTTGAATTTTGACTCCAAACTTTTTCAGGATGGTAGTTCGCACGCGGTCTAGAAGTACGTCTGCTTGCTCTTCTACAGTGAGTGTCGAACGGCGACTGACCTGCGATTGGGTAGCTGTCGCTGGGCTCTTTGACTTAGCAGCACCATTGCTTTTGCCATTCAAAGTCACCGCTCCATTGGATGGGCGAGAGTTATGGTTTTTAGCTGTTGTTGTAGCCATAAAGTTTGATTTAATTAAACTACTTCACGGCTAACAGCGCCGTTAGGCGCTCTCAAATTTCATCAAATTTATAATTAGTTTTTTTTTATTGTTATTAATAATTATTTATAAAATTGTTACCTTGAAATAAATTAATCTAATAATTCGGTGTTTTTTCTTCGAGCAGGCAAAATACCCAATTATGTATATTGAGGAAATTGGGTAAATAATTCCTAAGAATTAAAAGGAGGTTTGGCTGCTGTAGAACTATTGGCTGATGGCAACGCTCGACCGCAGCTTATCAATGAGAAGAGTACCTTTGAATATTTCTTACCGTTGAATTTATGCGTACCATTAATGATTGGCTCGCTCTGGCCCAAAGAGGCATTAAGATTGTCGGGCTGGAGTATTACACGCCTGACAGAATCAGAGTGTTAGCACAGTTTCACAATTGGGGGCAGGAACTGCATTTGCCTGTTTTCTTTTGGAACTCTGGGTACAGTTGCTTGCAGGAAATTGTGAGTCGGGACGGTCAGTGCATCTTGCAAAATACTGACTTGCACCCAGATTCTGACGTGCTTGAGTTTCTATTAGAGAGTAAGAGAGAGGGAATTTACATTCTTGAGGGAGTGCTAGATTTTGACGAATCCGGTCAGGTGAGTTCGCGTCTGGGGTTTCAACTGGCAAATGCTTACTATCACTCATCTTGGTCTGCGGTTCCTCAGTTTTGGGTGATGCTGGAAAACTACATACAACTGCCGATGAACTTGCAGCCTTTGATTCCCGTACTGACGACTCCATTACCGTCCCGAGTTGCAGCGCAAAAGATGGTGGAGTTGTTTTGCGATCGCAATCCTTGGCTTGGCGATAAAGGTGACGAGGTGTTGCAAACTGCTTTGGTTCGAGCTTGCCAGGGGTTGCCCCAAGGTGAGATCGAGTTGATTTTGGAGCGATCGCTAGCTTTTGCTTCGAGTGTGGAGGAAATAGCGCGGTTGGTGCTCGACCACAAGGTTAACAAGCTGCGGGGGCGAGGCTTAGAGTTTATTGCCGAGGCTGATGTGCCGGATGCAGGTGGTTTAGACTTGCTAGACGAGTCCCTTTCAAAGGTGGCTTCGTTGTTGAGTCCAGAAGCAGAGAAATACGGACTCAAATTTCCCAAAGGAATGATTCTCTGGGGGCCGCCGGGTACGGGCAAAAGTCTGAGTGCTAAACTTGCGGCTAAGAAGATGGGAGTACCGCTGTTGGCGGCTGATTGGGGTTCGATTGTTGGTTCTTCCAGACCAGATTTAGCTTTGCGCGAATTGCTGGAACTGACTCAGGCTTTAAGTCCTACAATTCTCTATTGGGATGATTTTGATAAAGGTTTTGCAGGGTGGGATTCCAATGCAGATGGCGGCGTTTCTAGGCGCTTATCGGGGAAGCTTTTAACGTGGATGCAAGAGCATCAATACCCAATTTATATCGTGGCGACAGTGAACCGTTTGGGGATGTTACCACCGGAATTAATTCGTCGTTTTGATGATATTTTCTTTGTGGATTTGCCTCACGAAGGGGCGATGTATGAAATTTTCAATCTTCATCTCAAAAAATATTTTCCTGAGTTTCGTAATGCTTCTGAGTCGCCTTGGACAGATGATGAGTGGCGGATTCTGTTGAGAGATTACAGGCTTTGTACACCCGCAGAAGTCGGCAATGCTGTGAGAAAATGTGCTGAGGAAATTTATTATCGCGCTCGGGTACAAGGGAAACAGCCGGATGAATTGAAGGTGACTTTGAACGACCTTCGGCAACAGCGTTACCAGTTTACGCCGTCGATGCTGCGGGATGAGGAGCAGATTCTAGCGATTCGCAATCAAGCCACTTATGCTAGATCGGCTAGTGGAGAGGATCGATCGCGATTTTCAATTCCGTTACAGGAATTGTTTGGTTAGCATAGATAGGGAATGCAATTCTTTATTAACATCAGTTTTAGTCTATAATTATCTTAAGATAGGGAGGATGGTGACTTTAAGGCAAATTGGCAATAGGCAATACTAGATTAGCGCTCTTGAATATCAGCATGAAAAAAGTTGCAAGCCCTATTTCAACCGGAGGTGCTGGGCCTGATTACGAAAACCGAGTTGGTGCTTACTACCTAGCAGCATTGCTATTGCAAGCAGTTCCTCGCGGTCAAGAGGCAGGAGTAACGCGAGAAGTACGTTTTCAGCGTCTCTATGAGGGACAGCCACTAGATGACCTCATTATTGTTTCGGAGCTTCCAGTTGGTGAGGCTAAGCTTGCTCTCCAAATTAAACGAGATTTAACTTTCGGTGAAAAAGATAAAACCTTTGATGAAGTAATCCAAGCTTGTTGGGAAACTTTCAAGTCTTCGGAATTTCATATTGGTATTGATCGCTTTGGGATTGGAATCGGGCTGTATTCAAAAAATATTGATGAACATTATCAAAGTGTTCTAACTTGGGCGCGTACCAGTACAGATTCAAACGATTTCCTCAAGAGAATTAATCAACAACGTTTGGCAAATAAAACTCAGCGTAGCTTTCTCCAATTAATTCGTGGCAAGTTAGATACTTACTTAGGGAGTAGTGTAACCGATGATGAGTTGTGGGACTTCCTGCGCTCAATGGTTATTTTGCATTTTGATTTTCAGCGAGATGGTTCGCGTGACTATAGCTATACTGTTGAGATGGTGAGTCATCTGCTAAATACTGATAAAAAAACTGAAGCACCGCAACTTTTCACTGAACTTGTTGATGTGGCTACTCAGGCAAATGGAACTGCTGGCAGCTTTAATGCAGAGATTTTAATGCAGAGATTGCAAGCTAAGTTTTCTCTACTCTCGCTCATTCATTGTCGCTCTGACCTTGAAAAGATACGACAAGAATCAGATTTTGTACTAAAGGATATCCGAGTTGATATTGGAGGTTTAACTCTTAGTCGAACCGCTCTAATCGTTGATGCTCTAGAAAAGCTTTCAGAAGCATCACTAATTGAGATAGTTGGCTCATCTGGAGTTGGTAAGTCAGCCGTAGTGAAGACTCTTGTTGAGTATCAACGAGGGGAAGGTCAAGTTCTAGTTATTTCAGGAGAGCGTATCATCGGGACAGGTTGGAGTATTTATGCAAGCACTCTACAACTCAAACAGCCACTGAATAAACTTCTCGTAGCATTAAGTGGAAGTTCTAGACCAACTATTTTTATTGATGGGATCGATCGGATTGTTGACATAGGTAAACGTGCTGTTGTGAATGATTTACTTCGCACGTTAGCAGAGGTTCCACTTAGCGAAGATGGTTCTCGGCATTGGACAGTTGTATTCTCAGCACGGGAAGAAAATCTTCAAAATGTCTATAGATGGTTGGACTGGCAATCACTAGGAAAACCAATAAGGTTGCAAGTACCGGAATTAACCGTAGAGGAACTCCAAAGTATTGTCGAACACAGTCCTCGACTTAAACCACTGTTATCTCTGAGTCAGCTTTCGCCGATTCTTAAGAATCCATTGATGTTGAGGCTTCTGGAAGACCCACGTATGCTTCCAAATCTAGAAGACTTACCACCTGTTGCTACAGAAATTGAAATCAGTAAAGTGTGGTGGGACAGACTGGTTGGTAATGAAGGTTCCGTCTCCGGTCGTGATAGAAAAAATTCTCTTTTGAAATTGGGTAAACAAGTTGTAAAATCTCCTGGTAAGCACTTTACTGTTGAAGACACTGTTTCTCCAGAGTCAATTATTTCTCTCGCTGCAGATCGAATCATTGTACAAGACCCCGATCGGGAAGTGTATCGCTTTAGCCATGATTTGTTTGAAGACTGGGTGATGTATTGCGTGTTGAATCAGCGTCGTGAGGACTTATCTGCTTATCTTCAAGAACTAGATGAACCGTTCGGTTTATATAGATCTGTTCAATTGCTGGGGTTAGCTTTGCTAGAAAACTCTAAGACGGCAGATTCTTGGATACAGTTAATAGAGCAAGTTGAGCAAGCTTCGGAACTTTCTCCTAGATGGCGGCAAGCATTACTGACTGCACTTCTAGTATCTCCACGTTCCAGCGAATTGCTTGATAAAGCTGAACCGCTACTCATAGCTGATAATGCACGGCGACTTATCGAGTTAATGGTTGCAATCCGAACTTTGGAAGTGATGCCGAACTTTTCACTAATGTCTTTCTTTACAGAAGAAGAGTTACGGTCAAGCGATCGCGTAAAGTCGCTTTTAATGAGCGATCCAATTCCAAGATGGTCAGTGTGGCAACCTTTCATGGGTTGGTTGCTAAAACGCCTCAATGATTTACCCACAACCGTTCGCCCAGAAGTTGTTAAGCTCATGGAGATGTGGCAAGTCAACTCGCCAATAGGATTTATTTATCGAAAAGAAATCGGTGAAATAGCGATCGCATTACTTAAGGAAGAAGAAGCAAGGAGAGGTTGCTAATGTCGAGATATGATGATGAATACGAAAACCGCTTACACAGAATTGTGCTGCACTCAGCAGATGTTTTGCCAGAGAAAGTTGGCTCTTATCTCGGCGAACTCGCTAACTCTGGGAATTATGACGCCAAAAAGGATGTAATTTCTAAAATTCAAGACTTTACGCCTCTTGTCGATTCAATCTCAAGAGAATTTGTTGATTTTGTAATCAGCGTACTTATCCAAAAGCCAATCAATCCAAAAAATTATCCTAGTATTCCTAGAAGAATAACTAGCTCGTCAGAAGATAGAAATTTTGGTATAAACGATATCTTGAATTTTTCCCCCCCTGCACCTGTTCAAGGACCGTTTTTATATCTCTTGCTTAAGAATGAGGATGAAGGACTGCGTTTAGTCCACAATCTCGCCAATACTGCATCTGAAAAATGGCGTGAGTATGAACAGCGAGAAGAATTTGACAGACCTAAATTAACTCCTCTACCAGTCACTATTAATTTACCCTCCGGTTCTCGTGATTTTTGGGGTGATACTCAAGTTTATTGCTGGTTTAGAGGAATAACTAATGGTTCATATGCTGTGATTTCTGCCTTGATGGCACTAGAAGAGTGGATTGAGAGACAGATTGAAGAAGGTAGAAATGTTGAAGCTCTTTTTGAAAAAGTATTGAGTGAGAGCAATTCAGTCGCCGTACTAGGTATTTGCTTAAATATAGCACTTGCTTATCCTGAAAAGTGTTTAAAAGCAGCACTACCAATTGCAATCTGTCCTGATATTTGGGAAATGGACAGAGAGCGTCTCTTTCACGATCAAACCAATTCATTAACATTTCTTAAGCTTTTGGAATTTGATCGGCATAATGACTGGCTTTACGAAGTCCTTGAAAGGCGAAATAAAAGACCGCAGCGTTCACGAGAAATTAGAAAGAATTTAGCAATTTATTACGTTTTGTCGAGTGATGACTCTTTAAGAGTTCCATTCGAGCAGGCAGTTGATAAATTTACAGAAAACCTTCCCTTTCGTTATGAAGAAGAAAAATCAGATCCAAACTTTGTAGCTGCTCTCCAAGAAAAAATGGAAAACTATCAAGTATTTGGAAGGAGAGAAAATTATCGACAACAGCAAGTGGGTGAACAATTACAAATATGGGTAGAATTTCCTAAAGAACTGAGAGAACGGAATCAAAAACTTCTCGCACCTAACGTTAAATACCAACCTTGGCTTAGTGTATATCTATGGGCAGAAGAAACCATTCAAAATCGTGTACCGCAAGAGCGGATGACTTTAGAAGAAGCTGTTGCAGCAGCCAAAGAATTAGAGGCATCCGAAGATTTTTCTGAAACGGATAACGAAAATATTCTTGATGTTACTCGTCTTAAAGCAATAGCGGGTGTTGCTGTAGCAATTCTCATTGCAGATTTTGAGTGGGCAAGAACACAGAACCATTTAGAATGGTGCCGCGCTATTCTACTTGCGGCTGCTTGTATGGCTGAAACATCCATGTATGCTATGTCATCGTCTAGGGTGAAAGTTTATGCTGGGCGAGGTTTAGCCTTACTAGCTACTCATGGTGTAGCAGATATTGAAATACGCCAGCAGATTCTCCAGTTAATAAGTGAGTCAGTGAGACAGTTTTCCGATAATGGAGAAGTGGTAAAAGCAGTATTTATTGGTCTGCAAAATGGATGGAATCTCGATCCAGGATTATGCTGGAATGTTTTGAGTCTTTGTCTCTCGCTATCTATAGTTCCTGGAAAACTTTACTATGGAACTAAAATTCCTGGGAAAATTTACTACTATGGAACTCATGTTGGACGATTTAGACCCAGTTTTAAGAAGCTAGAAACTTGGAAAGACAATGTTATTCAGAATCACTTTGACTATCTAGCAAAAGACGAAATTCCAGAGCTTCCTAGAATCCCCACAGTAAGAAAGATTGTTTTTATTCGAGGGAAAGTTGAGTATGGGCTTTATACTTTGCCACTTACAGAACTGTGTAGAGAATCAGCCACCAAAAACAAATTGCTCCAGCTTTGTGATGATTTAGTAGCTCGAACACTCGCAGATAACTTGCCAATAGAAGATGAACTATATTCCCAGTCTCATAAGCCCTATATGTGGAATAAATTTATCTTTACTTGGGCAGCATATTTGGCAAAATCGCTAAGTGTTGAGGAAACTCGCCAGCACATTTTGACACCGTTACGAGACAATTGGTCTCAGGTTCCAAAACTGACAGCCGATCTTCTGAATGGATATATCAGTCATCAAATTGATTACGTCGAAGGACCAACTACACAAGCTTTAGAAATTTGGAAAGAAATTTGCAAGTGGGTACTGGATAGTTCAGAAATTGCCACAAAAGTCAGTTATGACTACCTCGATATTGACACTGGAGAAGTTTTACAACTAATCGTCTTTACCCAGCATGGTAGTTCTCGCATTAAGGATGATTGGCAGCACGCCCACCTTTTTATGGAGATTTTTGACAAGTGGGTTAGCGTAGCTGGGCATAATTCTTACGCCTATAGCCATTTTCTCACCATGCTCAATGGTATTGGCTGGCAGTTTGCACCAGAACCAACACTCGAATGGTTGAATCGATGTGCAAGTAATGCTGTCCATGACCTTTGGAATGAACAGCGTGGGAATGGAAAACAGACAGCCGAATTATTAAACCGTATTTGGAACAGCTTTGAGCAGCAGATTCGTAGTGATAAGGCAATCCTACAACGATATTCTAATCTGGTGTATCGATTGGTGGAAGCTGGTATTCCCCTTGCGAGTGTGCTTCAACACAAGCTAGAGGGGCGGGAACACGTGTCTTGAACCTCCAATATGTGTGAAAAGCTAAGCCATAATTTGCCCCCTAATGATCGCTACATTAGGTAATTTCTAAATTTTCTTCGGATTCAAGCCCAAGAAGAAGCAATTTTTACTTCAAGTTCAACCGGAACTTGCTGCAAATATAGCTCTCCAGCTTCCACCATCACTTTTTTTAGAATGCAAGTGGTTCTTTTTAAAGTTGTTTGCGGACACTCTAACAGAATCTCATCATGCACTACACCAATCAACTTCGCTCCAGTCTTGGGTAGGAGTTTGAACAAACGAGCGATCGCCACTTTCAACATATCAGCCGAAGTTCCTTGAACAGGGTGATTTAGCAACTCAGAAAGTCGGGGTTTCTTTGCCCACCGTCTTCTGCGTCCGCCAATTGTACGGATTTGCTTGATGTCTTTGACGTACACCGTTTTCCTGATGCTGTCGTGCCATCTTCTGACTCCAGAATAAGCTTGGAAAAATCGTCTTCTGAACTCTTTAGCTTCGTCCAAGGTTAAAAGAACATCATATTTTTCCTCAGCATAAGCTTGGAGTTTGGCAGCACCCATGCCGTAAATTAATCCGAAATTAACTGATTTAGCTATCCGTCTATCCTCTGCCGTTACCTCCTCTAATGCCTTACCTGTAATCAAAGAAGCCGTTAAAGTATGCAAATCTTCACCTTTAGCGTAGGCATCTAACATTTTTGCATCGCCAGATATTTCAGCGACAATCCTTAGCTCGATTTGGCTGTAATCTGCTTTAATAATTTGATATCCGGGAGCAGCAATGAAGCACGCACGCATCCCCTTTGCCGTACAATTCCTGGGAACGTTTTGCAAGTTTGGCTTCTTGCAACTAAAGCGTCCAGAACGAGCGCCGCATTGCCGATAGCTGGGGTGAATTCTCCCCGTTATCGGGTGAATGTGTTTGGGCAATGCCTCAGCAAAGTTGGAACACAAAGATGCTAATTTCCGATAATTCAGTAGCAACTGAATAATCGGGTATTGACGAGCTAGAGGAATAAGTTCGCTCTTACTTGTTGACTTAATTGGAATGTTTAGGGCATGGAGAGCGCTTAAAACTTGTACAGACGAGCGGGGATTTATGCTTTCTACCATCTCGGGAAACAGGGAAAGTTGTGCGCTAGGGGCTGGTTTGAGACCGGCTTTCACTAATTCCACCAGCGTAGTCTGCTTTTGAGCTTTCAGTTCCTCGGCCACCAAATGCCAGTGTTTTGCATCCAGTAACATTCCATTTAGTTCCATTTGGGCTACAGCAGGCATCGCTTCAAATTCAATTTGGGCGGTTTCTAGTAACCCAGCATTCTGAAGTTTTGAGATGAGTCGCGCTCTAAGTTTCAGAAGGACAGCAGCATCTAAAGCGGCGTATTCTAACTGAGAAGCTGATAACTTACCTCCGAAATTGCTCGACTGTAGGCTTTTGTCAAGTTTGATTCCTAAAAATTCAAGAGCGAGGGATTGTAGATCGTGGTCTTTCTTGAGTCCAGATCGCAACACCTGACTCGCTAGCATGACATCAAAAAATGGGCCAGACGGTCTAAGTCCAGCTATTTCTAGTACCTGCCAGTCGAACTTACCATTTTGAAATATTTTGAGCGCACGGCTGTTTAGAAGCGCTTTTAAAGGCGATAATTCGCGATCGGCAAAAGCAGCTAGATCGACAATTATCACTGGGCGGTGGGGGACAGCTATTTGGATAAGTCGGATGCGTTCCGTAAGTGGATCTAGCCCGGTGGTTTCTGTGTCTATGGCTATAACACGAGCTTTTATTAAAGGCGAGAGGACATCATTTAGTCGGGAAAAGTTTGTAATCAGCTCGTATTCCACAATAGATTTTTGGGCGTAGTGTGGGGAATTATTCATGGGAATAGAGGGGTTTTAAGGTAATAGTTTTAGTCGTAAAAATGATAGAAATAGCGGAGATATTGGGGCAGATATTCGGTAGAGAAGGCTAAGTTACATTCTTAAATTTATTTCAAGAGGAAGCAATAGTGATTTGTTGAAAGGTAAGTTGTGCAGTCCCCACTAATAAAACGGTATAGTGGGGAAGCAATCGTCTATTTTTTGTCTATTACGACTAGGTAGCTCTCAACAGTAACCGGGCGATCGCTCCCCCAAAAGATTTCTAAGGGAAGTTCGATTAACTTGGCAGACGTGCGCTTAAGAAAGGCTCGAAATGCTTGCGATCGCGGATCGCCTCGGACATTCATGGAATTGCTAACAACACTTACCAGGCGTCCATAATTGCCTAAAAAAAGGTTATAGGCACGTTGTATGATATCTAAATCAACTCCTTTGATGTGGGGCGTAGAAAATGGGGGATTTGCCAAAATTCTGCTATATCGCCTCTGCGGTTCAGTTGTTAAAAAGTCACTTCCAACTAGATTGAACCCTTTTTGAAACAGAAGTTGTTGTAGCAGCGGGTTTATTTCAATTACATCAACGATTGCACCCGCTCTAACCATAGCCTGCGCCAATAAGCCGTCTCCTGCTGTTGGTTCTAAGGCGTAGATTCCTGAAATAATTTGAGCTTCTTCAATCATAAGCTCAATTAGCTCTGGGGGAGACGGAAACCAGGAATAAGGTGGAGCTTCTCGGATTCGCTCATATAGCATTTCTGCAAGCGATGAAGTATCTTTCATTTTATTTTTGCTGCTATTCGGGCTAGAATTGGCGAAGATTGCCTTTTTTTACGTGTTAAAATAAAGTCAATTGCCCTTCAACTTTTGAGTTATCTTTTGGTGACTTAGCTGTTACCATTTCTGTCGGTAAATCTGCATCAGCGCTTTTATCTTGGGACAATTTACGTTTGCCCCAGCCTTGGGATGCTGCATGACGGACAACGCTTTTCCTAATTGCTCTAGCTAGATGGTGATAATCATTTTGGATGCTGTCAAAGTTCACCGCTGAAAATTCAGCTAATTCGGACAAGTTGTAACCATTTGGTAGCCGATTATGTCTTGTCAAGGTGTCTTGTGCTGCCCACATATAGACGTTGTAATAACTGTGGTGCAGAGGAGCTTCAAATGTGGCTCCCATCATATAAGCCACGACTTCTGTGGAAGTGCAGTAATTCCCTACAATTCTGTTGCTGTACTCCTCTAGAATCAAATCGAGCCTATCGGATAAGCAAGCCGTTTTCAACCAGTCAGGTATGCTTTCTGACCAGGGGGTTTTGTGTAAAACTAATGGGCCTGCATAGTAACGTAAAAGGGGAAGGGGAATTCCGGTAAATTCCAGTAGCACGGCTATTAAGTCGCGGTGCATACCCATCTGGGCTAATAGCTTCAGCTTTTCCAAAATGCCGGACTGAGGTTTTACAGGGTGAGTGGTAATTTGTTCAAGTAATTCGGGCGTTAACAGATTTAGCTGAGTCATATCTTTTTGAAGGATAATTGTGTGACGAATGAAGATCAGAAAAATCGCGTAGCGAATTCAGTTACAGGGATTTGCGCCGTCTGTTGGGCAAACAATTCGGCAGAGATACGCACCTCTATATTTCTGAGTAATTTTTACCCACCTTGCTGGATGGAAGGCGGGCGAAATTAAGAGCAATGCCAGCGCTATATTTTGTTTCGTGCAATAGCAGTAGGTCTTGGTTGTTTGCAGATAGGCTACGTCAATCGCCGCCGTAGCCTATCCGCCGATAGGCGGTAGTTTAATTACGACTATCGGATGAAACCCCTACTCGTTATCCCTAGCTACGCTTAATTGTTGATTCTTACGACTTTGTAGCTACATAATTTATGAACGATCCAAACAATATCTGTGCCAATGAACCAGGTTATAGCGCTGATGGTTATGCTGTTAGTGGTCGTGAAAGTAACCCGTGCGAATCCTCCCTTAACGGATATCGAAGCAACAGTTATAGCAGTCAGCAAACAGAGGGATACGGGGTTCCAGACTACTTTGCTGATGGCTATCGAGAAAACCTTTTTGAAGGCGATTTAAATTTAGCAGATACTCCGTGGACGGAGACGGCTGCTAACCCTAACCCCTATTTTAAGGGAGGCGTAAATGACGCGAATCCCTATCAAAATCAAACAGCTACTTCTCATTTCTACGGCGGTGACTTAGAGCTGTAGTGCTTCAGATTGCAGGCTATAAATCGCCTGTATGAAACTTCTCATTTCGGCGACGATGACTTAGAGCTGCAGTGCTTTACGCCGAGGCTGCTCCATGTAAAGCCTCGGTTGACTGCTTTATTTATTTTAAGAAGCGCAATTGCAGCCTCATCAAGTTCGGTGGGTTCCTTTTTGCCACTTAATTGCTTAACTTTTCTACAGTATCCTCAACCAATAACCAAAGTTTTTTACACAAACATGAGAAGAATATTATCAACAAGATTCGGGCGATCATCAGTATGGTTATTCTCTCTCGCCTTAATAGTTTCCATTTTGTTTGAGCAACCAATATTTGCTACGGCACGAATTCCTGCTGATACAACTGAAATGCCAACCAAAATTTTAGAAATACCAGGGATGGACAGGCAAGGAAATCCTACTTCAGTTAACGCCCTCTTGCCAGATTGGACACAAATTTCTTTTTCTCAAATGCCACCCATCAGTCAATCGGGAAGCCTTTCAGCGGGAGAGTACAAGCAGGCAGTTGGCTATGATTTTAGCCGAAGTTGGACAGCAGGGCAAACTCCTGACCAGTACATCATGTTGGGCGATATCAGCCAAGCTTTGCAACCAGAATTGTTATCCTTTGGTTTTGTCACACAGCAAGCTGGTCTGAATTTAGATAGCGTAGCTTTAAGCGCATTTACTTTAGTTGCCAAGCAGTCGTTAAATCACTTAGTTCAGGCTATCCCTATTCTCGGTCAATTTAAAGTCGCAGAGATTGCGCCGGTGGCGGGACTGCTAGCAACAAAAGCTGCTGGCATTGATGTAGCCGATCGCACTCTAGATCGGGTTCTCAGTTCCCATCCACAATTAGGTCAGTTGAAACTGGGAGAAATTGACCTGTCTCAGTATTCAATGTCTTCTATTCCAAACTTAAGCAGCGCTCAACTTGGCGCGTTTTCAGATTGGCAAACGACCTTAATTAAAGACGTACCTGGGTTGAATGCTTTACCTCTGTCTAGCTTTCCCAATCCAATAGCAGAATTCGGCAATTTAGTAATGAGAATTGATGCGGTTTATGGTCCCGCCGAGCGACGGCGAACTAAGACGATATCAGGCTCAGACGTTCAGGGATTCTCAGTTAACTGCCAAGAAAATGATTGCGCTTACATCGAACTAGACGATCTGGAGAATTCGGGTCGGAACGCTCGCGGTTCGCTCGAAGGCAAGCAATGGATTAGCGGTAAGTACCAGGAAGTGGAGGGCGGATCGGGCTGTCTTAAAGGTGTCAACGGCGGCAAGGAACCTACGGGAAGATTGCCTTTTGGCAGTGCTTTTAAGGTAGTGGTCATGGAACCGGACGAGCAAACCGATACCGTTGATACGGCTCTATTCTTCCGATTTTGTTCGCCTTGCGGCTGCTCTCCTTATTTCATTGGCCCAGTACCTTTCTTCACCTATCGGGTTAATTCTCCCATTTTCGTTGGGGCGCTGGAATCGTCCTCTGGCGGCTCTTCCTCTGTACCAACTGGGGCAGTTCGCGGCGGAGTATCTTCTCCTGTTACAAAAGGCGTAGCTACAGCAGCTAATATTAATGTTCCTTGCCCTCCGGGTAGCACTGCACCAGCGCCAGTGTCAGTTGGCAATGTTCAAGGAGTCAATGTTCCCACTTTGTCGGAAGCGATCGCCAGTATTGAAAGCAGCGGTTCTTACGAGAATGCCGGCGTTAATGCTTGCGTTGATGGCGGAAATAATTGCGGGGTTCCGTTGGGCAAGTACCAGTTTATAAACTACGACGAGTACGCTGCTAGTTCAATTTCATCTAAACCAGGGGGTACGCAATTTTTAGCCAAACTGCGACACGGTTACCAACCCACTCAAGCAGAACTTTTTCAATTTTTTCCGCCTGCCGATCGAGAAGCTGTTTTTGCTCAAAGTCTCGCTTCTAAGCTGAATGCCACTTCTCAAGAAAAAGACCCTACTACTGGAAGTTTTTTTAGTGGCGATCGCCTGATTGAGCGAGTAGCTCAAAAGCATTTCGGGGGCGACTATTCCAAAGTTGACGGCTCTTCAACCGATATATTCGGTCGTTTAACTCTCTCAAGTTACGGACAGGATGTTTTGAGGCGCTATCGAGAGGGAGGTAGGGCGATCGCGGAGTCGAATGCTGCTGCTTGCGTTCCGACTTCCAGTGCGGCGCAATCCTCTAATTCTGCGAGTGCTGCCCCCGGCGGCGGTCAATCCACGAGTCAGTATATCAAGCCTGCGAATGGGCCAATAACCAGCCGCTTTGGGATGCGGACTCGTCCGGTTTCCGGCGTGCGGAAAATCTATAACGGCATTGGAATTGCCGGCTCAATGGGAAGCCCGGTAAAAGCTGTTGGCGACGGCGTTGTCAAGACAGCGGTGTCTAACTGCCAGGAAGGGTTACAGAACTGCGGCGGTGGCTACGGCAACTGGATCGAAATTGAGCACGGCAACGGTCGCACAACTCGGTATGCTCATCTGCGCGAGGGTTCAGTGAAACTCAAAGTTGGCGATCGTGTTTCTCAAGGTCAGGTCATAGGCGGATTAGGCAGCACTGGGACAACGGCAGACCCTCGCTTGCACTTTGAAACCCGCATTAATGGAACGGCTGTTAACCCATCTCAAGAAGGAATTTGAATTAAACGGAGATGTTCTGCACCATGATTTCCTTGAAAAAACGGACAATTATGTTGAAATTTACCTGGGGCTTGCTAACAGCTTTTTTGGTTTATTTGTTGAGCAGTTTATTCACCCATCCCCCAGCTTTTAGCCAGCCGACTCGGAACGCTGATGTCCCTTCAGCTTGCCTTCCAGTTGGTCTGGGGACTCTCAGGACAGAGTTTGTAACTGAAGTAACAGATGGCAGCACTCAATATCGCTTGTTCGATGCCTATTTGCAGGGAGATGCCGTGCCTTTTTCTGTATTGGTTTCTCTCCAAGGGAAGCAGTGTAGCTTGCTTTATTCCAACCCGACGAACGATTTTTATCCTTACAGCCACACTGTCAAGCTGCCGATAGCAAGGCAAATCGCTCTGGGAGAATTGCGTTACTCCATCAACAAGGCAGGGAGTATTGATAAGTTCCGCTCTACTTTGCAGCCGAATTTGGGAGAACCCACTTGGCAATTTTCGGAAGAAGAGCTTTGGGCATTTAAGCAGGTTGGGATTACTGTTCCTTCACTTAGTAAAACTAGCAAAAATAAGTGAGATATGTTCGCTTTGATAAGATTCATACAAGCAAAAATTAAACTTTTGCTTAAAGCGGATTTAGTAAATCTGCCGGGTGTCTTTCCTAACCGGATTTAGTAAATCTGCCGGGTGTCTTTCCTAACCGGATTTAGTAAATCTGCCGGGTGTCTTCCATAACCGGATTTAGTAAATCTGCCGGGTGTCTTTCCTAACTGGATTTAGTAAATCTGCCGGGTGTCTTTCCTAACCGGATTTGGTATGACATCTACATAGAAATAATTTACGGAGGTTAAAGCAATGTTTAGCAAAAATCAACAACTAACTTCAGGTTCAGAACACATAGGGGAGCCACCAATCATAGCTGCAAATAAAAAATTATTACTGTTTTCTCAACCTTCTCATAAGGAACTCCCAAACCCCGCTTCTAATTCCCTAAATAATTTTCGGTCCAGAGTATCATCGTTTTTATTTATTGGGCGGTGGTTCCGCTTTGGAGTGGTCTTGTTCTTGCTGTTATCGGTGTTGTTAGGAACTGCTGGTTGCACCCCGAGTGCTACAACGATTTCTTGGACACCTGCTACTAGACTCATCCCTGTTGAAACTGTTCAAGGCATAGTTGCCGAAAATTCTGACCTGAACCCCCAGAATTCAGCATCAAATGTGTTGGCTTGGGCTGTAAACGGACAAACAGGCAGGTTAGTTATTTTTAATTTTAACAGCCCTGGAGTTTGTGGGGCGGGAGGTTGCTTATATGCTGGGTATTTATTCAGAAAGAATGTTCCTCCTCATCGTCGTGTATTTGCTACTTATTTAAACGAAAACTTGCCACCTAATAAACCGCTACTTCAAGTAGTAAGTGACCCCTCAGAAACCTCTGATTTGCCTTGCTTGCAAGTACAGCAGCCGTCACAAAATGGTATTCGGCAGTTGTTTTATTGCTTCAACGGCCGCCAGTACCAGTTAGCTAACAGTTCCTTGATTGAGCTTCCCAATAAAATGAAATAAGCGACTTTAAAGTATTTGAGCTTGGCTCTTCGTTAGCGATCGCCTGTTCCGCACCAATAAAAAAATGCCTCGCTCCCTAACTGGATATGAGGCACTTCTTCAAAAGTAACTAACCGAGGCTGTTAGTCATCTGCTTCCGCATCAAAATCATCGTCGAACTCCTCTTCTTCATCAAAATCGTCGAAATCATCCTCTTCTTCTATTACTTCAGCGGCAATTTTACGAGGGGATTTATGATTGGCGGTCTGCTTTTTTCCATTTTCTATTTTACGAGCAGCGGGTGGCAACACTTGAATTTGCGGTTCGGCTGTACCTGGTAATGCAGGAGTTTCAGTGAATCCGGCAATGATATCGTGCAGCCCCCAAATCGCATTTTTATGCTGCGGGCGTCCCAGATATAGAAAGGGGAAATTATCAGCAGTTGGCTTAGTATAGCTGACAGTTTTGCAACAGTAGCTCTTATTAGAGCCTTCACCTTCTTTAACTCCTTTGAATTCCACCTCTAGGATACCGAGGCTTCGCCATTTATCGGTTTTCCCGCTGAAAGGAATTTGGAAATAATCGGCGAATGCTTTTTCCAACAGACGGTAGAATTCGTCTCTGGCTGCTTTAAAGCTCCAAAGCGCAACATTTTTAAATCTGACGACAATAGGCGTGCTGTGTCTGGGACGATTGTTTTCATCCAAGAAGACAATGGCGTGTTCGCTAACAACATCCATTATCTTTTTATCGAGTTGAGCTTTATACTCTTCGTACAGCCCGACAACACTACCGCCTAGATCGGGAACGTCATTCTTGTAACGAATGTATTCAGGGACGAATCCCAGCACGCATAAGCGGCATTTAGAGAACAGCAGGCCTGTAACATCTTCTGTTAGTCCAATTGTAGTCATTTCCTCTTCTGTTGGCATGACAAACCAATTGGCTTTTTCTAGCTGATCCTCTGGAATTAATATTCCTGCCACTTGTTCGTTGATGACGATGCCATAGGGCAGAATTGGTCGCCTTACTTGATTGTGACCGGGTTCTAGGAGTTCGGGGTCAATTTCAAAATCAAGGTCTTCTGACTGATGTGGGATTGTGCCTTCAATCATCCCTGCGTTATTTGAGCTTTTTGCTTTAGCTTTACTATTGGTTTTAACCATTCTAAAAGTTTGTGACATTGCAGTTCCTGCAAGGCGGTAGCCTTACCTTTAAAAAGGGTAAGAGGTAGCACAGTTAAGCCTAGTAATTTTGTCAAAACAATTTAAAAATCATAAAAAAATTAACTGGTAGTACAGAACTACCGAATCGTGAGGAAGACTAATTAAGTGTGCAAAAAAAAGAACGATTGTGAAAGCGATCGCGCAGCTTCAGCAATTTCTGAAGTTGCGCTATTATCAGAATCAAGCACTCACAATGCTTTTAATTTTCTCGCTGCCAATATTGTGCACTATCGACGCTCGGTAAAGCGTTTATTCCTATTGTCCGCAGTAGAGGTAGCCCTTCAACAAAGTTGATGGCTCCTTTCAAACCCGCGATCGCGTACAAAGAAGCTGCATCTGCTTGTTCGGATAGACTAGCATTGGCTTCTTCTAACAACTTTATTAGATATTCAGGAACCTGTACGAAACCGCCATCAATACAAGCAAGGGGGACAAATTTAGTATCGGGAGCTAGGGCTTTTGGCTTCAAAAATGGCAGTTCGCGCTGGAAAGTTTTTGGAGTGCGGCGACTGTTTGCTACAGGCGATCGTTCTGATTTGCGCCTACGCCACCGCTTCGCTCGGTAAAAACTCCCTTTCAGTAACGGGGGCTGGCTTACCATCAGTACAGCTTCGTGAAAGGGGAAATTCATCTGTTCTCCTTCCTGAATTTTCACCTCTTCTAAGTTAGATTTTGTCAACCAGTCAGGTGCCAGCGGACAGTGAGGGTAAGACACGACTTTAGAGTTGTAGGTTAAGTCGGAAAGCAATTTGCCCGTTCTGGATAGTCTGGCGTTAAGATAATGCCACTTTAATCCAGGTAGATAGGCTCCTGAATATTTTAGTTCAACGGCTCCCATGTAAATCCATTCTGTACGTTCTAAAGTTAGCGAAATGTCGCCTCTTCCTAGTTTGATGGTGCTGCGTTTTAAAATTTCATAGTCCGGGTGTCTCTTCAAAAGCTCTGACAGCCACTCTTTTTGTTTCTTGTTCACGGTAAAAAAATCTTTCAATAATTTTGCTTCCTATCCTGTTGACTGCGTTAGCAGGGATAATATCAAGTGCTGGTTGTTTTCTACCGAAAGTTAGAACTGTTGGCTGTAATTGCTCGTTCCCAAGACTGAACTAACACTGAGTAATTTTGATTTAAGGTTACTTATCTGCCAACACTAAGTTGTAGCTACAACTGAGGTCATAGTTAATTGAGCGATAGACAAAATATTGAATTCAGATAGATACTTATGAATTTTGAGATTAAATTTTTGATAGCACAGGCTAACTCTACTCCAGTTCTCGCTCAAGCCCAGAGGAGAACCCAGCAACCCACACCCCTATCGTCAATTGACTTAGGCGGTCTCTTCCAACAATACAATAACCCGGATGGATATCTAACAATAGGAGCGCTGATATTCCTCCTCTTACTGTCTCGGTTTCTGGGAAATGGAAAGGGCAAAATTACCACTGGCAAGGTGTGCGGAACTTCCGAAAAAATGGCAGCCACTCAGCTTGCGTTGAAACAAATTAAGGAACGCAAGCATAATAAAGTCACGCTCTGGTGTGGCAGTCCTCGCTATTGGTGGAAGGGGAAAAAACTTAGAGGTTTTGTTACCACTATTCAGACAGCTTTTGGTTCTCCTCCCACTGTTTGGCTCCCTCATGCAGAACGGTCAACTTTAGTAATTGGAGCGCCTGGGTCGGGTAAAACTTTTTCTACAATTGATAGGGCGCTAGAAAGTGCAATGGTGCAAGGATTTCCGATTATTCTCTACGATAAGAAAGGCGATCAGCTCAAACTCCACGCACCTCTAGCAGCGCGGTATGGCTACCAAGTGTCGGTATTTGCACCGGGAGAACCTTATTCAGGCATCATTAATCCCCTCGACTTTATGAAGTCCCCTCAAGATTCGGTCATGGCTGGGGAAATCGGTCAGGTTATTAATAGAAATGCGAGTGCAGGCAATGGAAAAAGTGATGAGTTTTTCTCTAAAGCTGGAGACTTATTGGCTAAAGCACTCCTTCAATTAGTCAAAGGTTCTACGTATCCAGACATGGCAATGCTCTATGCAATTTTGAGGTTGCCAAATTTGGTAAAGCGGATTGACTATGCGGTTCAATCCCGTCGAATCGATGAGTGGGTCGCTACCAGCTTCAACCAATTTTTGAGCGCTAAGGAAGCAGAAAAAACTATTTCAGGAATTCTGACGACAGCGGCCGGAACGTTCAGCAGTTTTATCCAAGCTGACCTGTTGCGAGCATTTTTGGGAAAGTCGGACATCCCAACGAAAATAGAAGGCCGACAGATGATTATTTTCAAATTAGATGACGAGCGGCGCTCCGTCGTGGGGCCTCTGCTAGCAGCCGCGATTCACCTCCTCGTTGTGTCCAACTTAAGTCGCCCTCGGAAAGATCCACTGGTTATTTCACTCGATGAATTTCCCTCCATTCGATTGGATCGGATGCCGCAGTGGATTAACGAATATCGCTCGAATGGAGCTTGTTTCATTCTAGGAATTCAGAGTTTGGAGCAACTGTACGAAGGGTACGGAGAGAAAATGGGGGCGGCGATCGCCTCTGCTTGCAGCACTCATATTTTATTCAATCCGGGTAACACTGATACTGCAAAAAAATACTCCGATCGCTACGGAGAAAAAGAAGTTTTGCTGAAAAGCAAGTCCACCAGCCGTTCAATGGGCGGTCAATCTCAAAGCAATCAATCTATTAGTTGGAACGAGTCGCTTCAAAAAATGCCGTTGTTTTCGGTGGACGAAATTTTGCGGTTCCCCCAGGGACGGTGTGTAATTACGAACCCCGGCTACAGTTCCGGCGGCGAGGGGTCAATTCCTTACGCGCTGACTATACCCATTCCCAAAGCAGACTTGCAGCGGCAAAGCGAGAGCGAGGCTCTCTGGGATACAGAGGTCAGGTTCCGGCTGGAGAGTCGGGTGCAACTTGCAAGTCTTGACCAGCTTACAGCCGCTTTGTACGATCGCATTGAGGAAGCAGAACGGATGCTGCCTCTGCCAGACGCCGGAGGTAACGTTCCATCCCAATCGCCGATGCCGCCAGCTTCAGGCAATAAATTTGGCTCTGACCCGCTAGACTCAGTTGTCAGTAAAACTGGGCGTTCTAGGCGGGTTTTTGCCACTGGCAGCATTGGCAAGCGCTAGCGGGAGTGTGGCAGCCAATGGAAAATTTTCCATTGGCATTGACCTGGAAGTTGGGATCAATTCGGATAGCAACAGCCGCGATCGGATTCTGAGCGGCTGCGATAATAGTCTAAATCTCTACCTCTGGAATTCCCTCAATGTCGAAATGAGTGAGGGGCGCGCAAGCAGGCGGTGATGTTCTTCGAGCAGCAACAGGCCATCTCGCCTGTCTTGCCAGCGCGGACGCGAGCCAGTCTTTCGCCTGCGCGTGTTGCCGGCTGTCCCAACTGATTTCATGCCTCGTCCCCGGATGGGCGGGGTGCAGTGCTAACACGGTCAGCTTGATATTTTCTGGCGACAGCGAGAGAGATTCGGCTGCTGTCCACAATTTTACTCGGTCAGACCAATTTAATGCAGGATGGCGGATTGCCCATTCAATTAAATGGACGGATTGACGTTCAAGAAAAGCTGCATTGGCGTTGATTTGCACGCATACATCTTTATTAAGCTTAGCGCTAAACTGAGTATCGACTAAGAATGTAGGAGGTTCCCATTCAAATACCTCTGGAAATAGCAAACTAACTTCCATAATCCACTTATCCACTTTGGGATTCGCAAGTAGCAGGGGTTCAGTGGGGAGTTTCAAGAAAGTTTGTTTCATTATTAGTTGAAATTCCTCTTGTTTCAATTCAATGGGAACTGTTAGTTGTGTCGGATTGGCTAAAAAATTTAAATCAGTGAGGGTGATTAATTGCATAGGTGGGTAAGACAGTTACAGCCTACCCAGAGGGCGCGACGCTAGTCGCCTGGATGCTATTTATTGATAATGAACATTTTGGTTATCAAATATTTATAAATAAGAGTTGAGCGACTTCAAGAAAAATGCTCATGGGCGATCGTCACTTGAGAGGGTTTCGAGTACAGGGAACTTCAGTTTAAGGGTGATGTCTCAATGCCTGCGACTACGTCATTGCTGCCCAGGAACATTGTTAATAACCCTCTCAAGCAGTCATCATGCTTGTCGAGGTTAAGGAGCCTCAACGATTGACCTATCAAGGTTTCAGAGGCGTTGTCACCCGCGTCAGACCCGGAAGCGAAAAAACGAGCCAAACAGTTAGAGGTTGCACTGGCTATGGTAGCGACGAGTTAAACTGCGACGCAGCAGCACTCAATGCTGTGCGATCGCACATTCAAACTCATTGGCAAACAGATCATCGGTTAGTTTCAGTAAAAAGGAACCTTACTACAAAGCCTGCTCGATCGCCCGCCGCGCCAATTCCACCTGTTCCACAGCATCCAGATAAGCTAGCGCTGCTGCATCCCAAACCACTTTTCTCTGCATCCTGTTCAAGACTATCTTCCCAAACTCGTACACCGTGCCGAAGCTTTGCAGCCTAAGAATTCGCTCAGCTATTGAGCAAAAACTCGGCGTTGGGTTCAATATCGCCACCACATCCGATTGAAGGAGCGACACCACCTCTGAACCCATATCAACTTTCAAAGTCGCTCCAACCTCCACAATCCGGCCCCAAAATCCATTCCACTTCCTTTCCGCTATTTTTTCAGTAGGAATAAAAGGAATTTTGACCATGACCCATGCTCCCGCGCTGTCTGGACTAAAGCGCGTTTTGACTCCCTCACCCGTAATTGGTTCGCAAGGAGTGCAAGTTTTACATTCTCCACCGCAATCGCTTTCTTGAACCGGCTCGCTACTAATGCTGCCCTCGGTTTCCTTCGAGGCGGAAGATTTTCTCAAAGCAGCCTTAATCAGAGCTTTAGCTTGTTTCGGGGTTTTCGCTGCTCCCGACGAGATCGCTGCCAACGCCACTACTCGCTTGTCCTCCTGCATCTTCGCAAGTTGATACCCCACATCTATGCTGTGGTCATTAATAATGTCCAACCACTTTGCAGCCAATTCGGGGCGGTCTCTCTTGAGCTCGTCGGCAGCTTTGACGGCAATGCGCCCTTTCCTGTAGTTCCTGCCGCACCCCAAGCCGACTATAGCTGCCACAATATTTTCCGTCAGTTCCATTTCCTTTGGAGTCAGACCTAAGTCGATCGGGTTCAATGGAAAATTTTCCATCAGCGGTTGCTGGTTGTCCGACGGCGGCTCTGCTGAGTCAGCAGCTTCGTGGCGAGCTTTCTTGGCAGCATGTCTGTTCCTCAGCTCTCTAGCTATAGGCTCCACAACAATTCCTTCCCGAATTCTCTGTACTGGACTTTGGTGGCGGTGGCGGTTTTCTGCCACCAAGACGAAGAGCTCGTAATCTTCAGTCTGGAAGTGGCGGACAATAACTGGGACCGACTCCCAGCCCAGCGCGGATAGCGCCCTCCACCGCCGATGACCGCTAACGATCGTGCCATCTGTTTTGATGGTCAGCGGTTGGACGTAGCCTTTGAGTTGGATCAACTCTACCAGGTCAGCAATACTTTCAGTGCACCCGTAAATTTCCTCATTGCGAGGGTGAGGCTTGAGTTGGTCAAGACCAATATGCTGAATCGCGTCGCTGACTGAGAGCGACACAGTTTCATTTTTATTCATTTGGATAGCCCTGGTTGTTTATTTGGGGATTGGGGCTTTGTACCTTTGCCTGCTAAACCCAATAAGGTTTCCTAACAGAAAGTTGGGGTTATTCTCTGTCGGGGCGGCGCGGGCTGTATCGGCAGGTCGCCTTCACTGTCAAAAGGTTCCCTGCTTTTACATTCTTAGAATAGCATATTTCTTAAACTAGCAATGCGCTACATTATGGTATAAGAAAAGACTATTATGCTTAAAATTTTTTTAAATAATTATTGATTATTATGAGAGCGTTTCTGATAAAAACTGGAGAAACAATTAAAATTAATTATAACAGAGCTTTTATCACGTTGTATTTCAAATTAACAATTACTACAAACATAATGTATGTGGGAGACTTTAGCCCATTCCTTACGTATTTTCCACATTTCGGGCATCTCTGTGAGGGTTTTATTTTTTGAGTAGCAAACATTAACATTGCAGTGACTTTAGTTTAATTAATAAGTTTTATAATGTGTTTTGGTAAAAAAAAATCCCCGTTTAACTTCTTGCATTAGTTAAACGAGGGAAATGAACACTCGCGCTCGCCCCTATATCGCCCCTACATCACTTCTACATCACTTCTACATCGCTTCTACTTCGTGCTTGCTTGGTTTCTTAGGAGGAAACAGTTGGGCGATCGCCAGAATTGCAGGCAACATGGAATCCCCTTTACGCCCAAGCTTCAGCGAACCCTCTAAGTCAAGCAGCAGGGACACCGCAGACGAAAGGGATGTTAGAGAAGCAGCAGCTACTTCTTTTCTCAGAAAGTACACTCGCTTCGGGTTGGCAATTTGACAAATCCGGGCAATTTCAGCGTCTTGCTTAACTCCTCCAACTATCGCCGCTTTTACCCACAACCAAGTTCTAAATTGAGCAATCAGCGTCGCACAAATCGCCAGCGGGAAAGTTTCTATTGCCAAAAGGTCAAGCAGCAAATAGACTGCTCTCTTAGAGTTATTTTCCCTCAGCGCTTCGGCAAGATGAAGGCTATTTTGAGTGGTTGAAGGAACCAGCGATCGCACTTGGTTTAAAGTGAGGGAAGCGCCGCTGCTCAGGGTCGCCAGTTTGTGCAGTTCTGATTCGGCGCGAGCAGAATTGTTGCCGATCGCAATCGCCAAGTAATCAATAGCATTTGAGTTCAGCGACAGCCCTATTGCCAAAGCTTGAGTTCGGATCGATCGGGCAATGAGATCCGTTCGCCAGGGGGGAATAAGGTCAAACTCGAACAGCTTAGCTTGAGAAAGCAAGAATTTTGCCACCTTCAGGCGTTTGTCAATGGAAGGCGCTACAAAAACCAGGTGCGTCTTTTCCGGCACCTGCGGGAGCAACTGGAGAACCTCCAGCGCCTCTTCAGTAAACTGTTTGAAATTACACCCTTCTACCACCACTAACTTTGCTTTTTCCGTTCCCAAGGCGGGAGTTAAGGCGCAGTCAACCGCCTCATTCAATGCCGAAGCATCAAAGCGGTGATAATTGAAGCCAATCCAAGCAGGATCGAGGTTCTTTTTAAAGGCAGAAAGCTTTTTGTGAATCGCGTGGAAGTCATCCCCTATCAGCAAACTAATCATCCGTTCTTCTCCTCGAACGACACTTGATAGCGGACACCTGTTGCAGCCAGAAATATTTTCTGCACCTTAGCCGCATTTCGGTTGAACTTGTCCAGGTATTGGGCGGGCACAGCCAGCACCGCTTTCTTTTCCGTCAGTGCTACCAGGGAAGCGGCACAGAGTAAAGCGCGGTTCTTCTCAGAAGTTGCTGAGAGCACTTTTTCCCAAATGGCTCGCTCGAAGGAACGAGGATCTCGCAACTTGGAGGAGGTGGGCAGCTTCTGGGTGCGGTCGGGCTGCCTGGGGTTAGCAAGAGCGCCAAGAGCGACGTGGGGTTTTAATTGTGGCACCTTTGCCAATCCCAGCAAGCAGAGTTCCAGCCACAGCGTTGGGTGAGCGCTCTTGCTGAGCTGCCATTCCGAAGCCTGCAACTGTTCGAGGCCAGCAGCGATCGCATTGCAGTCCCAAGCAGAGGCAATTTCCATCAGGGCCGAGTGCGAAATGCCGCTAACTAGCATCAGCGAACAGTCCGGCACGCTTGTTGCAAGCAACAAGTCCCGGTAGCAGGCTAGCAGCGACGCCAGCAGCATTTTAGGGCTTTTCCCGCTGTCAATGAGTTCGCGGGACAGTTGCAGCAGCTTCAGCGCGTTGCCGGTGCGGGCCGATTTCAAAATTGCAATTAAATCCGACTCCGGTATCCGCCCCGACAGCTCCAATACGTGAGAACTGGTAATTTCCTCTCCTAATAAGCTCAACTGGTCGAGCAACTGCAAGGCGTCCCTCATCCCGCCATTCGCGGCGCGGGCGATCGCAATTTTAGCTGCTTCGGCAATTGCAATTGACTCTTTCTGGGCTACTATTGTTAGCTGTTTGACAATGGCTGGGATTGGCAGCGATCGAAACAGAAACGTTTGGCAGCGGCTGTTAATTGTTGGCAGCACTTTGTGTTGCTCTGTTGTACACAAGATGAACACTACATGATGCGGAGGTTCTTCCAAACATTTTAGAAGAGCGTTAAAAGCTTGGGAACTCAGGCAGTGAACTTCATCTAAAATAAACACTCGGTAGCGGCTGATAACTGGTGCGAAGTGCGATCGCTCGATCAGGGCGCGAGCGTCATCCACACCGTTGTGGGAAGCCGCATCAATTTCAGCAACGTCTAAGCTGCTGCCTTTTTCAATCGAGCGGCAGGACTGGCACTTGCCGCACGGCTTTACTGTGGGTTTGTCTGCACTGGTGCAGTTGAGAGATTTAGCTAAAATGCGAGCCGTTGAAGTTTTGCCCGTTCCCCGTTCGCCGGCGAACAAGTAAGCCGGAGCAATTTTATTAGTTTTGACCGCATTGGAAAGTGTCCTTTGGATGTACTCTTGTCCGGCCAGTTCAGACAAGCTACGAGGGCGGTATTTTTGAGGCAATGCTGCGTACATGATTGAATGGTTAGGTGTAATTGTTTGCTGAGAATTAGAGTCATATTTGCGGAGTTTGCACTCAGAAGAAGAGAGAAGTAAAAAACTCAATATTTTTACTTCTGTCAAGCGAGCCTTTTTTGCAAAAGACATCATTCTTTGAAAATCGGCATTAACAAGTATTTGGCATCCATTAGGATGTTGGGCTTGGAGCGGTTGCCAGCAGGAACTAAAATGGCGGGGCCGTCGCGCTGAGTGAGGTGCATTTGGAGTTGGGAACTAGCGATCGCTTTTGCACCTTCCAACAAATATTTTATGTTGAATGAAATGGACAAATTGCCGTCTGAGTTAACGTGCGCCGCCATCTGTTCCAAGCCGTTTCCAAATTCTCTGAAAAGCGACAGTGACACTTGCTGTGCTTCGCTATTAATACGGATGCTGAGCGTTTTTTCTTTCTTGTCTGCCAGCACAGCAATTCTCTCTATAGCTTTGATGAAAGGTGCTTTTTCCAGCGTTACCTGATGTTGGAAATCCTGCTGCAATAAATCGGGATAAGCTGGGTATGCGCCTTCTAAACAGCGCGTTACTAAGCGCTGCGCTCCCCACCGGAATTCTATCAAAGCGCTCTCAGTGCTGTAAGAAAGCTCTACTGGGTCAGCGGATGTCCTGCTCGATAAAATTCGCTCCAGTTCGGCGAGCGATTTAGCTGGGACTGTAAGCTCTAGAGGCTGTGCAATTTCCGCTTGTTTCTTCTTAGAAAAACCTTGAATTGAAGTATTGAGGACAACCAAACGGTGGCCGTCTGTGGCAGCAAATTCGAGGCTATCTTGGCTGATTTTGAAGTAAACACCTGTCAGGATGTGCTTGCCTTCATCGGTAGCGGTGGCAAACAGTGACCCTTTCAGCCCTTCTTTCAAAGTTTCAGCGGGGATGCAAATTGTTTGCGCTGTTTTTACTTCAGGAATAGCAGGGAATTCTTCACTCGAAATCCCTCGAACTTGATAGCGACCGCAAGCAGCAATTAGGGTAGCAACTGGACTGTTGCTAACAGCCTCTGGCAAGGTGATGTTATTCCCGCTATCTTCGCTATCTTCACCTTCGCGATTCAAGGCTTCGCGACTGACCAAAGTGATATCTCCAGGCGAGAATTTCCCGACAATATCGCTAAGTAGCCCGACAGGAATGGTCATGTCGCCGGGAGATATCACTTTGGCATCAAAGGATGTTTGAATGGCCAAGCTCATGTCGAAAACGCTGAGTTGGACTCGCTGCGTTTTTTTGCAAGCGACCAAGAGGACATTTCCTAACACGGGGTGGGTGGGTTTTGCTGGGACAGCTTTGCTGACAAGTTCGAGATGGTTGGCTAAATTGTCTTGCGTGCAGACAAGCTTAATTGCTGCTGGCAAAAGCTGGGGAGAATCGCCTGCGCTATTGGAGGAATTGCGATCGGATTTTTCTTCAAGTTTTGGTTCATCTTCGACCAAAGGTTCGGTTTGTTCTAAGGGAACACTTGCCTTGGGTTTGATTTTGGAAAATCCGCTTTCTTTTTTTCGGCTTTTAGCTGTCGCGGTGTGGGATTTGGTTTGCATCTTTGTGCGTTAAAATAGCTGCTAAGCGGGGGCAGCGCTAGCTGCCCGGAGAATAGCTTGCATTAGCAGCTTGTCACTCAACTTTAGATATAAGATTTGAGTACGATTTTTAGATAAAATCTGAATTCAAATGCAATCTCTAAATATTGCAAATGTCTCCCGCCATAGTAAAAAAAATAGGGTGAGTCAGATAATCAACCAGAAATTTCAACCCCTTACCGTTCAATCTGACGCACCCTACAAGTTAGACTAAAATCTCGCTAAAAAAATGACTCAAACCATCTCACTCACAGAAAACATCCCCCTGAAGCTGCAAATGTCACCTGCCATAGACATGACAGACGAGCAATTTTTTGCCTTCTGCCAGCAAAACCGGGATTATCGAATTGAACGCAACGCCACCGGAGAAATTACCATTATGCCACCCACAGGTTCCGAAACAGGAAATCGCAACTTTGATTTAATTGTACAACTGGGAATCTGGACAAGACAAAACGGAACAGGAATCGGTTTTGATTCTTCTGCGGGTTTCACCCTCCCCAACGGCGCGATGAAATCCTCTGATGCTGCTTGGATAAAACTGGAAAAATGGCACAGTCTCACTCCCGAACAGCAGCAAAAATTCGCTCCTATTTGTCCTGATTTTATCATCGAGTTGCGTTCTCCCAGCGACAACCTGCAACCCTTGAAAGACAAACTGCAAGAATATATCGATAACGGTGTTTCTCTCGGTTGGTTAATTGACCGGAAAAACCGTAAAGTTTACATTTATCGTCCTAACTCAGAAGTAGAATGTTTAGATAACCCCGCTACTCTCAGCGGCGAATCTATTTTACCCGAATTTGTGCTACAATTATCAACTATTTGGTAAATAATATGGCAATTAAAAGCAATTAAAAGCGATAAATTTACAGGTCAATACCTAAATACCTGTTTTAATTCTACGCCAAAACGCCGTACAAGTCTACCCCCCAGCCGGGGGTGGGCGATCGTCTTGTCAGATCGCAAGCGAGTAGGCGTAGCCAGCCACAGGCATCGCCCTTAAACTCTAAAAGTGCCATTCACCAAATATAAAATGGGTTCACTTAGTAACAAAAACCCGGTGTTTCGCACGACTACAACTCACGTACATAAGCTGATTGTGCGCTCGAATACTGTCGCGGTATTCTTTGATAAATTGAGCTTTCTGACTAGGGAAAAGTTGAGCGAGATACAGCAATTTACTAGCGATTTTCCTGCCGATATCACTGCTATCAATTCCCACCTCCGTGAAAGTAGAGCCTTGAGAATTGTGTACAGTAATTGCCCAACAATTTCTCAGATCTGCAAAGATTTCACAATGGTCGTACCATGCCTTCCATAAGCTCGGATTGCTTTTAGCATTTTGCAGCAACCTAGCATTGTCCTGTTGGAATCGGCAAGCGTCACTTTCGTGGAGGATGTAAACTTGGCGTTGGTCGCCTGCATCGGTTTTAACCTGGAGATTCCAGGCTTTATAGCCAGAGTACCTATCCTCTTGAAATTCGGCAATTTCCACTTCTGCTGATGTGGGCAGGATGACGGTTTTGCCGTCGGGAGCAATAACGGGAGCTTTAGCAATCAACCTCTCTCCAATAATAAATCTGGGAGCATTTTTTCCGTAGATTTTGGCTCTGATTTTGCTATTCCAGTAGGCGACGCGCTCGTTAGTGTAGCAGAGGATGCGAAAGCAATCAGGGTCTTGAGGGAAAGTAGAAGAGAACTTTTTTAAGGCGTATTTCAGCAGCGTTTTTTCTCTGACTAAGAAGGCTCCGTTTTTTTTATCAAGGCTGAATTTGGAGAAGGGTTTGAACGCCTCTTTGCTCTTGACAGCCGTGCGGCAAGCTGTTACGAATTCTAGCAGGGGGCTGCCCGCACCTTGCCTGACGACCTCTGTTAAAACGGCTTTTTCAGGCACGCTGAAGGATTGAGATTTTTTCTCTTCTATGAAGCCATTATTAACAGGAGGCAATTGTGCGGGGTCGCCCATAACAATAAGCTGCCGATTGCTGCCGATGAGTAAAGCGCTAGCAATTCTTTCTTGAATAATATTCCACAGTTCTGCTGTAACCATACTGCACTCATCGAGAAAAATGGTGTCGTACAGGTGAAGGAAAGAAGGAGAAACTTGTTTGAGGATTTTATTTTGCCCCTGTTTGACTGGAGCTAATCCCAATAGCTGGTGGATGGTCATAAAGTCTACTCCTCTCAGTCCTTTTTCAGCAGCCATCCGTCGCAATACGCCTACAGCTTTATTGGTGGGAGCGGTGAAAGCGACTCTCTTTCCGGCGCTGACTAATTGTTCTGCTACCAGGTTGACAAGGGTTGATTTTCCCGTACCTGCATATCCAAATAGCCCGAATACCCGTTTAGAACTTGCTACAAATTGTTCGAGGAGTTGGAGGGCGTTGTTTTGTTGAGAAGTTAATTGAAAATTCGGTTTTACCAGTGTTTGAATCATAGGGTTGGTTTCTTCCGCTATCTTTCAAACACTAATCAGCGCTAGCTGAAATTTACACAATCATTAATTGATGGAGACGATAATAATAACTCTAACAGGAATTACGCATAACCTCTATATGTAGGGTGAGCCATAAGCACCTTACCGCTACCAATAGTGTATTTAAACACTTGGGGCGTAAGTCTTGTATAGTTTGTTCTGTTGATTTGACTGCTACCCAAATTTTACCTAGTTAGGACTTATGCACCAATCAAAAACTCTCCCAGTTATCAGTTGGATTGATAACTAGGAGAAATTGTGGAGAAGCGGAGTTATTAATCTAATGCAGGTACTTTGACTAATTCGACTTCAAAATAAGTTTTGCCCATCAATCTTGAGGCAAAGCTGGCTGTTCTTGACTATCAAAAATAATCACAAATGTGCGATGTTTAACCAACCGGTGCAAAACCCGCAGATGCTCATCTGCATCGTTTCTCTTGCGAAATCGCGCCACAACAATACGCTGGCAATTAGGAAGTAAGCGAATTAAGCACCACGGGTGCAACTTCTCAAAATAGGTCATTTTAACCTCCTGATAACAGTAACAAATTGTGTTTGTGTTTGATTACCTGCCATTACCTTAATTGAAACAATATTGTCAAAGACAGGTCACGGTGATATTGACAATTGACTATATTTGTGCTAGAACAAGCTAAAATTATTTTTTGATGCTGAAAAGGCTTGATGTATATAAAATCAAAAACAATAGTGGCGCGTCTATTTGGAAATGAGGCATTAGAAATCTCCTCAGAAACTCGCAGGGGAGAACGGGAGAACGGGAGAACGGGAGAGGGGGAGAAAGAGTTTCTTTGATCCATAACGGGTGCTGGGCCTCCGTGAAGCGCTTTGAAGTTTATCAATTTGAGAAAACGCGGGCAATTGTTCAATGCACTAATTTCAAGCAGACGCGCCACTACTAATGCACGCTATTATCTTCAGAAAGCCGACATAGCAAGGTTGCCAGTGTCTCTGGAATTTCCTCAAAATGTTCCAGCAGAAAGTCCATTACTGCCAGATGACGCAAATCGACAGGAGTAGGAAATCTTCGATTTTTTCCCTTTTTAAACCAACCCCGCACTGTAGAATTAGAACGGGAACAAATAAAAGCGATTTCCTCGTAACTCACCGCCCACTTGCCATAAAACTGCTTCGGCGTTATTCCCAATTGGCATTGGCTGTAAGCTGCAATTAAATTGCGCTCTCTATCTGTCAAAGTCTGCGGCTTTTTCATCCTCAAACCCCTCCAAATCTTCCTCCCGCGCCGTATCAAACTGACACCAAGCTGCGCTCTTGGAATTAGGAGCCAGCCAAATTATGTAGCACCACATCCAACAGTACCGGCGCGGTTCGCAGTTGTAAAATTTGCCAATAACTATCCCCCAATCAGCTTCTTCGCCAACACCCTTCCAGCGCACCATCTCGCCGCACTCAAAGCGCGGCGTGTGAATTTTTGCAAAATTAGCAGGCAATTCGATTGAAGGTGGCATCCCCTTCAAATCTCTTAGCAACAGCGCCGAAATCAAATCTCGACTTCCTTTTAAGATTGACATAAGTTCATAGCTGTGAATCGATTGCACCTGACTTTTTTTGACAGGTTTTCAGGCAAATTTCTTGATAAAGAAATTGCAGCGCGATATTCCCCTAAATCAATCAACTGAAATCAAGCTGTGTAAATTCCTTTCTCCGGCATAATTGCCCTGTTAGGAATCCAGAAAGGGATGATTCCCCCTAGAAATCTTGATTCAAAACTGGGAGGACACCAGCTTTTAACGCATTGTACAAGCGCTCTTTCTCCAATGGCTACTACTTGATTCTGTGTTTTATTTTTGTTACGGAAATAGGCAGAGTTTTTTGTCATTAATTAGTGTTGCTAGGAATTGGCACTAATACCAATCTCTCTCATAGTTACAAGGAAAGATTGCGTTCGCTTAATGGTAATGATTCTGTTGTCAAAAATTTTTATGGATGCGTTGCAAAAATCTTGGCAGTACAGAAATCGCTGTCCAATTACCTTTATTAGCAGCTTCGAGATATCGCCGGAGCAAATCTTCAGTTACTTGTTGGTCAAGCCAATGCCCCAATTCCACTAGCTCCTGCTTTTGTTGTTGATTGTGCCCTGCCAACAACTCAAACATCCCCAACTTCTGGAAAGTGGAAATGTCAAAGTTTGCCAGTTCTTCCTCAATCCTTTGCCGTTGCTGTTCAACTTCTTCTGGTGACAGAGTGGGCAGCGGCGGGTGCTGGATGTTGAGAAATTTCTCTACTTCTGGGTAATTTCCGACGTACATCTTTCCTTCCAAGCGATCGCACACAATTGCATGGGTGGGAAATTCATCATCGGAACCGAGGTGGTATGGTTCCAGATCGAGGGCGAGAGCGGGATGTTCAGTAAGTGGCTCGTACACGGCATAATAACTGAAGGTCCCTAACCCTCTACCATCAGTCCAAGTAGCTTTGCTGCCCATATAAAACATGGCGAAGTATCGGGAATCACCAACGATACCCACCATTTCTGGCAGCATGGGCGGTAGTGGTACTGGCAGTAAATTCAAGTTGTTTCCGTTCAAGGCGAGATAGCCTCCCTCTTTGAATTTTGTGTGGTTAATTGAAAGGGAGCCAGTTAACTGAAATAGAAGTCAATCCTAATTCTTAACAGCTAACTGGCTTTTTTGAGGGCGATCGCCCGTGATGAAGGCTTTCCTAGGTGAATGCGTTCGCTATTGTTAAAAATGGATGAAACTTAAATGAACAGGTCACTCCCAATAGCGGCGATAGCCGCTCTTTGACCAGCTCAATAGGAGCGTGCGATCCTCTTCGAGAGCTGCGCTAACGACGTATTTACGTCATCCTAGGTGTTCGCGATCGATTAGAAACAAGATTTATTGTTGTGAGCGGTTGAAAAAAAATCAGAGCGAGCGCTCCTCTTCTCCGGCTGCGCTAACGTCGTCAACAACCAAATGGAAGGTGTTTGAGACCCTTCTTCACGCGCGCGTGACAGGGCTGCTGTTGAAACAATCTGGCGAACCAAAGTCGCGATCGCCTTATTTCAGAATCCCGAGCGCCTTGACAAGCTGTTCCGGTTGCACTTCTAAATACCGCTGGAGGCTCGACAAATTTTTGTGACCTGATATCTCCATAATTACCCGCAGTGGCACCCCAGCATTGCTCAAGTTCGTCAGTGCTGTCCGCCTCATCGAATGTGTGGAAGCTCCCTTAATTCTTACCCGTTTGCAAGCTTCTTTAAAAATCAAGTCGGCCTGAGAGCGTGTCAAAGGCTTCGTACCCTCTCGCCCAGGAAACAAAAAACCCGCATCTGGATTGTAAGCCAATAAAAACTTAGCCAACATGGGATGTAGCGGCAGCGTTCGCGTTGCTGACTTGCCCTTAGTTGTCGCTTTCCGCAGCGTTACCACACCGCCAACAATGTCCTGAGTTGTTAAAGCTAACGCCTCTGAAATACGACAGGCACAATAAAAAGTCACAGCAAACAAAAGCCTATCCCTTGCTGTAACAAAACCCCGGTCGAACAGCCTAGATATTTCGGCGGGCGTCAAAATCTTAGCACGCCCGTTGCCTTGAACCTTCACGGCGCAGCCCTCCAAAATGGAAGCTCCCTTATTATTGGACGAAAGTGTACTTTCGTCAAGTCTGCCGAAAAGCTTTTATCGCTTGATGGGCCACTTGCGGGGCGCTGCGCCGAGGATGCCGGAGCCCGCGCCCCTTATTGCAGTTAGATTGGCTTTTATTGCTACTCAACTGACTTAAATTGTCAGGCAAATTGATAATTGGCAAGGTGGCGATCGCATCTATGAGGTCTCGGAAGGTAACAGGTTTAATTGCCGCCATAACAGTACGCTCAAATAGAAGTGGCGCTTGTAAGAATTTGATTATACTATTTTTTGATTCACTTTGCAAGTTTTTTTGCTAGTTTTGTTCCCCTTTAATAAAAAATTAGGAGTTTATTGGAAAATCGCTTATTCTGGTCAAAAGAACTGCCCAAGCCTTACGAAGGCTTGGGCATTGTTATAAGTTTCGGAGGGTAAACGAGTACGCTGGTTGGTTGAGAAACTTTTCGTTCGCTGCTAGGACACTGAACGCGCACTTTCACCTAGTTCGGAAGTAGCAGATGCTAGGGTATTTGCAATCACCGCTTTGGGAGCAAGCTTGAGGATGATAGGCATCACAATTAGGGGATAATTTTCCAGCCGATTTTTGATTTGAGCCTGCAACCATTCAATAGAGGAATCAGAGCCGTTAACTTTTTGCTTGAACCCCAGTTCTGGCGCAGCAGCTTTGATGGCGCTAGCAATTTTGCGAGCTTGCCTAAGTGAAATCAGCGAAGTATTAACGGCAGGAAGTGAGGTCGTGCTTGCGCCTGAATGTGCGGCAAAATCAATTGGTTTTGCTGGTTTGTTTGGTGTTTTTTTGCCTGTGGTCTGATGGCGAGTGTGATGGGAGCTGGCTGGTTTCTCAATTTCAATTGTTGCTCCATTTACCTCGCTGTTGGCACTGTCAGATTGCGCTGCGGCTGTTGCCACATTTACTTCAGTTCGATTGTTTGTGAGTTCTTCCGATTGGACTGCTTCAGGCTCGTGCAGGAATGTTGAGGCTAAGCAAAAAAGGGTGGTAAAAAGGAAAGGCGGAAATAGTACATCGTTAATAGTTTCGATAGTCATCTGAACAAAAAACTCCAAATCAAAATTTTCGCGGTAAGCATTGCTAACCTTTTTTAGATTGCAACAGTTGACAACATGGTGCAGCATGGCTACACGGGCTGAAAAAACGGAGAATTAACTTCATCCTTTTGGATGATTAACTGAGGAGAAATCCACCTAATCTGATAATTTATTCAACGGTCCCGGCCTGCTATACGAGGATCTAAGCGGTTTCAGGAAAGCGAAAAGTTGTGTTTTCTTTCTTTGCGATCGCCTCGCGCGTGACGGGCG
>NZ_JAUBVD010000013.1:0-141435 GCF_036705675.1 Microcoleus sp. AT8-A3
ATTTCAGCCTAAAAGCGTTTGGCTTCCAAGTTTTCACAACTGATAAAGAAATCCGACCGACATCTGCGGAATGTGGGTTAAAGGCTTTCTTACAATCAAAGTTTCCGTTGCAATCGATCGTCTGGGATTGCCCTACAGTATCCCCAACCAAGTGATAGTTAGACCTCCTGAAAAAGATTCTGGTTATTTCCCCGATGTGTTGGTGCTGAATCGCGCAAATTTGGCACAAGAAACTTTGTGGCAAAAACAATCTATCCTCAGTTTTGGTGCATCGATACCGTTGGTAATTGAGGTTGTGTCAAGTAATTGGCGCGATGATTACTATTTGAAATATGCTGATTATGAGGAGATGGGTATCCCTGAATATTGGATTGTGGATTATGCTGCGTTGGGTGGACGCAATTTTATTGGCAATCCCAAACAACCGACAATTTCTGTGTGTAACTTGGTTGATGGTGAATATCAAGTCCTCAAGTTTCGAGAGAACGATCGCATTGTGTCGCAAACTTTTCCTGATTTGAACATCACAGCAAATCAGATTTTTCAAGCTGGTTTAGTGTAAGCGGATCTCTCGTAAATTTGGATTTTTTAACCGCTGATGCACGCAGATAAACGCAGATGAGTACACAGGAATTACTTATCAAAAGCAAAGAAACCGGGTTTTTGATTTCGCAAAGAACCGGGTTTCTGACTACTCGTGCCTCAGCCTTATAAACGTAAAATATCGTTTATAAGGCTGAATGATTAAACGGCAGAGAAGACGGAGGACACAGAGTCAATCGATTTTAGATTTTAGATTTTAGATTTTAGATTTTCGATTGACTTGCGCGAGATAAATGCGGGGGCTTGAGGATTTTCGATTTTCGATTGTGGATTGATTCCACGGATAAATCCGGGGGCTTGTACCCTCAAGAAATTCGTAGTCAGAGATTGAGAGAGATGAATAATTTCGATGCCAATGGATTTGAGATCGGAACATTTTTCATAGCAATCCGCGATAGCGAATAAACACCAAAAGCACCGCCCACGATCCTAATGCGACTTTGACTGCAACCAGGATATTAAGCAAGGGGAGAATGCCACCGCTGAAAAGTGTGCCTAACTCTCCGTGGGGTAACTCATATCCTGACAGAGTGATAACGGACAATACAATGAAAACAAGTACCGAAACTTTCTCCAAAGTCGCGGCGTGCCACTGCTTGTAGATTTCTTGCATCCACTGCGGTGATGAGGTAATCGCCACCAAGCCGATCGCAGTTCCCCCCGCTACACCCGCTGCAAAACCACCGCCTGGACTTAAATGGCCGCGAATTGCTAGTTCGACACCCACCAACGCGGCAATCGTCGCTCCCAATCGCGCCAAAATAATCGATGGTTGATCGGTAAACTGATATATGGCGCAGGACGGCTGTTCATTGGCTAGCATAAAACTTGCACCCAAGATGGCGATCGTAAATACTACGACTTCAAAGATCGTGTCGTACAGCCGATTTCGCAAAATGATACCGGAAACCGCATTGGATACTCCACTATCTTGAACAACCAATTCGACGATCGAACTTTGCTGCGATAACTCCATTGTGGGATTGGCGATTAGCAGCATTTTGATAAACAGCGCTATCCCGGATAAAAAGTAAACCCACTTCATCAATGCTTGTCCTCTGCGTCAGGTGTATTTACATAGGTTAGGGTTGTCCCCGGTGATGAAAGTTCGGTTTGCATGATGTCGTAGACACGCCGAACTCTGGTTGCGGTGTTATAAAGTTGCGCTTCGCCGCTGTGTTCCAATTGGCTTTGTGGCGCACAAGCTGCATGAACTTCTTTTTCCCTCAGCGCCCGCTGCAATGCCTGTGCACTCGCATAGGGAACGAGTTCCAGGCGCATATGGCGTTTCTCAAAAACTGTGCGGATGTCATCTATCAGTTGCTTAAAATCACCTGCGGTTTTGTCGTTTGGTATAGCCTCGCCCTCTGTCCCCTCTTCGATTACACCCAGACGCAGCACGAAGGATGAACGCACCGTCACTGCATAAAGTGTAATCGCGAGTAGAGTACCCATCAAGGCTTCGGTCAAGCCCACATCTCCCGCCCCTAGAATTGTATACACCAAGGCGGCGATCGCTCCCAATACCCCCCGCAGCAGCAATGCGTGGTATGGATTGACCTGAAATACCACCATACCAGCAGCTAAGGGTAGCAGAGCGACGAGGACATAAATGTAGCTATTATCGTTCATAGTTAGTCCCTGTTTTGGAACAATAGGCCAACACATATCCCAGCATTGTGTTCCAGGTTGCTAAGCAAATGATCGCCAGAATCAGCAGGGGCCATTTACTGGGTATTTGCAGCAGCAATCCGACGACTATCGCGATCGAACCCAGCGTATCTGCTACCGAAAGACTGTGCAGTTTATATAAAACCGATCGCTTCCCAAGTAGGTAAGAAGTACCCCAAAACCAGAAAAAAATCCCTATACCGATGCAGGTATAGCTCAATACATCTATTACGATCATGCTTCACTGATACGTTTGATTATTTGTGCCAACAACATCAAGCCAGCATTACCCACACTGAGGATAATCGCCGCCACCACACCGATCATCCAATCATCGCGCCAGACGGATATGACGAGAGCGATGATTGCCGCCTTGGTCGAAATACTGGCAAACGCCAACATTGTCTGCCAGATATCATGATCTTTCCATACCTCATACATGGGTATGAGCAGAGCCAAAATCATCGCAATTAGAATCAAGTTGTTCAAGTTGTTCAATTGTGTGTACTCCTGATTTTTCTTACTTAATATTGGGGCGGGCTCGCGTCCCCAACCCCTTACACCCCACAAGAAACTCTTGAGAATAGTGCAAGTTAATAGACCTCTGCCATCATTGTGGAACAGGGTTCCTGCCTGTTCTTGACGGGCTGTTTCGCGGGTCGGGGCGGGTTTATTTAACCTGTCTGCAATCTTTAAAGCTATTGGTGAACCCGCCCCTACAGATTCTTGAGAATTATCCAATATCGAGCGTGTAAATAAACTCGGATATGTCAGAAAATGTAAAGTATCGTAACCCCTGCGATAGAGCACTTTTACTAACTGCGGACATACTTACCTATTTTATCGCCGTTCTACTTATTTATTTCTCCCTTCTCTGCCTTCTCTGAGTTCTCTGCGGTTAAATAATTCCGAAAAAACTTCAGCTAATTACTCGAAGTCCGCCGCACTCGGTGTACTTCGTAAAAACCCTCTTCGTGATATTTCACAACAATCGTCTTGGGAGTAAAAGTGATCACGAAGACATCTAGGAATATCAGCAAGGGCGATCGATGGTTTGGCACTTTTTCCATGATCACATCTTCGTGTCTGTGGGGACGGAAGATGAGTTCAAAAGCTTCTATATAAGCTATCGGAATCGCCATGAAGATTTTACCAAACACCCCCAACCATTCCCTCAAAGGTTCCGGGGGTGTGTAGCTGCGCGGCAACAGGAAAGCAATGATGAAGCCGATCGCAATATTTGCCAAACTAAAATCGGCAGTAAGTAGAAACCAGATCGTCAGTCTTAATATTAGCTGTCCAATCATTGTGGTAATGCCATCCAGAATAGTAGGAGCGAAATCAAGCTCATAAAACCGACCAAATGATCGAATTGTTCAAGCATACGTGGCAGTTTGATTGCCGTGCGTTGAAAAATTAGAAAATAGGCTAACCAACCAACACCGATGATGGCTATCGCCTTAAGCATATTTTCCAGCGTATAAGCCTGAACATCAAAAGCATTGGCTGCAATCAGCCCACCTAGCAACAGCAACACTGCAGGCCAAAAACCGGGTTTTGATTTTGCTTCTCCACCACGGGGCAGAAAGATGAATTTAGCAAATAGGATAGCAGTTCCTACTGCTGCCACATTCATGGCGATCGCATAAGGGGGTGTCAAATTCTTCAAAGTCAACATCTTTGCCCCAAAGCCAACCAAAAAAGGAAAGCCTGAGATCGAAAGGCTACCCACGACTAAGGCAATCCAGAGCTTAGTATTAATCTGCTTTTGTCGCAATACCTTAAAGTCGCGGCTGGGTAAAGAGCCCGCAATCAGGAATAGCGCCGATTTGACCAAGCCGTGGGCGAGGGCATAAAAGCCTGCCGCTTCCGGGGCTACGAGAATCCAACCTAACTGCGAAACCGTGCTGAACGCCAGCAGCCGCTTGGTATCCTTTTCAAAGAGGCCATAGAAGACGCCCATCAACGCCGCCCCCACTCCGAAAATTTGGACGATGGGTGCCACCTCCTCCACCATCAGCGCGCACCGCACGAGGGGATATACCCCCGCTTTAACCACAATCCCTGACAGCAAAGCCGACACTGGCGTTTCTGATTCCGAGTGAGTTAGCGGTAGCCATAGCCCCGATACAAACACACCTCCCTTAACCAAGAGTGCCATAAAGATCAGAGCTGTCGCCTCTGGGGGCGCTGCACCCAAGCCGGCAAAACTAAACGAATTACTTGCCTTATAAACCAGCACGGCACCGACTAGATAAAACAGCATTGCCGTGTTGCTAATAAATAGATAGCGCAAAGCTACCCAAATCGAGCGATCGGTGCGAGGATAGGCAATCAAGAGAAACGCCGCAATCCCGCTGACCTCTAACCCCACATATAAACTGATAAAGTCACTAGAGGCAAAGGCCGCATTCAGGCTGCCGTGTACCATCAGAATTTGTGCATAAAAAAATGCCGTCTTCTCTGTGGGCCAACAGTAGATAATCACCGCTGCCGTGACTAAGGCATTGGTTAAGATGAAATAGCCGCTCAAGCGATCGACTAACAACGTGACACTGAAATTATCCAGTAACTGCAGCGTCACCGCTGACGGCATAGCAAAAAGCTGGAACGCATAGGCAGCGGACGCGAGCGCTCCGAATATTGCCAGATACTTGGCAAACTTCGGAATCAAATAAATACTAAACCCGACAAAAAACGGGAGTCCAATCCAGGCTAGCGTCAGGGTATTCATGGGGTATTATTCATCTCGATTTCGTTACTTTCTAATGTCGGATTATCTCGTGCCAGCTTCATCACACTTACCAGCATTAAAGCCTGAATCGAAAAGCCGATCACGATCGCCGTTAAGATCACCGCCTGGGGAACCGGATCGGCGTAAGCGACAACATTTTTCCCCTTTGAAATAATTGGTGTCAGCAAGCCTTCTCGCGATGCCACCACCACGTAATAGGCGATAACCCCTGTACTCATGACATCCATACAGACGATTTTCATGAGCAGGTTCTTTTTAAAGATGATACCAAAAAATCCGCAAAATACTGTTGCCAATACCAATGCTTCTAACATGGAAATTGCGTGTTGGATAAGGGGTTTTTGTTATTATATTTGAATTGGCGTATATTATTTCTAATGGGACTTAGAAATTTTCTATCCCCTAAACTAGCTGAAACGCACTCTAGGTAAGGGAAAGAGTTTTCGGCTCCGTCAATCGATTTTAGATTTTAGATTTTAGATTTTAGATTTACTTGCGCGAGATAAATGCGGGGGCAATAAGTGATTTTCGATTTTCGATTTGGGATTGATTTGCGCGAGATAAATCACGTGGCGGGTACCACATGAAGAAATTTTTGGTCAGATCCCAAACCCTTGCCAGTTCTGGACTGTACCCAATTCAACCTCAAACCCTTTACCTGTCGCTGTTTGCAGCCATTTTGGACGTGACTTTTGTCTAAGTCTCGTTAGCGAATCTGTGGCCGACAACGAAGTCCGATCGTCCATCAAACCCGGTTTCAGAGCACTCGTGCGTCCAAGAGTGTTCAATTTCACTGGAGCGAACCTCACTAAGTTCAATCATTCCGCAAAGCTGCGATCGGATCTAAGCGAGCCGCATTCCGAGCCGGTAACACTCCAGCCAATAAGCCTACAGTAAAGGATAGCCCAAAACCAGCCGCGATCGACCATACAGAAACCACAAACGGAAATTTGAATGCTGTCGAGGCCCCAAAGGCGATCGCAACTCCCAACCCAATACCCGCCGTTCCCCCCACCGTGGAAACTAAAATAGATTCCGCCATAAATTGAATGAGAATTGCTGCATTAGTAGCGCCTACGGCTTTGCGAATCCCGATTTCCTTAGTCCGTTCCACAACAGACACCAACATAATATTAGCAATACCGATGCCGCCAACCACCAAAGAAATTCCGGCGATCGAACCCACCATCACCGTAAATAAACCTATCACATTGCTGAAAGTATTAACTATCTCAGCTTGATTTACAACTCTAAAATCATCCGGTTGTGGCGGATAAATATTGTGGCGCAAGCGCATGATATTTTCCACTTGAAATTGAGCATCCGCCAAATCCGCTTCGTCGGCAGTTTCCAACCAAAAACCCGATATTGCAATCCCCGCTAAAGAATTTCTCCCCACAATTCGCGAAGACATATTTTTGAGAGGAATATACACTCGATCGTCCTGATCGGTTCCCCCTACAGACCCCTTGCTTTCCATCACCCCAATGACCTTGTAGCGGTTTCCCTGAATGCGAATATCAGAGGATAGCGCATTAACTCCGGCTCCAAAAAGTTCGTCCCGCACCTTAGAACCGAGGACAACTACTGGCTCAGCAGCATTCAATTCATCCTCGTTAAAAAACCGTCCTTCTTGGGGTTGAATGTTCTTCACATCTGGATAGTTTAAATCCGTTCCCAAAATCGAAGTAAATGAATTTTGTCCGCCATAAACGACTTGCACTTGGCGCTGCAAATAAGCCGAAATCGCCTTAACAGCAGGAGCTTGTTTGCCGATCGCCCTAGCGTCATCCCAAGTCAGGGTAGTAGCAGAACCGCTTCCCTGACTGACACCGCCCGATCGCGAAGCGCCGGATAAAACCAACAGCACATTTGTACCCAAAGCCTTTAACTGTTCTTCAGTTGATTTTTGTACTCCCTGTCCCACCGAAGTAATAGCAATTACCGAAGATATCCCAATAATTACCCCCAGCATAGTTAAACTGGTACGCAACTTATTATTCCACAGCGCCTCTGTCGCCATGAACGCGATTTGAACGTTAGAGATTTTGTTGGTGCGGGGGCGAGTCTGTAATTTCATGTTATTAGTTATTAGTTATTTGTTATTTGGTGGCAACTTCTAAGGATTCTGCCTAAATTGGTCCCTAATTTATCACCTGACGATGCAACCGGAAACCATATGATTTATGGCACAAACCGCCGGGGATTGAAACCCCCGTCTCATAGTTAAAGTCGGTTGAAACCGACTGAAAATTCGTCTGATGATGCAGCCGGAAACGATATGATTTGTGGCACGATCCGCCGGGGGTTGAAACCCCCGTCTCATAGCTAAAGTCGGTTGAAACCGACTGAAAATTCGTCTAAAACCGATCTACATCAACTAACTCTTCAGTCCTCTTTCAGAGGACTTTCGCTATGAGACAGGGATTTCAATCCCTGGCGGACTCTGCGACGAACTAGCGGACTCTGCGACGAACCAACTAGCCCCTACTGCGCGGACTGACTACTAACGCAAGCGCCTTCCCCCACCCGGTTGCAAACCTGGAATTCCACCCGACGATGGATTTTGGGATCGAGGCCGCAATCCGGGGGGTAAACTAAGCAGCACTTTTTCATTTCCTTTCAAACCCGATCGCACTTCCGTCTTGTCATCCACCGTCATACCAGTCTTAATCGGCATAAAAGCAGGTTTACCATCTTCTCCACCGGGAACATAAACCCCCGTTTCCCTTTGTTGGCGGACAATTGCCGCAGTCGGAACTACCAAAACATTTTTGAGTTCACCAGCCTTAAACTCAACATTCACATTCATGCCCGATCGCAGCATTTGTTTATCATCATTAATAATTGCCGCTTTTACCTCAAAACTTGTCACATTTTGCTGCACGATCGACTGAGGCGAAATTTGAGTGATTTTACCTGCAAAAGTCTTTCCCGCAAAAGCATCGGCTTGAATAGACGCAGCCTGGCCGATCTGAATCTGAGCAATATTAGTTTCTGCTACGTTTGCTACTAATTGATTTTTTGAAGCTAAGGACAAAATCGAAGAAGAAGTCGCCGAAGAAACCGCACTACCTGCCGTCGTGGGAGTCACAAAAGCGCCCGGATCTGCGTACTTGCGGGTGACAGTGCCGGTGAAAGGAGCCCGTAGCACAGTGTCGTCGATCAGCGCTTGAACGCTTTGCAGGCTGCCTCTAGCGGCGAGAACTTGGGCGCGGGCTTGGGCGATGTCTTCGGGGCGGGAACCGGCTTCTAGCAGGGCTAAAGCTTGCTGTTTTTGCTCGACGGCGGCCTGGGCTGCTGCGATTTCTTCCGGGCGTGCGCCCGATCGCGCTAGGGCCAAAGCTTGCCGTTTTTGCTCCACAGCGGCCCGCCCCGCAGCGATGTCTTCCGGGCGTGAGCCCGATCGGGCTAGGGTCAAAGCTTGCCGTTTTTGCTCGACAGCAGCCCGCGCTGAAGCGATTTCTTCGGGGCGAGCACCCGCTTGCAGCAAAGCTACAGCTTGTTCGGCTTGTCTGACTTGCGTTTGAGCTCGATCGCGCGCGGTGCGGGAGTTGTTGACAATTTGCAAAGCAATGGCTCCGGCATTGTAGAGTTCCTGATTTCTCTGAAAGTCTTCCTCTGCTTGGTTTTTGGCGTATTCGGCATCTCTGAGTTGGGCGACTGCTTGGGCGATGTCTTCAGGGCGATTGCCCTTAAGCAATTTTTGTAAATTTGCCTGTTGTTCAGCTAACGCTGCCTCAGCTACGGCAATATCCTGGCTTCGATTGCCGTTGAGCAATTTTTCCAGACTTGCTTGTTGTTCAGCTAACGCTGCCTCAGCTACGGCAATATCCTGGCTTCGATTGCCGTTGAGCAATTTTTCCAGACTTGCTTGTTGTTCTGCTAACACTGCCTTAGCCACGGCAATGTCCTGGGTTCGAGTGCCGTTGACCAATTTTTCCAGGTTTGCTTCTGCGGCTGCGAGTTGTCCGCGAGTTTGGGTAAGTTGCCCCTGAAGGTTGGAGTCGTCCATGTAGGCGAGAATCTGCCCTTGTTCAACCCTATCTCCTTCCTTGACAAGCAAACTTTTGAGCATTCCTGAAGTTTTGGGGCTGACGTTAACGGAACGTTCGGGTACAATTGTGCCGTTTGCCGAAATTGTAATCGGCAGGTTCACCCTTTCGACAGCAACGGTTTTTTCCTGGCGTCTGGTTTCGCTGCTCGATTTGACTGTGAGTTGGCTGTAAGCTGTGTAGCCGACTCCTGCCAGCAGGGAAGCGGCGAGGAGTCCGCTAAGCCAGGGAGTCAGCTCTTTTTTTATCTGAAAGTGCTTTACTAAGTACATATAAATTAGACCTGATGGGTCTGTCTTGAATTTAGACCGATCGGGAACACAAAAGGTTCAATTGAAGTCTCACTAGGTTTTTTCGGTTGTAGCGCAGGTATCTTCGGATAATAAGGAATGAGAATTAAATAACTTCCACTCTTGAAAGTGGGATGGGCTCTTATAGCCCGTCTTTTTTGGACGGGCTATAAGAGCCCATCCCACAATAACAATTAAAATTGTAAGTTATTTAATTCGCGATCCTTAGTTCCGCTCGATCCAGATGTGAAGCAGTGGTGTGAGGCTCAAGACTCACAGTATAAAACTTTAATTAATAACGTTTTACGCCAATATATAGAGAATAATAAAACTCAGCACTCAGCATAACCCTACGTTGCAAAGGAATTAGATTGATCGCGAACGGTCTACTGAAACCTTGTGGCTAAACCTATTTTTATCTGAAGAATATATCCTAATATATCCTACGTGTTGTAGTGATTTTACCTGCCAGCCATCAACACCTGTTCAGCAGTCAGTTTTAAATCTGGGAAAGTTAGAGAGACGATGGTCTGATTGCCCCGAATCTGCTGAATTTGATATTCCCCATTCACTAAAGTGCAGATAGAGAGGGTGGGTTGTTTGGGCTTCCCAATGTGTTGAGTACCACCTAATCCTGCGTAGTCTGCAATCCAATATTCAGGAATACCTAAAACTGCGTAGTCTTCGACCTTACGGGAATAATCATTTTGCCAGTTGCTACTAACAACTTCTGCCACAAATTTAATCGAACTACCCAGTGTCAGGATCGACTCGTCAGACCAAAACAGTTCTTTGGTAAGTTCATCTCGATCGACAACTGCAACATCAGGTCGAAATGCTGTCATACCAATATTTGAAGGGCGCAATAGTCCCCGCTGAAGGACAAACCAAGGTAAGCCTGTTCCATCGATCTGGACACAGATTTTTGTGGTAATGAAGGCTGCAACCTCCTCATGAGGGCCTGTTGCTTCCAAGTCGAATACTTCTCCATCGATCAGTTCATAGCGGTTATCGCCACCATAACGGGCGATAAACTCGTCAAAGCTGAGTGGCTTCTGTTGTATTGGTTGGTCGATCGCAATGGTCATAGCTCAACTTAGCCCAATCAATTCTTTTAGTATATCAGACATCTCCTAAAAAGCCTGTTTTGAACAGGCATCCTGCCTGTTCCACAAGAATTATGGGAGATGTCTATCAGATTGAATACGCGATGTGTGACGGATCAAACCGTTACCGATGCCCCATTACCCTATGCCCTATGCCCTATGCCCCATTTTCATCTCTTACGCCCCAACGCGAAACATTCATTTTACATTCCTAGAAATAGCGATCGCATCGATCGAACTTTTGAAAAGTTCGATCGCCAATTTCCTACTTAACAAACAGCCACTACACCCAACTCTGTAATCGCCGCCTCCGGGCCCACCAAAGAAATATACGGTTCTACAAAATATTTCTTAGCAGCATCCCGCGCTTGTGAAGCTGTCACCTGTGCAATTTCTTCTTGAAACTGCTGGTCAAATTTAATTCCCAATCCCAAAATTTCGTACCAACCTAAAACTTGGGCAATTTGCGAATTAGTTTGTTTTCCTAAAGCATATTGACCGAGCATTTTATTCTTGCAAGCTTGCAATTCTTCCTCGCTTAGTTCGATGTTGGCGAGTCGATCGACTTCTGTACGCAATCCTTCAAAAGCCGTAGTTGTATTTTCCGGCGCCGTACCCATGTACACGACAAACTGAGCCGTGTCCAAGCGCGTCGCGTACAGCGCAGAAACGTCGTAAGCCAAGCCCCGCTTTTCCCGCAATTCCACAAACAATCGGCTCGACAAACCGTTACCCAAATAAGTATTCAGCAATTTAATCGCTGCGTAGTCGGGATTTTTGACAGAGGGTGCGAGGTAGCCCAGCATAATCACTGATTGCTGCGTATCTTGCGCGGTAACGACCGATTGAGGGGAGGGTGACAGGGGGGGGACGCTTAAAGTTGGCAGGGGTGTTAAAGGCGCTTTCCAGTCCCCAAAAGTTCGATCGATTAGGGCGATCGCATCTTCGGTCGATATTCTGCCGGCTACCGAAATAACTACATTATCGGGACGGAAATAGGTTTTGTGGAACTGTTCGAGCTCGTTTCTGGTGAGCTTTGACATAGTAGCTTCCGTGCCCAAGGGAGAGAAAGCATAGGGGTGTTCTTGGTACATCGCGTGCCGCAATTGCTCGAAGGCGATCGCAAATGGCTGTTCTTGTTGCGATCGAATTGCTGATATGGCAATACGGCGTTCAAGTTCGACTTCAGCTTCCGGGAAATTCGGCGATCGCGTCAATTGCGCCGCCAACTCCAAAATCTCCTCAAAATCTGCAGAAACCGTCTTCAAACTCACTAAAAAATAGTCTGTAGTAGAGTCGGCACTCAACCTCGCTCCCACCGATTCTACACGCTCGGCAATTTCCAGCGAAGACAGTCGATCGGTTCCCTTAGTCATTACCGCCGACAGCAAGTGACACAATCCTGCTTGTTCCGGCTGCACGTAGCGACTGCCGGCCCGCAGGAATATCCTAGCTGCAATAATATCTGCTGCTGGATTTTCTGCTGCTAAGACAACAATACCGTTGTCTAAAACCGTGCGCTGGATTTCATTTTTCATGGTTAATTTAGTTGGGAACTTGTACTGAGAGTAGCTGAAGTATTGGTAATTGAAAATGGGTAAGGGGTAATTGGTAATGGGTAATTGGTAATTACTTGATTGCCATTTTTCTATTTTCCATTTGCATCTTGTATGATGTCATACCGGGCAGGGCCTGACGCACAACATCTAAATGTAACAACATCTATCCTGTAAGGTGTGCCACAAGCACAAAGAACCCTGGACAAACGCCGAACCTCTATCCCCTAGGGTGCGCCACAAGCACAAAGAACCCCGGACAAATGCCGAACATCTCTCCGGTACTAAAAATATATGTATTTTTACCCGTTTACCAATTAGATTGGTTTTAGCACCACAGCCGTGTAGCGGCGGGGAGAAAGATATTGTTGAGCTAGGCGCTGAAGGTCTAAGGGCCCAAATGCTTTAATCCTCGTGGGATAGCTAAGCGCTAATTCCGCAGTGGCGATCGTATTGTAATATCCGTAAAGACCTGCTAGCTGTCCCGGCGTTTCGAGCGAGAAAGCAAAATCGTTGCACAGCAAACGCTGACAGCGAAGCAATTCTACCTCGGAAACCGGCTCAGACTGCAATTCCCAAAGCCGATCGCAAATCCGAGATTCCACCTGTTCGATATCCTTCGCCTCCAAGACTGCACTGATAGTAAATAAACTCGATTCCCGTTGCAACGAGAAAGTGCTGTCGATCGCCTCTACCAATTGTAATTCTTCCCGCAGTTCCCTGACTAAACGCGAAGTCCGCCCGTCTGCGAGCAACACCGACAGCAAATCCAAGCCGCAAGCACTTTGCAACTGTTCAACTCCCGGCCCCGTCCAGGCCATCATCAGCCGCGCTTGTTCCAATCGGGGGAGACAGAGTTCCTGACGGCGAATTTCTATCAGTGGCGGTTCCGCTTCTGCGGTTAATTTGGGACAATCCCACCGCTCGGAAAACTGCTCGAATGCTTTCCCCGTGACATCCCTAGCCTGTTCTTCATCAATTCCCCCGACTACCACCACAGTCATATTTTCCGGCTGATAGTGCGATCGATGGAAACAGCGCATTTCGTGGGGAGTTCGCGACATCAGCAACTCTTCCGTGCCCAATACCGATCGCCTGTAGGGATGCCGCTGGTAAACTGTTTCCATCATGGCTTGGAAACCCAGCCAATCGGGATTGTCTTGAGCTTGACGGATTTCTTCGAGCACCACATCTCGCTCGCGATCGAATTCCTGATCGGGAATCGAAGCGCGCAGTAGCAATTCTGCCAGCGGCTGCGCTGTTTCTGCTAAATAATCGGCCGCAGCGTTGACGAAAAAATGGGCGTAGTCGTGACTTGTAGCTGCATTGGCGACACCGCCGCGATTTTCGATTACCTGGTCAAATTCTCCAGGGGCGATCGAATCCGTCCCTTTAAATATCATGTGTTCTAGAAAATGAGCCATTCCAGACCAAGAATCCGGCTCCAGCGTAGCGCCAGCCCTCACCCACACGTCTAGCGCGACCACCGGTGTGGCCGAAATCCGCTGGTGAATGACCGTTAACCCATTATTCAGCTTCCAGACATTGGCTGGGAACTCTAAAGCAGTGAGCAGTTGAGACAAGCTAGTTATTCTTAAACTTTAGTTAACTTCGGCTGCAACTATGGTAGCGCCTTCCAGCTATGCGATCGGGATTAATTGATACAAAAGTCAGTTGTCACTGGGCCCTTGTCAGTTGGCCCTTGTCAGTTGGCCCTTGTCAGTTGTTATTAAGGGTAATTTTAGATTTTTTTTAAAACGACCTTAGCCTTAATTAATTACCATTTTTTTGCTCAAAAGTCAATAGGTTGCGCGGGATATTAATGAATCAGTCGGGAGAAAGAGGATGTTATCAGAATATTTCAATAAATTAAGAGATGTAAGAACACTAAAGACATTGAGAGGAGAAACGACAGATGGTAGCTACCTTAGAAGATACCAAGCGCCAAGCGATCGCAACTAAATTAGCAGACATGAAAGCGCTGCAAAACCTGTTGATCGCCAACGAGCAATTATTCATCAATTCCTGTAACGACTCCGAACTAGCCCAGCGCTTCCGGGATATGCTCGAAGACGATCGCAAAAACTTGGGTGTATTAGAAACCGTAATCGTTCAATACGGAATTCAAGCCGAGCCCAAAGAAACCAGCACAAAAATGATTGAAGAAGTTCAGAAACTCATGAAAGGTTCTGAACTGACCATGTTTGAAAAAGTCGCTCAGCACGAACTGCTCAAACACAAACAAACCATGGCTGGCTTATTAATTCACAAAGCCGCTCAAGTAGTCGGCGCCGACATCGAAGCTGCCATTACCCCGCTCAATACAGTTAACTTTGAGAACCGCGCTCACCAAGAACAACTCAAAGGAGTTCTCGAAATTTTAGGCGTGCGCGAACTGACCGGCAAAGACCCCGACCAAGGCGTTTGGGCTCGCGTGCAAGATGCAATGGCCGCCATGACCGGCATCATCGGCGGTGCAGTTACCCGCAGCAAAGATGAGATGAACATCACCGAAATCCTCACCATGGATCACCGGAAAGCCGATACCCTCTTTATGGAAATCGCAAGCACCGACGATCCGAAAAAACTGCAAGAATTCTTCGGTCAGTTGTACAAAGATTTAAGCGTCCACGCAGAAGCAGAAGAACAAATTGTTTACCCAGCAATTCGCAGCTACTACAGCAACACTCAAGAACTGTACAACGAGCAAGCAGAAATGAAGCAAATGCTCGCCAAGATTAAGTCAATGAACCCCAGTTCTTCTGATTTCAAAGCCCAAATCAAACAGCTCCAAACAGCAGTTCAGGAGCACGTTAAAGAAGAAGAAAGCGATATGTTCGCTCAAATTCGCCGCAACTTGAGCGAAGCGCAAATGGAACAAATGGCTACTCAATTCAAAGCAGCCAAAAGCACAATGCAGCAAGAAATGGCTAACCTGAAATAATTTAGCAGCGAGCTAATTGTAGCTCTAGCTGAGCTAAAAACTAGCTAAACTGCAACCTATCAATCCCGCTACGTGGGTAGCGGGATTACTGTTTTTTGAAAGACAAGTTAAAAAAATAAATATATTATTTATTTGTAGGGGCGGGTTTCACGAAAGATACAGCATATTCCATGTATATGCGGTAAACACAATCTTGTCGTAAGCATCGGTGCGTCGCCACCAGTCAATCTGCAAGTTTCATTAAACATGAGCAGATCCGCACCCTACATAACAATGTACCAACAATTAAGGCGGATACTGTACTTCATGAACCACCGAATATGCTGTATTTTGGGAAATTCATAATCTAAATAAACCCGCTCCCCTAGTTTTGGAGGGCGGGTTTATTTAGATTATGAATTACATCAAAGATTTTCGGTGAAACCCGCCCCTACGAGGATTGGGAGCAAGAAGATTTTAGCCATTAATCACAGAACCGCCGTTGGGATGCAAAATTTGACCAGTCATGTAAGACGAATCTTTTGAAGCTAAAAACACGTAGCTGGGGGCAACTTCATCGGGTTGACCGGCGCGTCCCAAGGCCGTATCTGCACCAAATTTTTCCACTTTTTCTTCAGGGAAAGTTGCAGGAATTAGAGGCGTCCAAATCGGGCCGGGGGCGACTCCGTTGACGCGAATTCCTTTCTCAGCTAAACTTTGAGACAAGGAGCGAGTAAAGGCAACAATTGCTCCTTTGGTGGAGGAGTAATCTAACAATTGTTGATTGCCTTTGTAAGCGGTGACAGAGGTAGTGTTGATAATTGCACTTCCTTCTTTGAGGTGTTTGAGAGCGGCTTTGGTGAGATAAAACATCGAGAAAATGTTGGTGCGGAAGGTGCGCTCTAATTGTTCGGCGGTGATGTTTTCGATGCTTTCTTGGGGATGCTGTTCGGCGGCGTTGTTGACGAGGATGTCGAGATGGCCAAATTCTTTAACTGTTTGTTCTACAAGGTTTTGGCAGACGCTTTCATCGCCGATGTCGCCGGCGATCGCCATACAGCGCTGGCCTTGTTGTTCGATCGCCTCTTTGGTCTTTTTAGCATCATCATCTTCGTTAAGATAGCTGATGACCACGTTAGCGCCTTCCTTGGCAAAGGCGATCGCCACGGCGCGCCCGATCCCACTGTCTCCGCCGGTAATTAAGGCTACTTTGTCGCGCAATTTGTCGCTACCACGATATCCCTCCGCGAAGGATTGAGGTTGTGGAGTCATCTCGGATTCAATACCGGGTTGTTGTTCTTGATGTTGAGCCGGATTAATCTTCTGTTCGGTTGGCATAAAAAATTCCTCTAAGTTCTACCTCTATAAATAAAGGTTTTCTGTCACTAGGGAATCGCTCTTTTTGCTGATCGCGCTCTACGACTAAAGACAGTAATTAAAGAGATAAATAAACCCGTCAGCCGATCCCATGATTGTGGCGGGCTGGTTTATATAAATTGTGAGTTTTCCTCAAAGATTGTCGGTAAAACGCGCCCCTACGAGCATCGGGATATATTTGTTGTAGAGGCGGGTTTCACGAAAAATATTTCCGGTAATTAAAGAAATCGATAAACCCGCCCCGCGAGCCTCTAATTATTGTCAAAACAGCAAAAAGCACGTCAAAACATCATTTGACGTGCTTTTTAAAGAAGCTAGTTGCTAATTGCTGAGTCTCGAACTAGAAACCTAACTTAAGATTAAAACAGCAAATTCGTAGGCTCAGGAGCACCGACGAACAATGATTCATCACGCTGAGCTGCTAAAAACGGTAGGATCGCAGCCTGTGCCCCCTCTTCCAACTTCTTGCCAATAATATTAGCCGCACCAGCATTCTCAAGTACGATCGAGTTGTCAAAGCTGACTTGTGGAGCGACTGAGCCACTGACGTTAGTCAGACTATCTGGAGTATCAATCACACCCGTGTCGCCAGTCAGCGGATCGATGCTCCGAATAGCTATTCCTTGTTCCGTCGGTACTGGCGCCGGCACGATCGGCGTTACAAAAGTATTTGGCCCCGGCACAGAGAACGTAACAGGGTTAGGCCCTGTCGGAATCGGGAACTGGTTGGGAACATTCGGATCGTTGAAAACTTCCAATACCGAGTAGTTGCCCGGAGCTAAATTGGTGAACAGGGCAGTACCAGTCGCATCACTCCTTACCAGAGGCTCGGTAGCAGCATCGTAGCGGCCGTTCCGGTTCAAATCCAAAGTGAATGGGATGCCCTCCAAAGGAGGCTCACCCTGATCTTGCAGGCCGTTGCGGTTGTCGTCCCGGAATTTGGGAACTATCAAGTTAAAGAACTGGCCGTTGCCCACCAAAGCACAAGTAAAGGTTTGGTTTGCGCCCAGAACGATGTCTAGTGGTTGAGTAGTTTGGAAAGAATTGGAAGGCACCACTTCCCGGACTCGGTAAATACCGGGGGTCAAATTGCCAAACTCCCAGCGACCGAACTGATCGCTGACGGTACTTGCTTCTCCGTCATCAAGGGCGTCGTTACCGTTGGTGTCGAGGAAGATTGTGACTCCTGCGATCGGCGTTTCAAAGCCGTCTCGGTAGCCGTTGCCGTTCAAGTCTTGGAATTTGGTCCCAGTGATCCGGCTGTTGGGGGTGTTGCCAAAGACGACGTTGGCATCTTGAGTGCTGAGGTTGAACTGCACCCGCTCCGGAGTAGTAGGACTAAAACCCACCTGTGGCACTTCCCGAACCACATAATTGCCCGGTTCCAGGTTGGTGAAAGCACCGCGCCCGTTGGCATCAGTTACTAGCGACTGTTCCTCTGGGTCGAGGACGCCGTTGTCGTTGGCATCAAGGTAGACCGTGACGCCGCGAATTCCTAATTCTAGTGGAATGTTGGCCGGTTCGTAACGACCGTTAGCGTTCTGATCGTTGTATTTGAAGATCGTGATGTTAGGGCGCGTATTCCCGACAGCACCGCTACCTGGATTTACCAAAATCGGGGTGAAAAAGACTGCGGGTTCCGGGTTGACAGGCGGGAACGGGGGCGGGAAGTTCGCCGAAATGACCCGCTGGTTACCGAGAACTATGGGATCGGCCACTATGAAAGGCAGCGTTCCCTGCTGCCGCGATAGGGCGCCAGGGGCTGTAACTTCTACCGGGTTCTGGGTAGTGTTAATTGGCGGCTGGTTGGGTATGAAGGTTTCAAAGGTTTCCAATACCGAGTAACTGCCAGCTTTCAAATCTCTGAAGGTAGCCCTACCATCAGCGCCAGTGAAGACCTGCGGTTCGCCCGCGTCTGTCCGGCCGTTCCGGTTCAAATCAAGGATGAACGGGATGCCTTCGAGGGGAACTTCGCCTCCATCTTGTATGCCGTTGGCGTTGTCGTCCCGGAATTTGAAGATCGGGATTTCGTAGAGGGGAGTGTTGCCCACTTGAGCGCTGGTCCAGATTTCGCCAGGGCCGAGGTTCACGTCAAGCAGGGGGGTGCTGCCGGGGGGGGTGCTTTGGGGAAAATCTCTTTCTAAAGGTTCAGTACCTGGCCCGTTGGCGCGCTCTTCCCGAATCCGGTATAGCCCTGCGGGCAAACCGGTGAATCGGAACTCGCCGTTGCTATCAGTTAAGGTAGTGGCTTCCCCGTCATCTAGCTGACCGTTGTTGTTGGAATCGATATAGATTCTGACGTTTTCCATCGGGGGTTCACTCCCGTCTCGAAAGCCGTCGTTGTCTACGTCGAGGTATTTGCAGCCAATAATCTGACCGGCCGGGACGGGAGCATTGCCGAACAACACTGTGGCATTAGTTCCCGTGAGGGTGACGACGACTGGGTTGGGAGTTGTCGGGCTGAAACCCTGTGGCGAGATTTCCCTGACTGTATAGGTGCCTGGAAGCAAGCCTGGAAATACGAAGTTTCCGCTGGCGTTTGTCAGCGTCGAGGGTTCACCTGGATCGACAGTGGTGTTGTTATTGGTGTCAATAAAGATTTGGACGTCGCGGAGCCCCGGTTCGCCTGGCTCTCGAATGCCGTTGCCGTTGAGGTCATTGAACTTGGTACCCTGGATACCCGCAGGAGCGTTGCCAAAATTGATGGTTGGCGGTAGCACTATTGGGGGTAATACAGGAAGTACCTGACTAGCTATTCTTTCTTCTGCCATGATTTTCTTTTCCTTCACACCTAAATCTACGTAAGCTACAGGCTACTGTATCACTTTGTCAATCAGCAGTTAGCTGCTGCTAGCGACTGACGATCGCTACTCAATCATACATACGTCTACGTTGCTCAAAGGTTCCTCATCTAACCTCCGGCTTACTCCAGCTTTGTCGCACGAGATTATATCAGGTTTTGAATAGCTGTGGCAATTTGAGCGCAATATCTTCAAGATTTGCGCCCTGAGTTCTTCTGCCCGTGGACACTTGCTGTTTAGAGCTGGAACAACGTTAAGATTCACTGAACCTCTGTGAATTGAGCGACCTGGCCACGAGGGCGATCGCACTTGGGGAATTGTCTGATAATTCCTAAAAACAGGTATGATACTACCTCTGAATCTTGCTCCTCATATACAAGCCAGCTTTGGGCTTCCCGGAACTCTGGCTATGCGTTGGAGGTTGCCAACAATAGGGTATCACGCGATCGCCCTTTAACCTCTTCCTAATTTTTATCTGCGGTTTGGGATGTGGGGCGATCGACTTTTGTGTCACCCTACATAACCGAGAAATCTCTCGCGCCCATCTGCACAAACGAGTGAGCGATCGCCCCATTAATTAATTCATTTCTATTGACAAATTTACCGATTTGTGCATTATGATTCAAACCTAAATTCTGTTGCCCAAAGTTAGGAATATTGCCTAAATTTGCAAAAAATCCATCACTCAAAAATTTACTAATTCGATCGCTATCATGACCCTGGCTCAAAAGCAAGCTATCGGCCCTCATATTACCTGCAGGTTCGGGTCCGGTATAGCTGTTGGCATCCGTCAGCGGGTCGCCCTTCCAGGATTTAGCCGCCCTACCCTCAGCCTCTCCCGTTACCAAATCGATGCTGCTGGCCCGAATCTCTGCCGAGACAACAACCACCGCAGGCGGAGTCGTTTGAATGAAACCGGGGGGCGGAACTTCGCGGACAACATAACTACCTACCGGAACGTTACGGAAACTGTAATTGCCCTGAAGGTCGCTTAAGGTACTCGCTTCACCCGGATCTAAACTGCTGTTGTTGTTGAGGTCGATGTAAATTTGAGTATTGGCGATCGGCGGTTCCCCAGGATCTAGGCGGCCGTTGGCGTTAAAATCGTTAAATTTCACACCGCTGATCGTGCCAGTCACCAATACATTGCCAAAGCTGAGATTAGTGGCATTTGTGCCGTTGCCCACGCTAATCGGAGTCGGATTTGGCGTGGTTTGTTGAAAACCGGGCTGCGGGACTTCCCTCACGACATAGGTTCCTGGAGGCAAATTGATAAAAGAGAAATTACCTTCGGGGTTGGTTAAAGTCGAAGGTTCGCCCGGATCTAAACTGCCGTTGTTGTTGAAATCAACGTAAATCGGCCAGTTGGCAACTCTCGGTTCCGTCGGTTCGTTGATACCGTTAGCGTTGAGGTCGTTGAACTTGAAGCCGCTGATGCTGCCGGTGGGAAAATTGTTGCCGAAATTGACGCCGACTGCGTTGGTATTGCCGGTGATGTCGATCGGGCCTGGATTTGGCGTAGTCTGTACCCATCCTGGTTGCTGGATTTCCCTGACCAAATATCTGCCGGGAGAAACATTGGCAAAAGTGTAGTTCCCTTGCGGGTTGGTGATGGTGTTGGGTTCGCCCGGATCAAAGCTGCCGTTGCCGTTGAGGTCGAGGTAAATTTGCCAGTTGGTCAGAGGCGGGTCTGTCGCATCTCGGACGCTGTTGGCATTGAGGTCGTTGAACTTGACACCGCTGATGCTGCCGACAAAAAAGACATTGCCAAAATTGATGTTGTTGACAGTGGCGTTGGAAGTAACGTTAACCGGGCCGGGGTCAGGCGTGGTTTGAAGAAAACCCGGTTGCTGGACTTCTCTCACCAAATATGTATCTGCGGGAATATTGACAAAAGCGTAATTGCCTTCAACGTTTGTAAAGGTAAAAGGTTCGTCGCCGTCTAGCCTGTTGTTGCGGTTGAGGTCGAGGTAAATTTGCCAGTTAGCTAGCCCTTGTTCCCCAGGATCTCGGCTGCTGTTGTTGTTGATGTCGTTGAATTTTGTGCCTGCGATCGTCCCTGCGTTGAAGTTGTTGCCAAAATTGATATTGCCAGCGTTTGTGCCACTGGTAATTGTGATGGGTGCGGGATTTGGGGTAGTTTGGCGAAAGTTCGGCTGCTGGACTTCCCTAACTTGGTAAGTGCCCGGTGGCAGGTTGGCGAAGATGTAGTTGCCTTGCGGGTTTGTGAGGGTGGAAGGTTCGTTAAACTCAAGCTGGCCGTTGTTGTTGAGGTCGAGGTAGATTTGCCAGTTGGGAATGGGGACTTCTCCGGGATCTGGGAGGCCGTTGGCGTTAAAATCGTTGTATTTAGTGCCGCTGATGCTGCCGACTTGGAAGTTCCCGATGTTGACGTTGCCGATGTCTATTTGGCTGGCGGTTCTGAATTCGGACATGGTGTTGCTGGGGCCCAATGAACGCGGTTCAATGTTTTCTGTAGGGCAATCTAGCAGTTTTTTTGCCAATTGCAGCTATTTCAGGGGTTGACACTCCCCTGGCTAAAGCCGAGGGGATTCTTGATTCGCAGAATCAACTTGCCGATGCAGAATTACTTCAACATCGGTAGCGGTCAATTCTCCACAAGCGTTCGGATCTAAGATCCTAGTTCCGACGTGCCCCGTCGTACTTAATCCCCGACTTAGGATGTTTTTAGCTGCGTTCCAGTCACGATCTAATACGCATCCACACCGACAAGCGTGGGTTCGTGTTGATAGACTTTTCTTAACAATTGTTCCGCAGCTAGAGCATTCTTGACTTGTTCCGTTAGCTGGTACGGCAATCGTAATTCTTCCGAATACTTTGCCGAAATACTCCAACCAAATTCGGAACATATACCAAGATGCGTCGTTAATCGATTTTGCTAAAGAGTGATTCTTCACCATATTTTTGATCCTCAAGTCTTCGTAGGCTACACAGTCGTTAGACTGGATGACGCATCTTGCTAACTTCACGGCAAAATCTTTACGCTGTCTACTTATTTTGAGGTGGCGCTTCCCTAGAATCGCTCTAGCTTTTTTTCTGTTTTGTGAACCCTTGACTCGCTTTGAGACTCGTCTTTGGGATTTTTTCAACCTGCGTTCTCCCTTGCGGAGGAAACGCGGGTTCTCAATTGCAACCCCATTTGAGTCTGTGTAGAACTCTTTAATTCCTACGTCTAACCCGATGGCGTTACCTGTGACTTCAGTCTTTTCAGAACGGTTAACTTGAATGCAAAACTGGACATAATATCCGTCTGCCCGTCTCACCAAACGTACTCGCTTAATTTGACTACGCTGATAGAAATGTAAGTCGCGTGTTCCTTTTAATTTGAGCTTCCCGATTCCTTGCTTGTCGGTAAAAGTGATGGATTTTCGGTCGTCTGCCAAGCGCCATCCCGTAGTCTTGTACTCGACGGATCGGTTGTCTTTCTGGAATTGCGGGAATCCTTTTTTTCCTGGGACTTTCTTTTTACAGTTGTCGTAGAATCGGGAGATCGCCGACCACGCTCTTTCTGAGCTAGATTGTCGAGCCATGCTATTCAAGTCATCGCAAAACGTCCATTCCTTAGCTAAAACAGCGCTATACTTGTTCAATGCGTATTTATCGACATTTTCGTTTTCCATCCAAAACCGCAATGCTTTGTTTCGGATGAACTGCACCGTTCTAATTGCTTCGTTTACAGCGTCAAATTGCTGCTTTTTACCGTATGCTTTGAACTCGAAAACTAACATGACTTCGACCTGATCACGATAGTCTTATGCTAGCAGCATTGGCTTAACCTTACTCTGAGGGTTCACAAAGATTTACATAGCTTTACTCTACAGCGCCATCCTGAAATCTAAGAAAATAGACTGGGAGGCTAAAGCCTCCTTGCCCCTTTCATCCCCGGACTAAAGTCGCGGGGTTTTCAGGATATTATTTATAAATTTTTTTTAGGAAAGGGAAGGGGAGAGGGGGAGAGGGGGAGAGGGGGAGAGGGGGAGATTGGGAGAGGGGGAGATTGGGAGAGGGGAAGATGGGGAGAGGGGGAGATGGGGAGAGGGGGAGATTGGGAGAGGGGGAGAGGGGGAGATTGGGAAAAATCTTCACGCTTGACTTGTTGGCTTAACATCCATCCGTTAAATTCTCCCTTGCCAATGCGTTGCCGAACTTCACGCTTGACTTATTGGCTTAACATCCATCGGTTACATCCCGTAGATTGCTCGTTGCCGAAATTCCCAATTTTTTCCAGATTTGATGTACGATCGCTACCAGTTTTGCAGAGGTCGAATTCCCAATGTCCCAAAACTTGACAGCAAGCTGGAATGACGCCCGCGAGGTTCCGAGTTTGCTCTTTGGCTGGAGTTTGTGCGGTTTATTGGCAATAGGCTCGATCGCCCCTACTCCTGCTGTCGCACAGCTACCTACCTCCGAACAAGTTAACAGCAACAGCCGGATCGCTCAAACAGGTGCGATCGTCCGCCCCGCAATCAAATTGGGCAGCCGCGGCTCGGAAGTGATCGAACTCCAAGCTGCTCTTCAATTGTTGGGCTTTTATACTGGCTCTGTAGACGGGATTTTCTCACAAAGCACCGCTAGAGCTGTGTCTCAGTTTCAGGAAGCAGCAGGCTTGCCTCCCGACGCCATAGTCGGTCAAGATACTTGGAATCGGCTGTTTCCTGCGACTCCGAGCGCGATCGAAAACCCGATCGCCAACGATCCTGTAACTGGCGACAACTCAGAGATTAGCCCCGAAGCGCAGCCAACCAATTTTCCAGTTTTGAGAAGACGAATGCGGGGGCCGGCAGTCAGAGATTTGCAAGAGCGGCTGCGGGCCAAGGGATTTTTGCGGGTGAGTGCTGACGGCGTGTTTGGCCCGGAAACTCAAGCTGCTGTCAAGGCGGCTCAGCGACAATACCAATTGCCAGCAGACGGCATTGTCGGTCGCGCAACTTGGGAAGCTCTGCTGCGTTGACAGCAAGGTGTAGAGTCTTGGACGCAGCAAGACTCAAGAAACCGGCTTTTTTACCTATAACTCTGGATGTAACGCCGTATTTTTGTAAAAAAACCCGGTTTCTGATATCCCCAAAGTCGAGATTTTATTAGCAAACTGCACATTGTGCGACCTACTAATTTTACAAATTGTTAATAATCGATTTGGGAAGTATTTCATCACATCAAAAAGTGTCAAGTTTGGTAAACAAAGTGTTTTTATGGGCGGAGTTGGTGTTAACTTAAAAACATGAGGGGCAAAACCAAGAAGCACAAAAAACTTGGATAAAAAATTTGGAATTAGAGTATTTGTCCCGATCGGCTCTAGTCCGCAGGCAACGCCTGAACCGTGTAGCTTATTAGCAAAGAAAGGTTGATATTGCGATTCGTATTGGTTAGATAGCTTGAGGCTATTGCATGAATCAAAAGTTGCGATCGCACAGTCAAACACAGAAGTCTGAATAGACTCCGCTGATAGCTAGCTCGTCTCCAGAGTAGTTGCAAAAAAGTCCACCTTAGTTGTAGTTTGCTGAAACTCAGTAGAGCTAAAATCCCACTTGAATCAACTTAATTTACAAAGTTTTTAGGGTCTGGCATCCGATATGCTAGGCCCTAAAATTTTGTTGTTGGTTATTGGTTATTGGTTATTGGTTAACCTCCTTTAAATGCCGAACAGCTTAGCCGGAAAGGATATTCCCAATGCCCAATTCCCAATGCCCAATGCCCAATTCCCAATGCCCAATTCCCAATGCCCAATAACTATTTAATTTCTTCAATTTGAGCATTCAAACCGTTAGCGCTGAGCATTTCTAGCAATTCCTCAGCTTTTTCGCGTTCCCGAAAAGCACCGGCTTGGATCACCGGTCGTCCGCTGGAAAAAGAGCGAAAAGCACCGGGAACGAGGGATTGCATTTTTTGTCGATCGCCCCAACTGTTGGCATCCACCACAACTCGATACCGGAAACCCAAAGCTCTGGCTCGATCGAATGACGGCGAATTATCCGCGGCATCAGGCCAAGAATTCCCCCCTAAAGCAGCAGGTACATAGCCGCCCCTTCCGATCGGAATGTTGCGGCCCGGAACCGGCAATCTCCCCTCGGAAGAAACCGAACTCGAACTATCAAAATTGGGAGGAATCATTGATTGCTGTACCGAAATTTCTGAAACAGATCGATAATTCGGATCGGGCACAGGAATTGCGATTGTCCCTGGGACTACCGATGAAGCACCGACATTCCTCCCAGAAAGCTCTTGGCGCTGGGCGCTTCGCGGTGCGGGTCGATTTTGCACCGGTCGCCTGGAAACGGGCGCAGGCGGGGGAAGTGGCGCTCTTTCAACTCTGGGACTTAGCCGTCCAGGAGTGTAAACAGGGAGAGAAGTGTCGGGGCCACCGATGCTGGGAGGTCGATCGGCTATACGCTGCAAAGCACTTCCCCCCATTGGCCCTGGGGTAAAAGTTCCCGCCACATCAACCGATCCCGTCGTCCGGCTGCTCGACAATTGATTGCCGTAAGCTGGGATTACTTGACCTTTGGCCGCATTGTTCACATCGTACTGGCCGTTGTTGCGAATGACATTGCCCCCTGGTTCGGCTGCTGTTCCCAAATCCGGCAGAGAACTCGATATCGCCACAATTCCGTCCCGCCGATTACTCTCGATATAATTGTTACGCAGCACCGGTCTAGCATTAGCTTGCACCACTACGCCGTCCTTATTGCGAGTAATTTTGTTCCCAATCAGCAGAGGCGAAGCGTTCTGCGCTACATTTACCCCAAATCCCGTGTTTTCAAACACATTATCTCGAACTTCCGGCTGGGAACTGCCAAAAATCGTGATGCCGTTAGCTCCATTTTTCGAGAAAACATTCCCGCCAATCGTCGGCCTGGAAGTACCCACTACCGAAATTCCGTCGTGAGTGCTGCCAGAAAAAGTATTGTTAACAACTGTCGGAGAACTCGATTCGATCCACAAAGCGTAACCGCGAGAGTTGGTATTCGTCACCGTCACCCCGCTGAGTCCCGCCCCGTCTGCGCCTAAAATCGCAATATTTTGACCCGCCGAAGTCGGACTGATAAAGTATCCTCCGCCTTTGATGAGAATATTCTGACCGCGAGTGTTGGGATTTCCCTGAACTGTTACGCTGGGCCTGAGCATTAATGGAAATTTTTCGCCGGTTTGCTCGCTGTAAGTACCGGGCGCTAGCAAAATAGCTGTTTTGGGCGGGGCCACGCTTAAGGCGTAGGTAAGGGTTTTAAACGGAGCTCGATCGCTGCCGTTGCCTCCTGTGTCGCTGCCCCCGATCGAGCTGACGTACAGTATGTTAATCTCGCTCTGCAGCGTCTGAGAAAGTAGCTGCACTCCGGGTATCCCGGCAGCGATAACTGACGGTTGATGGTTGCCAAGGGCGGTCATCGCAAAGACGAGTAGAAGGCAAGAACTCAAACAAGATTTTTGCGATCGCTTTTCTTTGCACCAGGTCTGTTGTAAGTAAATCAGCATAAACAAACGCAACTTATCTGTGATCCGAGTTTCGCCTCCGGTGTTTCGTGTCGGGTTTTCGCGATCGAAATTTAAAGACGCCCGCCTGCTTGGGTTGTTCTCCCTTAATCTTTTGTGTTGTTCTGCTAACCTCACGGCTCTCCTCCCAAGTGTGGTATGCAGCTTAACGATTTCACTCTCATCAAGTTTGATCTATTATGCTTCGTTTTTCTCAAATTCAATAAAACTTAAAAATTTGTCTAAATTAAATCGGTTGAGGTAAAAATTAGGCCGATCGCTTTGCTACGATCTTGACCAAGAATTTCAAAGGTGGTACAAGCCCCCCCTCTCGATCCGTGGAATCAATCGAAAGCATCTCAAATCTAAAATCCTTGCGTCCCCCGAATTTATCTCGCGCAAGTCAATCCAAAATCCAAAATCTAAAATCTAAAATCGAATGACGGCGTGGGAGAATATAGCGGTTTGACTGGTAGGATTAATTATAATTAGGGTGGTTGTGAATGACCGACAAACAAAACAGAACTTTACCGGCACAGCCAGCCCTCTGCCGGATTTTAGATGCAAATTTAGATCGATCGCGCGAAGGGTTGAGAATTATTGAAGAATGGTGCAGGTTTGGTCTCAACAGCTCGGATTTAGCTGGCGAGTGCAAGCAACTGCGTCAAGAATTGGCTGCTTGGCACGTCGCAGAATTGCGAAGTGCTAGGGATACGCCGGCCGATCCGGGTACGGAGTTGACTCACCCGCAGGAAGAGCAGCGTTCGAGCATTCAGCAGCTACTGGAGGCGAATTTCTGTCGGGTGGAAGAAGCTTTGCGGGTACTCGAAGAGTATGGCAAAATTTACGATCGGAATATGGGCGCGGCTTTTAAGCAGATGCGCTATCGGGTTTATACTCTCGAAAGCGATTTGCTGGCTTACCGGCGCTACCAGCAGTTACTTCGATCGCAGTTATACCTTGTAACTTCGCCGAGAGACAACTTGATGGGAGTCGTGGAAGCTGCTTTGCAAGGGGGACTGACTTTGGTGCAGTACCGCGACAAAACCTCAGACGACGGCGCAAAGCTGGCCAACGCGCGTAAGCTTTGCGAACTTTGTCACCGCTACGATGCTTTGCTGATTGTGAACGATCGCGTGGATTTTGCGATCGCAGCGGATGCCGACGGCGTACACTTAGGACAGCAAGATTTGCCTGTGGCGGAAGCGCGCAAGTTGCTCGGCCCGGGACGGATCATCGGTTGTTCGACTACGAATGGCGAGGAAATGCAGCGAGCGGTTGATGCGGGAGCAGATTATATTGGAGTTGGGCCGGTCTACTCCACTCCTACTAAACCTGATAAACAGGCCGCAGGTTTGGACTATGTGCGGTATGCTGCTACTAAGTCACCGATTCCGTGGTTTGCGATCGGCGGAATTGATATCAACAACCTCGATGAAGTATTGAATGCCGGAGCTCAAAGGGTTGCCATAGTACGCGCGATTATGGAAGCAGAACAGCCTACTTTAGTGACGCAGTTTTTCATCTCGCAGTTGATTCGGATGCAGAATCTAAAAGCTCAGAAAGCTTTGCACGGAAAAAGCTAGGTTGATTGGAGATTGGTAGGGCGGGTTTAGCACAGGAAATCTGTGCATAAAATATAATTTTGTTACCAAACCCGCCCTGAAAACTGATATTTTTTTACTTATGATAAATCAAATTGCGCTGCAAGTTAACGGAGAAACCCGCAATTGTGCGATCGACACACCGTTACCAGAATTACTAAAACAATTGGGATTAAACCCGCGCTTGGTGGCTGTGGAGTACAACGGGGAAATTCTGCACAAACAATTTTGGGAAACTACAAAGATGCAAGAGGGTGACATCTTAGAAGTTGTCACAATTGTCGGAGGAGGCTAGCCACAAATTAGTGACAAATTAAGCCTCTAGTCCGCCAGGGAATGAATTCCCTGGCTAATAGCGAAAGTCCTCTCAAGAGGACTAATGAGTTCTTCAGTCCTCATAGCGAGGACTTTAGCTTTGAGGCAGGGGTTTCAACCCCTGTCGGACTATCGGTTCTACGTTAAGTTATCAGGAATCAGCCGAACCTAGGAACGAGGAACTAAACTGCGACAGCTTCAGCCACGGGTTCAGCCACAGGTGCTGCTACAACAGGATAAATGCTGACTTTCTTGCGAGTTTTGCCTTTTCTTTCAAAAGTCACCACACCGTCAATCATGGCAAACAAAGTATCATCTCTGCCGATACCAACATTATTACCAGGGTGAACTTTAGTGCCGCGTTGACGGATCAAAATGTTGCCAGCTTTGACAACTTGACCGCCGTACTTTTTGACACCCAGACGCTGAGAATTAGAGTCGCGTCCGTTACGTGTACTGCCTGTACCTTTCTTGTGGGCCATAATATCCTCAACTGTATTTACTATTTTTTATTCTGAATCAGTTTCGGCGGTTTGGGGAGTTTCAACAACTGCTTGAGTTAAGTCTCTGGCTGCTAACACTGTACCGTTGACGCTGATGGAGTCAATCATAAAGCGAGTTGTTTCTTGACGGTGCCCTTTTTTCTTCCGAGTTTTCTTTTTCGGCTTCATCTTGTAGACGAGGACTTTGCGGCCCCGGAAATGCCGGAGAACCGTTCCTTCTACTGTGGCATTTTCTAGTAGAGGCTGGCCGATATGAACCTCGCCTTCGTGCTGGATCAGAAATACTTTGTCTATGGTGACTTTGGATTCAGCTTCAACGTGAAGCAGTTCGATGTCGTAGAAGCGGCCTGGTTCTACCCGAAATTGTTTGCCGCCGGTTTCAATGATTGCGTAAGTCATGGGATGGTTGTTGAGATTGCCGTACAGGTAGCTGATGAGTCATTGGTCATTGGTCGTTGTGGACTTTTGACTGCTGACTGCTCTCCAGCTTTTGGAATGTCTTAACCTGATCCGAGCCGGATTTAGACAGACAATCTACCATTATTCGCGATTTTGGTATTTTTGTCAAGTTTTATGGCGCCGGAAATTTCTAATTAGGTAAAACTTAGGCACGGGTGGTCAGAAACCGGGTTTTTTACGAAAATTTTTCGTTTTCAGCCAGAGATTAGGTAAAAAACCCGGTTTCTTCGGTCTTAATGCGTAAGCCCTGTTAGGGATAAAATATAGAAGATGCTTTAACTTTTTTATCCCATTTCTCCAAAAGGTCGATCGAACTCGATTCAAGCCGTCGCAGAACATTTGCGCGATCGTAACAATTCCAAAGCTTGCTGTTTCACCCTACCCTCCATAACCTCTTTCTGCAAATTAATAAAAGCCTCAAAATCTTCTAAACCATACTTGGTCATCTGCAACTGCTGTCGCAACTGTTCTTCGGCCTCAACCGTTAAGTAACCTGTTGCCAAAGCTTTTCGGACAATTTTACTGATTAAAGTCATAGTAGATTTACCCTGAATACACCTACGTTAAAACACTGAAGTTTTGTCACCTGACTAACTCAGTTTTTAGTTTGTTTCATAATTACCCTTAAAATAGGTTAAATCTACCTTAAGGTCTATGTAAATAAAGTTATTTTTGATACATTGATGAAATCGTAGCGATTTTAAATGTAGAGTGCTATTAAATTGGTATCTTTAGTTTTTGCCAGACCACATTATTCTTCAAATACGTTAAATCTACCTTAAGGCATATTTAAACATAGCGATTTGTGACATGGGAAATTGTATGGCTTTTAAATGTAGAGTGCGCTTAAATTGGTATCTTTAGTTTTTGTCAGACAACAGCCGCCATTCTCTCACAGCAAAAGGAGGAACCAGCAATTCTGTTCCTTTTTGATTTTTCACGGGCAAACTCAACAGCAAAGGTCGATTGCTTTCCAATTGTGTAATTATTGATTTAAAATCGTATTCTCCGACATTAATTGGCAAATTCGACTCGCTCCAAATATCATTAGCATTGCCAATTTCCCGCTTGCCCGCCGCAACTTTCAGCGAAACAGGATGCTGCAATTCTGTTCCGGGAAATCCTACTAATCTCAGATTTAAAGACTTTACTACTCCCGACTTTACGCGCTTGTACAAAACAACTTGCCATGCTTTATCGTCTGTATCACGCAGGCTTTGTACGGATCGGAACATTACTGTCTCAGCAGTTTCGGGATATTTGTGAATCGAAGCCAAAGCGGGCGGGCTAACTGCTAAAATTAGATACAAACACAAGATAATTACAGTTAAAGCTTTGAAGAAGGAAGGTTTTGTACTGAGATTGTTCATAGGATGACCAAAATATCGCTTGTTACCCAAAAGTTTAATAGATAAAAAAGTAGGGTGCGTTGCACGCACCCTACTCCTCATTTTAAACCTAGATGAATCCAACTGCCTGCTTAGGCGGGAAGAGCATAAAAAGCAACCCCCTCATCCCGGAAATCTGACCTCCCCTGTACCGCCCGCCGCTGCTCTTCGCTTCTTGTGAAAAAGTGTGTAATATTTAGCGGATTTTCCCGTTCCCTCGACAGGTTGGTAAAACGATAGACGGGTATTGCACCCGGAACAGCCGTGCTATATGAATTGAAAACCTCCCCCTGATCGCGGAACTGGGGTAAGGTGCGAACAAACTGTATCTCACCAGGTTTATTAGTAAAGAAATAGGTTCCTGATGCCGTATTTAAGAAGCGTTGAACCTTTGCGTTACCGTCGCCTGGAGCAACAAATTCATCGCCTTCACTCTGGAAACGAGAAGGGTTGGTTAGTCGGTCACTTTTCTCTATTGGGTCTGTAGTATAAAAATGCCCTCCTGCCGTCTTGTCAAAGAAACGCGCGACGGGAATGCCAGTACTGCCTCCTTGATTTACAGGCGCACCTGTTATAGGGTCTTTCAAGGTGACAGTGCCACTGGGAGTTGAAACCTCTAATGTGAAAGGCTGAGGAAGTTGTGTTAACGTATCCAAGCTAGTCACGCGGACTACATAGTCCACACCAGGCAGACTTGTAAGCGTGGGACCAGCACCATTGGAGTATTGGACACCAGAACTCGGTATTTTTGAGTTGACGCCGCTGCCGCCATCATCAACCTGAGCAAGAAGAAGAGCCCCATCAGCGACATTCGCACCCCTGCTGCCTTTGGGTACCTGAAAGACTTGCACGTAAGGATCGAAGCTAGTGCTCAGATCTTTAAAGACATCAATTGATATAGGCTGATTAACTAACCCTACCTCTAAGAGGTAATCTTTAGCGCGAGTTCTTGCAGAACCATCGTTAGGCCTAGGAGTCGGGATATCCTTGTCAGTTGTAGTTAACTGATTTGTGACTTGAACTGATGCCATTTAAGCTGTCCTCTTAACTTTTATGATAGCAAGTGTTATAAAATACTGCCTTCTACATTTATAAAACACTCAAGACCGATAAGTCACCTAACAGCTATTAGTATTTTTATTAGGTATTTTTGTGATAATTACTCAATTTGGCATATTATACAGAAAGTTTCCGTATAACTACGAGTTATACCGATGAGGTAGCTACTGGACAAAAATTTTATCCATAGGGATTGCAAGGACTCAAAAAGATGCTAACAGAAAGACCTTTAGCTATTGATTATTCTCAACAAGATGCAACTTCTAAGTTGGTTCAGCGCCCGCTCATTCACTCCAGTTATGACGCGGGATGGAAAAATATTCATCTAGCACACTATCAACTCCCTGCAATGGAAATTCCTGAAACATCTGGTTTGCAACATATAATTTGTCTTCCATCTTGGAAGCAGCCAACAGAAGTGGAATTAGCCTTTGATGGTAAGCGTCACCTAGTGCAGCATGACCGGGATGAAACGGGTTGCATTGAAATACTTCCTGCTTACGCACCTATTAAGGCTAGGTGGAGTCAGGAAAATGATATCACTCACTGCTACCTTGAGCCTACATTTCTTAATCATGCCGCCTATGAGTCAGTAAACCCAGATCGAGTTGAAGTTAATCTCACGCTTAAAAAACCCGATCCGCTAGTTTGGCAAATTATCTTAGCACTGACAGCAGTATTGGAAAACGATCCAAATAATAGTTGCTTTTATGCGGATTCAATGGCGACGGCTCTAGCGGCTCATTGCTTAACATATTACTCAACCCGTAAGCATATTCTGATAGAATATGAAGACGGCTTGTCAAAATACAAACTGAAGCAAGCTATTGAATACATCAACGATCGTTTTAGTGAAAATGTATCGTTAGCAGAAATTTCAGCCGAATTAGGTATGAGTCAATACTATTTCTGTCGATTGTTTAAGCAATCAACTGGAATGACTCCTCATGCCTACTTAATTCAGCAACGAGTAGAGCGATCGAAGCAACTACTAAAGCAGACAGAATGGACAATAAACCATATTGCGATCGAGTGTGGCTTTGCCAATCCCAGTCATTTTGCAAAGTGCTTTCGACGATACACAGGCATTTCACCTAAACAGTTTCGCATGATTTAGCAAGATTATGTTCTAATCGCAAGGAAGTGTTCGACTTGAACTGGCAAAACAGATTAAAGTCGCTTACAAGGTTGCATCAGGTGCATCTAACTTTTTCGGACTGACAAAGTAGCTGTATCGAGTTGACGGGGTGTTTACTTATTATGAATATACATGACACAGCGAAATAAACTTTTACAAATACCAGCACAGAAATTTATAGAGGCTGCGGCTGGCTGGAATCTCGAACAGTTATATGCAGACTTGACAGCAGCCAAACAAGATTACACCAGCAGTAGAAAGCAGCGACTCACTCCTTTAGAAAAAACTTACCTGCGAGGATTGCTTTGCAATTATAGTCCGGTGGAAATCGCCGCCGCACTCCACCGCGAATGTGCCGGTATTAGAGTAGACTTATCGAGAGGGCTGTATCGCTACATTCAAGTTTTGACGCTGCAACAACCGAAAGACTGGAAAGAAATCCCAAGTATGCTAGAAATACGTGGTTATCAACAAAAGGGTAGTGGAGAAACATTGCTTCCTACATTGAGAAATTATACTCAAACTCCCCAAACTCCCATCGAAAATCTAACTGAATGGGGGCTGGCGGTGGATACGTCTATTTTCTACGGGCGCACAACAGAACTTGCTAACTTAGAACAATGGATTTTACAGGAAGACTGCCGCTTAGTTGCTGTATTGGGTATGGGTGGCATTGGCAAAACTGCTTTAGCATCTAAGCTAACAAATCTGATTAAACACCAGTTTGAGTGCTTAATTTGGGTCAACCTCAGTCATGCACCTGTGTTGGCAGATACTCTGGTAAATTTAATCGAATTTTTATCCGATAAACCGCCAAGCGATTTAGATAAATTGCAGTTAATTACTCAGGATAAAAAATTTTTTCAAGCTGCGATCTCGCAGCTTGAGTTTTCCCTGGAGAACCTAATCGCTTCCACAAATGCAATAGAACCGAAAATCATCGCTGATGGTATCCAGCGCCTGATTCAGTGTTTACAAAAGCGTCGATGTTTGATAATCTTAGATGAGTGGGAAGCCGTTTTCTGCACTGAGGAGTTAACAGGAAATTATCGAGAAGGATATCAAGCATATGGGGAATTTCTGAAACAAGTAGGAAAATCGCAGCATCAAAGTTGCTTGCTGTTGACTAGCTGCGAAAAACCTAAAGAAATTGCGGCGTTAGAAGGTCAAAATCAATCTGTACGATCATTGAAATTGGGTAGTTTGGGAGAAGCGGCTGTGGAAATCCTTAAAAACAAGGGTTTGTCTGAAGAAGGTGAATACTCACAATTGATAGAGGCATACAGCGGCAATCCTTTAGCGTTAAAAATAGTAACGACAACTATTCATGATATGTTTGGGGACAGCATTGCTAACTTTTTAAGAAATGGGCTGTTTCTGGGAGATTATAGCGATACGTTATCTCGGCAATTTTATCGCTTATCAGAATTAGAAATCCAGCTATTACACTGCATGGCGAAAGAAGTCAAGCCTGTTGGGTGTGAAAAATTGTACTCCGATATTCAGCAAGAGAGGGGTTTAGAATTGCTGAAGGCGCTGGAATCGCTTTTAAGGCGATCGCTAATTGAAACAGTCCAAGCCGAAAGTGAAACTCTGTTCGCGCTTCAACCTGCGGTAAAGAAATATATGATGTCTGTGGCAAGATTGCCTAAGCTATAAATAATCTACCGAGGTTCTATTTCCAATCGGTTTCAGCTTGGGATAGCACGTAAGCTGAAACATCGATAATTTGTTGTTCCGACAAACGATCTTTGTAAGCTGGCATAATACCTTTGCCGTTGGTTACTAAGTTGGAAATGTTGGCGATGGAATCCATGCCGTATTTTTTTAATGCTTTTTGTTTCAAGTTTTTGCCGCGCCTGATAATGTTGCCGCCGTTGATGTGACAACCTGCACAGTTGGCGCTGAAGACTTCGGCTGCGGTTGTGGGATTTGTAGCTGTATCTGCGATCGCCATTTGGGAATTAGTGGCGATTTCTACAAATGCCAGTGTCAGTATCAATAGAAAGGCGCTGAGGATTTTTTTTAAGTTCTTTAGGAAAATCATCTATTTGCAAGTTGAAAAATAGTGCGGGATTTAATGATATCACTAAATACGCATTTTAGGGTTAGATAAGCGATTTATTCTTCCCAATCGAATGTGCGGGAAACTGCTTTTTTCCAAAAGCGATATTTTTGCTCGCGAAGTGCGATCGGCATTTTCGGTTCCCAAATACAATCCACCGCCCAATTGTCCCGCAATTCGGCTAGCTGACTCCAAAAACCCACCGCCAAACCTGCCGCATAAGCGGCACCGAGTGCAGTAGTTTCTGCTACCACAGGCCGCACCACAGGCACTCCCAAAACATCGCTCTGAAACTGCATCAGCGTGTGATTTCCCACCATACCTCCGTCTACTTTTAAAGACAAAAGCTGCACAGCAGAATCCTGATTCATCGCGTCCAATATTTCCCGCGTTTGCCACGCTGTAGCTTCCAATGCTGCGCGGGCAATGTGTGCCTTAGTCACGTAGCGAGTTAAACCTGCAATTACTCCCCGCGCGCTGTCTTTCCAATAGGGGGCGTAGAGTCCAGAAAATGCCGGGACAACGTAAACTCCCCCACTATCTTCGACTGTATTTGCTAATGTTTCTACTTCCGCAGATGTGTTGATGATGCCCAAATTGTCCCGCAGCCACTGCACTAGAGCTCCGGCGATCGCAATACTGCCTTCCAAAGCATACACAGCGGGCGATTCCCCCATCTTGTAGGCGACTGTTGTTAGTAATCCTTGCTTTGAAGGGACGATCGTCTCACCAGTATTCAGCAACATAAAACAGCCCGTACCGTAAGTATTTTTCGCCTCCCCCAGACTGAAACAAGTTTGCCCGACGAGGGCGGCTTGCTGATCTCCCAAAGCAGCAGCAATCGGAACACCTGCAAGCAATCCTTTTGCAATTCCAAAAACTTGACTCGAAGGGCGAATTTCTGGCAGCATCTGGCGGGGAATTGCCATTATTTCCAAAGTTTCGGCATCCCAATCGAGGGTTTGCAAATCCATCAGCATCGTGCGGCTGGCGTTGGTAACATCGGTAATGTGCGCGCCGCCAGTCAGGTGCCAAATCAGAAAAGTATCGACATTCCCAAAAATCGCATCCCCTCGATCTGCTGCTTCCCGCAATCCTGCAATATTGTCCAGCATCCACTTAATTTTCGGCCCGCTGAAATAAGTAGCCAGCGGCAAACCGCATCGTTTTTGAAATCGATCTTTGCCCTCAACTTCAGCTAACTTTTCGCAAATTTGGTGAGTGCGGGTATCTTGCCAAACAATGGCATTGCCGTAAGATTTGCCAGTTTTTCTGTCCCAAATAATTGTAGTCTCGCGCTGGTTGGTAATACCGAGTGCAGCAATATCTGTGGGTTCGATATTGCCGATTTCGAAGGCATTTTTAATCACGCTTTGGGTGCGCTGCCAAATTTCATCGGGATTGTGTTCAACCCATCCTGGTTGCGGATAGATTTGCTGATGTTCTTGTTGGTTGCTGCAAATTATCTGTCCCAGGCGATCGAATATGATAAATCGGGTGCTGGTAGTTCCTTGGTCGATCGCTGCTACGTATTTTTTTACCAATTGTCTAAAACCTTTTTAGTAATGAGCTATTTAACGTATATGATACTATGTAAAACACAAGCTAATCTCAAAAACTTTAGTTTAGGGAACTCCACAAGTTGAAACTGGCAGATTTGCTGAGGCTCGATCGCACAATTAAGGTTATTGGCTTTGACGACGCTCCGTTTTCTCGTAGAAGCGGCAGCCTGGTGTCGATCGCGGGCATAGTCTGCGGGGTAACTCGATTTGAAGGAATGGTGTGGGGACAAGTCCTACCAGACGGATTAGATGCCACGGATGCTATTTCTGGGCTACTCCTCGGAGGCAAATTTCTGCCGCAATTGCATCTCGTTTTGCTTGACGGAATTGCTTTCGGAGGCTTCAATATTATTGACCTTCCTGAGTTAGCATCGCGGCTGCAAATTCCTTGTGTTGCTGTCATGCGCCGCCAACCAGATTTAGCTGCTGTTGAAAAAGCCCTCCGCCATTTACCAGACTCGGAATACCGTTTAGAATTGTTGCGCCGCGCCGGGAAAATTCACGCTTTTGAACCTTTCTTTTTTCAAGTTTGTGGCGAACAACCGGAAGTAATAGCGAGGGTTCTCCAGCGTTTGACAGACACGGGGAAAGTTCCTGAAGCTTTGCGTTTGGCTCATTTGATTGGTGCGGCTGTAATTAATGGAGTTAGCAGCAGTTCTGCTTGAATTATGATTAAGAACAGGCAAGATGCCTGTTCCACAAAGAGGAAATTTTATTGTGGGTGGATCGGATATCCTGTTAAGAACGGGCAAGATGCCCGTTCCACAAAGAGGAAATTTTATTGTGGGTGGATCGGATATCCTGTTAAGAACGGGCAAGATGCCCGTTCCACACAGAGTAAATTTTATTGTGGGCTGGGCATCCTGCCCGGCCATGAAAAGTTTATTGACAATGGTGCAATATCTCAGTTTCTACTCGCTTAATTACACAATTTCGCCCTCTAATTCACCGAATTCGATTTGAGTTCCCAACGCCAAAGTCAGAGTAGTTTCAGGTTCTACCATTTTTATATCGCCTTGAATGTCTGTAGCCCACCAAGCGCGATCGCACAAATTGGTCAATCCTAACGAAAGCTCGTTTCTCGATCGAGAAGTGACTATAGCTACAAGCCCGTTAGATGCTGCGGCTGTTAAACTCGGTATGTCAGAGGTGAATAGTTGAGTTCCCGCACTCAGAGGAATAACTCGACTTCCTAATTTCAGAGAAAATTGACCGCTGGTAAAAGAATTTACTGCGGGCTGATCTGATATAAAGGTAGGCGGAATATTTGTCGGTGTTGGGGCTGGCAAGTCAGAGTTTCCTACTGTAATTGTACAGTTGCCGATTCTCTTTTGGTCGCCCGATCGCAAATAACTCACCGCCCCGCTATCAAGATTCTCGCAAACAATTTGACCTGCTTCCAATTGAAACCGCATTGCTAGGGGCGAAACATTAGGAATGCAGATAATGGACAAATTTTCATCACTGCCAAAAGTCACTGGTTCCGCACCCAGAGTGAGAGTGCGATTTGCTCCCGTATCGTAACTAATTACTAGCCAAGCTTTGTTGAACAAAGTTTCAGCTACAACTAGCATAATTCCAATCCAAAAACCGATCGCAGCACAGCCAGCTAAACGGCCCGCCGTACCGGAGAGATTGTAAGCAAATAGAATAAACAAACAGCCGCCCAACACACCCCCAACACCGCCGCCTCCCAGGCCGCGAAGCGCCCCCAAATTAGGAATCCGCTGTGCCAGTCCCAGTCCTAACAAACTGCCAGCTATTCCCCAGCAAATTACTCGCAATAATTCGTTGTTTCCGTCGCCAATTCCGCTGTAAATACCTTCGGCGATCGCCCCAGAAATGGCTCCTGCAATTAAACCAAACAATCCGCCATTTTTTAAAGCCTGTTTAATTTGAGGCTTGCCTTTGATATAGTAATAATAGCCGAACATGATAGCCGTAGCAATACCACCGCCTACCAATCCAAACCACCGAGCTGTGGACAATACACTGTCAAAAACAGATTCCGAACCAGTGATCCCCTGCATGAAAGGTTCGGTGATGAGATTGCCGACGAAACCGCCGACAGCACCGCTAATGCCAAACTGTAAAGCTTTTTTAAGGGCTGATAGATTTCTTTTCACGGCGCACCAGATTTAAAGTGAGAGTCAAATCTAGCTACAAGCTCGAAAGTTAGGATTTCCGATTATCTTATATCTGGCACTATTATCGAGAACAGGCTTTCCGGCCTGTTCCACAAACACAAAGAGTGAGTCTTCTTGTGGGTAGTAGGGGTTGGGTAGGAAACATTGGTGTCAACTTAAGCTTTTAGTCCGCCAGTCCTCCCGCTCACCCGGCAGCCCGCCAGGGAATGAATTCCCTGTCTAATAGCGAAAGTCCTCTAAAAGAGGACTGAATCATTCATTAGTCCTCTTTTAGAGGACTTTCGCTTTGAGGCAGGGGTTTCAACCCCTGACGGACTATCGGTTTTACCTTAAGTTGACACGCCTTGGGCAAGAGAGCCCGCCCGTCCAAGACTGATTGAGAATGGTGCAAGATGTGAGACGATCGCACATCTGGCCCCTGTCTCCGCGCTGTCTGCCCCCATCTCCCGCTTCCCTCCATCTCAGGGCCAAGCCTTTGAACCTCGCGCCCTCGCCCGTCACAATTCCCGCTCAATGCTCTATCGCCTGTAACCCTTGCTGCCAGATAATTTTAGCAATTTTTTAACTATGAAATTTTAACTCCTCAGACCCCAGCGAGGGCCCAAATATGAAAAGGAATGTTACAAACTATTACAGTAACACTCAGAATGTGAACATAATGCCTCAAAATACTTGCGAGAGGTAGTTGTGTCAGAGAAGCAATATCCTTACTAACTGCCCGACAGTCACTCGATCGCCACTAAGTGGCCTGCTGCAATCTCGATCATAAATTAAAGATCGCATCAGTCATTTATGGTATTGTAAGCGACAGGCTTAGTGCGAGCACTCACAAGCGCACCGGCGTGAAGAACCAGCGCCGTTAAGCACCGAAGGCAGTCACCCGCCAACAACTTCAACAGTTGCTGAGTGTGGAAAGTCCAGCCTTCCCCGTCAAAGCTCCTGCCTGAGCAGGAAAGATACGGGACACAAGCGCCCGCCTTCGCTAGCTCAGCGCAGAGCAGTTCATATAGCAAAATATCCAGCGGGTACACACAAGATGAGTATCGTCACCAAATCAATCGTCAACGCAGACGCCGAAGCTCGCTACTTGAGCCCAGGTGAATTAGATCGGATCAAAAGCTTCGTCACCTCTGGTGAACGCCGCGTCCGCATCGCCCAAATTTTGAGCGAATCCCGCGAACGCATCGTCAAGCAAGCAGGCGACCAACTTTTCCAAAAGCGCCCTGATATTGTTTCTCCCGGCGGCAACGCTTACGGCGAAGAAATGACCGCAACTTGCTTGCGCGACATGGACTACTACCTGCGTTTGATTACCTACGGAATCGTAGCTGGCGACATTACTCCGATCGAAGAAATCGGTATTGTCGGCGTCCGCGAAATGTACAAATCTCTCGGCACCCCGATTGAAGCCGTCGCCGAAGGCGTTCGCGCTATGAAAAATGCAGCAAGCTCGCTGCTGTCTGGAGAAGATGCTTCCGAAGCTTCCTCCTACTTCGACTACGTTATCGGTGCGATGCAGTAAGGAATTTTGATTTTAGGTTTTCGATTTTAGATTGAAAAATTGGGGGTTGCCGGCAACAAGTTAAAAGCTATTGCAAATAACCAGCCACTTAAAAATCTTAAATCCCAAATCCCAAATTCCAAATTCTAGCTCCAAAATTGGACTGACTCAGCCACTTTCTAGGAAACAAGACAACCATGCAAGACGCAATTACCGCCGTTATCAATTCCTCTGACGTTCAAGGTAAGTACCTCGACATCAGCGCTCTAGACAAGCTCAAGAACTACTTTGCTTCTGGCGAACTGCGCGTCCGCGCCGCTACCGCCATCAGCGCTAATGCAGCCACAATCGTCAAAGAAGCAGTTGCTAAGTCTCTGTTGTACTCTGATGTAACTCGTCCCGGCGGCAATATGTACACCACTCGTCGTTATGCAGCTTGCATCCGCGACTTGGACTACTACCTGCGCTATGCCACCTACGCTATGCTAGCTGGCGACCCTTCCATCCTCGATGAGCGCGTGCTCAACGGTTTGAAAGAAACCTACAACTCCTTGGGCGTGCCCATCGGTTCTACCGTACAAGCAATCCAAGCAATGAAAGAAGTCACCGCCGGTTTGGTTGGTTCTGACGCTGGTAAAGAAATGGGCGTCTATTTCGACTACATCTGCTCTGGCTTGAGCTAAGACTCAGGAAGAAGGAAGAAGGAAGAAGGAAGTTCGGCAACGGATTCTGTAACGGATGTAACGGATGTAACGGATGTAACGGATTTCAGTCCGATGGAAGTCGGAAGAAGGAAGAAGATTTATTTCTTGCCTCTTTTAACTTTTTACTTTTTACTTTGGACTTTTTACCTTTGACTTTGAAAAGAGGTCAGGGAAGTTGAGAGTGATTGCTAGACCGTCAAAGGCTTGTCGAGAAAGCCCGACGAGTTTTAACGAGCTAGTTTTGACTCCTAACTCCCTGCCTTCAATCTTTAAAAAATCCATCTAATAATCTGTAAACCTACTCAGGAGTTAGTTTCCCATGAGAATGTTTAAGGTGACTGCTTGCGTCCCAAGTCAAACTCGCATCCGCACTCAGCGCGAATTGCAAAATACCTATTTTACTAAGCTCGTTCCTTACGACAACTGGTTCCGGGAACAGCAAAGAATTATGAAAATGGGCGGCAGAATTATTAAAGTGCAACTGGCTACCGGTAAGCCCGGAGCTAATACAGGTTTACTTTAAGAGCCGAAGCTGGATTAGTAGAGGGGTAAGAGGTCGCGATGACCTCTTTTTTGTTGTTATATAGCAATCCTCGCATCATTTGCATAATTATTGTAGGGGCAATCCCCCGTGGTTGCCCGATAGATAGGGGGTAGGCACTCTTAGCACTACCCCTACAAATTTATCTGAATCATTTAGGATTCCTCTAGTAGAAGGAAGAATGTCCAGCGTTGTTAATCTCATCATTGACAAATATTTCAATAAGAAGACAGTATAACTGCGATTATCGCTAACAAAACAGCAAGCATTTGTGGTAATGTAATAGCCTCTTTCAAGAATAAAGACGATAATAATATAGTAATCAGCGGGTAGATAGACGTAACACTCACTACATTGGCAACTTCACCTTTGCCAAGGGCTATAAAAAATACTAATGATGCCACAGTGCCAGCAACGCCAACTAACATGGCAAACAAAATTCCCCTAACATCTCCCTCAAAACTAAAATTATTAGTTTTGATAATAATAAATAAAGTAGTTAAAATAGCGCCAATTGCTTCATAAACAAAAGCAGTTTTATAGTCAATATATTTAGTCGCTAAATTGCCAAAAAATCCCCACAAACCATATAATAGCGAACAGATTAATGCGTAAATTAACCAATCTGGTACTTTAGCCATCTTTGTTAGAGTTTATTGAGAGCATTCTAAAATCCTATGGCTAATGACATTCGACGCTTGATTCCTTTTTTTGACCCCAGCGCCTCTGAATGGGCCGCTGAGGCGCGGTGGCTGAGGTGGCTGACTTTTCTGTGGCTGTTTGTCGGGCTGACAGCATTGTTTTCGGCTTCCTATCCCATTGCAAATTATGAACTTGGAGACGGCCTTTATTATTTTAAACGACAGCTAATCGCAGTGGCGATCGGGCTGGCCGGCTTTAACTTGATAGTGTACTCCCCACTGCGCTACATCATGAAAACATCTCAGTTAGGCGTTTTATTGCTGCTGGGATTGCTCTGGTTGACCTTAGTTCCGGGAGTGGGAACCACCATCAACGGGGCGACTCGCTGGATATCTCTGGGCCCAGTTCCGATTATTCAACCTTCTGAGTTAATCAAGCCGTTTTTTGTTCTCCAAAGCGCCCGCATTTTCGGTAACTGGCCCCGGTTGACAAATAAAGTTCGCTTAACTTGGCTGTTAATTTTCGGTGCAATGCTTTTGGGAATTTTGTTGCAGCCAAATTTAAGTACCACGGCTTTGTGCGGGATGACTTTGTGGTTGGTGGCTTTGGCTGCGGGCTTACCTTACTTGCAGTTGGGCGCAACGGCTATGGGGGGAATGCTTTTAGCGGTTTTAAGTATTAGTTTGAGGGAATATCAGCGCCGCCGGATTATGTCTTTTCTCAATCCTTGGGCTGATCCGATGCAAGACGGCTATCAGTTGATTCAAAGTCTCCTGGCTGTGGGTTCTGGGGGCATTTGGGGTGTGGGTTTGGGGATGTCGCAGCAAAAGTTATTTTATTTGCCGATTCAGTACAGCGATTTTATTTTTGCTGTGTTTGCTGAGGAGTTTGGTTTGGTGGGAGGTTTCTCGCTGTTGCTGATGTTGGCGGCTTACTCGACTGTGGCTTTGAGGGTAGCGATGAAGGCTCGAAATATTGAGTCTCAGTTGGTGGCGATTGGGGTGATGGTGGTGATGGTGGGACAGTCGCTGCTGAATATTGGGGTGGCGACGGGGGTTTTGCCGACTACGGGTTTGCCACTGCCGTTTTTTAGTTACGGGGGTTCTTCGATGTTGGCGAGTTTGTTGTTGTCGGGGTTGCTGATTCGGGTGGCGAGGGAGAGTTCTGAGGCTGATGTGGTTTCTTTAAACGGCCTCCGTGGAAAGCCGGGAAAGCCTAAGTTGCGATCGAACAACGGCACTGCACAAACCGAATAATTTGTCAATAGTAAACACACTCGATTAACTTCCAGGATCTACCTGGGAGCCAATAGCCAGAGGAAGAGCCTCGATTCTTACTGGGGCAAATTGGAGGCTCTTCCTCTGGATCTGCGTTACCAGGCAGATCCTGGTAACGAGTAATTGTAAATAAAAACTAACGATCGACTATTTCCGCCCGTCACCTTTATTGGGCGGTTCTTCTTGTTGTTCTTGAGGTTTAGCTGTGATCTCAGTTAATTCTTTTTTGTCTGGTTGCGGTGTTTCTTGAGTTGAGTTAGCCATTGAGTTTAGTCCTAAATAGATGCACCGCTTAATTATATCTTTTCCAACTGCAAACGTATGGCTGTAGATAGGGAGAGGAGGAGCCAGATAAACAATTCTGATGCACTGAGATTTGATAGCTAATACTGGAAGACTTTATGTAGATGCAAAAAAGTGGAAAGGCAAATTGGTGTCGGTTCTACACAGCTTGAGGGTTGCCGCCAAACAAATCCGACGTGGACGCAAAAACATCTTTGTTAAGAATTAAATGCCGATCGCCATCTCGACTGATTAACCCTTGCTGCTGCAATTTTCCCAGCATTCGAGTTACTGTTACCCGCGTCGTGCAAATCGCATTAGCAATATCTTGATGTGTCAAGCGGATATTCAAACGAGTTCCCTCAACCACAGGCTGACCGAATTCCTGTTGCAATAATAGCAGTAGCTGATACAAACGATCATCTACTCGCCGCTGTCCGGCGATCGCTAAAATTGCTTCCATTTGCCGCAGCCGCCGTACCATTTGAGGTAGCAACTCGTGAGCCAATTGAGGAGAAGCTTCGATTTCCACCATTGAATACCAGATCAAATAAATATCTGATGTCGCCGTAGCTCGGTAAGTCTGCAAGCTTGTCAACCACAAACCGAAGCACATCGAAGGCCCAACCCAACCCAAAAGTCCTTCTTCCCCGCTTGGATAAAGCGTACTCAGTTGTGCTAGACCTTGACACACTCGCCAAAGGCCTTGCGACATCATAGGAATGGTTTCCCCCTTGGCATAAAAATGCAAGTTTCGACTCGCTCCTGTGTTATGCTGGATTTCCGCTAAAAGTGCTTTGGATGTTGGTGGCATATCCTTTATTTCCAGCTAAAAAACATTGGTCTGAGACCTACGCCTCTGACTCTAACCGACCAAGGTAAAGGTTTGGTAATCGTCAGGTTAGCGGCAAGATAAGCTTTAGTCATTAGTCATTAGTCATTAGTCATTAGTTGTTAGTCATTAGTCATTAGTTTAAGACTTATGCACCGGTAGCCAGAAACCGGGTTGTTGAGATTAAGTACATCGGCTTAAAAGCCTCTAGATAGGTTAAAAAGCCAGGTTTATTTGTTCGTAGTGCGTCCTGGACTATAGTTATTAGTTATTAGTGGTTAAGCTGTGGAGCATTTAAAATAGTATTGTAGGGTGCGTCAGTCCGCAGCGTTTCCCTTGCCGAGGGAAGCGATCGATCTGACGCACCCTACTGGCCTCGTTAGTGGTTTAAATGCTCCAAAGATTGTTTGTTAGTTGTTATAAAATGACTTAGAATAAGGTGGCTTTGTAAAAATAAAGGCACTCGTTATTTGGGGCTTTTTAAATAAATATTGATCGTGAATAATCCCTTCGAGTATTTGTTAAGAAATAGTCGGTTAATCAAGGTAAAAAAGAAAACAGAGGCGAGTTCTGAAGCTCGATCGCACATCCAGGCCGGCCGAGTCAACTGCTGCTCTGTGCTGCCACAACCTTCAAGAACTTCTAAAATAGTTCGAGAAGGTATCAAAAGACAAAGTAAGGTTTTTCATGGCCGATCAATTAATTCGCGCTACAGCCGCAGAGGGCGGAATTCGCGCTGTAGCCGTCATTTCCACCCGCCTCACCGAAGAAGCAAGACAGCGGCACAAGCTCTCCTACGTGGCTACAGCCGCCCTCGGCCGCACGATGTCAGCAGGGCTGTTACTCGCCTCCAGCATGAAGCGGCCCGAATCGAGGGTCAACATTCGCATCAAAGGAGATGGGCCACTGGGCGGGCTTCTGGTTGATGCAGGACTTGATGGAACAGTTCGAGGTTATGTGGATAATCCCGAAGTGGAACTGCCGCCCAATGCTAAAGGCAAACTAGATGTCGGCGGGGCAATAGGTGACGGGTATTTGTACGTGGTGCGGGACGTTGGATACGGCTTCCCTTATTCAAGTACGGTGGAATTGGTTTCCGGCGAAATTGGCGACGATCTGACTCACTATTTGGCAACCTCCGAGCAAACGCCTTCGGCTCTGGTTTTGGGGGTGTTTGTGGGGGCGGGCGGGGTAGAAGCGTCTGGGGGTGTGCTGTTGCAGGTTCTGCCGAAGGCGGCAACGGACGAAAAATTGGTGCAAACTTTAGAATCTAGAGTTGCTGAATTGTCGGGCTTTACGCCACTGCTGCGATCGGGCAAAACGCTGCACCAGATTCTCGAAGAGTTACTGGGAGATATGGGCCTGGAAATTTTCCCGGAAACTCAGATGGTGCGCTTTGACTGTGGCTGTTCGTTCGATCGAGTTTTGGGAGCTTTGAAAATGTTGGGCGAAGCGGAACTCCAAGACATGATTGAAAAAGATGGGGGGGCTGAGGCTACGTGCCATTTCTGCAACGAGGTTTACCAAGCTAATAGCGACCAACTTGCGGAACTCATCGGCGATTTGCGCTCAAACTCCGGTTCTTGAGACGATAATGTGTAATTGGCTCTATTGAGTGCGAGTTAGGGATGATGGCCTTGACCAATTGCCAATTACGCATTATCAATTACCTAATCACAAAATTTTGATTGTGGCGGTTTGGCGATCGGCTCTTGCAGTCTGGGGCCGACGGGAGTATGTAAAAGTGATGAATACATTTTATAGAGCAGTTGATAGCAGCGCTCGCAGTTTTTAAATAACTAACGCTGGCTGGTTGCTGTTTGTGGTGAGGATATGAGTCAAGATCGCAAAATACCAGGCCGTTGGTCTGCATCAGAATCCTTGGAGTCAACAAAGGATACTTCGTCGCTGGTGCGCTTACCAGCAAGGAAAAACCGGGCCCAACGACTTAAAGAGCTCCGAGAGTTGGTTACTTCGGGAAAACTGCCGGGAGGGCATCTGGAACTACCGCCGAATTTGTCTGGGGAAAACTCGCAGCCGCCGGAGGAACAAAATCCGTTTTGGCGGAACTGGTCGAATAAGTGGCAGTTTTGGCTGGCGCTGAGTTTGATGCTATCGGTGGGTATGGGGTTTGTGGCAATTGCGTCTTTGCTCAACCTCACCTCGCAGTCAAATTGCTCAAAGATTTTTTGGCCGACGGCTTCTGCTAACGATCGCTTTTTTTGTGCTCAAGAAGCAGCAAGCAAGCGGACGGCGGATGATTTGCTCAGGGCGATCGAATTAGTTAATGCTTTGCCACAAAACCATCCGCTGCGGCCGAGAATTAACACTCAAATCGATCGGTGGTCGGAGGATATTATTAGGCTGGGAAATGCTAGTTTCCAAGAAGGAAAGCTGGATGAGGCGATTGCCCTCGCTCGTAAGGTTCCTAAAAACGTTCCGGCTTACCCGAAGATGGAAAAGCAGATTGAAAAGTGGCAGTCGATATGGAGCGATGCAGAGAAAATTTACCGCACGGCGGAAGACCACTTGCGTCAGGAAGAGTGGCCGCTGGCTTTCAGCCAAGCTACTCTGCTTTTGGATTTGGGAAATACTTTCTGGGAATCGGCTAAGTACGAGGAATTGACTAAGCTAATTCAGACGACTAAGGCGGAGGGCAATAAGTTGCTAAAAGCCCGAAATACAGCCTCCGAGGGAGGTCTCGACAATCTGGTGACGGGGATTAAGCTGGCTCAGGGAATTGATCAAAACAGTTATTTGTATCAAGCTGCCAATAAGGCGATCGCGGAATTTAGCAAGAAAATTCTGGAGATCGCCCAAAAACGATTGCAAGCAGGGGATTGGCAGGAGGCGATGGCGATCGCTAACAAGATTCCAGAGTCGGCAAATTTAAGGGAACAAGTACAGGATTTTAATGAGTTGGCGAATGCTACTTCTCAGGCTTTGACTGGCTCTGTTGAGGGTTTCTCCAAGGCGATCGAGATTGCTCAAAAGTTGAACTCCGGCCGCCCTTTATACAAACAAGCTCAAGATTTAGTCGGCCGCTGGCAACAAGAAATGGCTGATGTCAAAGTTTTGGATATGGCAAGCAGGCTGGCGGCGCCTGGTGGGGTAAATGATTTGAGGGCTGCGATCGCCCAATTGCAAACAGTCCCGGAATCAAATCCCCGCGCTTCGGAAGCTCGCCGTCAAATTAGCACCTTGAGCCGTCAAATCGAGCTGCTCGAAGACAGTCCGTATTTGCAAAGAGCGAACGATTTGGCGAGTATGGGCGATCCGAATGCTCTGGAAGCCGCCGTTGCTCAAGCTTCTCGGATCGGTAGAGGTAGGGCGCTTTACGTGGAAGCTCAAGCCAAAATTCAAGCTTGGATCGAGAGGAGACAGCGGCTTGTTGACCAGCCGTTTTTGGATAGAGCTCAGCAGCTAGCGGCGGCCGGCAATTTGGCGGGGGCAATTGAGATGGCGCGCCGGATTCGATCAGGACGGGTGCTTTATCAGGAAGCTCGATCGAACATTCGGACTTGGGAGGCTCAATTTCAGGGCGAGCAAAATTTGCAGAACGCCCGTCAGACGGCCAGAGCCGGGACTGCGGAGGCTTTGCAAACGGCTATTGCGCTAGCAAGTCAGGTGCCGGAGTCGAGTTCGCTCCGGTGGCAGGCGAGTGAGGCGATTGATGAGTGGAGTCAGCGGATTTTGGCGCTTGGTGTCGAAGAGTCGTCGTCGGATCTGGCTGGGGCGATCGCGACTTTGAAGAAAATTCCTTCGGGTACTCGGGCTTTTGAGCAAGCTCGATCGCAAATCCAAGTTTGGGAGGAGTCGCTGAACCCTCCTGAGCCTGAATCTCCCGATGCTGAATATCCCCCTCCCGAACCGCCGGAAATTGAGCCTCCGACCAGCTCTGGCAATCGTTAGGTTAACTGGTTTGCCCGACATTGGGCGGGGGTTTAAAGTCTGAGAATTAGTGCTTGATTTGAGTTAAAACTCAAATCAACCATCATTCTCAATCAACTTCTAGGGGTGGGTTTACGAATCATACTCACATTGTCAACAAATTAAATAAAGCCACCCCCACCACGCGATAAAACTCAGAGAATCTCTATTTAACGAACCGCGAAGACGCAAAGGGCGCGTTCGGCGAAGCCGTTCCCGTTCCCCGCAGGGGTTCCCGAAGGGTAGGGTAGGAAGAAAAGGAAGAGAAGAGAGACAAGAGAAAGACTTCACAATTGATACGAGGCTTGCTATAGCAGTTTTCTATTGGGTGAGGTACATCTTAGCAATTACCTTTTTCCCAATGATCAATTACCAATTACCTGTAATTTTAGATCAATTAAACATCCGCCGGATTTAGGTGCATCATTGCCCAAGTGGTGTAAGTGCCGATCGGACTCCAAAGTATGTAAGGCAGCAATAACAGGGCGGCTGGCTCGGAAACTGGCAACACTGTTAAAGCTAGGATTACGCTTAAAATAGCGCCCGTTCCGCCGATTATTGTGCCGACTTTTAGGCTCCTAACTTTGCACATAACCGAGGTGTAAGACATAGTTACTATTTCTAAAAGCAGGTACAAACCCATTCTCAGCCAAGTCTCCTGAGTTCCTGGTTGTTTTTCCCACACTATCACTGCTGACCAAGCTGCACAAATAAAAATTACTGTCCAAATTAGGGGAATTGCTTTTTCAAATACTAGCCATCTCGGACGCTGCAAGCGGTTGAACCATTGGATGTCGCTGGGCGCGATTATGTTAGCTGCTAAAGCTACTACAAAGGCGACGCCTCCAATTACCATCCAGGATTTAATCATTTTTTTACCTTGGGCTAGATTTACGGCTTAGATCAAACATATATTTTAGGTAATTCCAGCGCAAAATATATCTGCATCCAGTCTTAAATTTATAATTCACAGGTAACGGACACTTGAAAAGAGTAAATTTATTGCCTTTACAGTCCTGGAGGCAGAACCTAATTATGTAGGGTGCGCTAGGCGCACCTTACCGCTATAAGTAACGCTTAGTCTTTCAACGAAATCGGCGGCTAGCCGAGTCGGTGATGCTGTTCTAATTCTAAACTAGAGTCCTCATCTTTTTTGGGAACCAGAAGCGTATTTTCGCTGCTCGGTTGCAACACGGCTTTAATCACTTGGAGAAAACGGTTAGGCTTTTTGGTTTGACCGTTGAGAGTGCGGCGGTCTTGCACTTTTTTAGAAAGGTGCCGCATCACAGATAAATCGAGTTCATCGATGAAATGGTCTGCTATACGTTCTCCCATTAAATCAATAGCTTCAGCATACTGATCGGTCAGCGTTTCTATAGCATCGTATGCTTCGTCAGCAACTTGACTTGCTACTGTTTTATTTTGGTCGCCCGGTGTCTGGGAATTGGTGCGGCGTCGGTCTAAAAGACTTTGGTACTCAGCAATGCTCATTCCCAAATTGTAGAGATGGTGGTGAGCGTGATCCATCAAATCTACTTCACTGGGATAGAAGAAACCACGGGTGCTGTTGATGCCGTGCAGTTTTGCCCAACGCCGCAGAGTTGTCTCATCTTGCAGTTGGTATCGCTCCAACATTTGAGCTGTGTTCAGCTCTACTTCTGGCGTAACTTTGAAATCGCTCATCGGTAAATCCTCGGTGGTGAGTAAATAAATAAATTTGAAACTTAGAATCTGTGATTTGCGTACAGTCTGAAAATGATGATCGATCCTTTGACGGCATTCACGGAAGTCTTGCGGGCATTTGCTAGCCGTCGATCGTGCGATCGTGCGATCGAGTCAGAGGATTTCAGGGTAGCGTACTTTTGGGCTTTGTCTCGATCGCATCCGGGAGCAAGCACACAGGGTTAATAATATAGCTGATTTATGGTTTCAACAACCGTTAAAAATAGTAAAGTTTAATTTTTAGGGTTGAATTATTAGTAATGTTGAGCTATAATATTCTCAATAACCGTGCAATTAGTAATTTTAGTAGTTGCAAACGAGATTCTTAGTATGCCTGTATACGATTATTTGTGTCCCGAAAACAACCAGCAGTTAGAAGTTTGGCACAGCATGAACCTGGAAGTTTCGACTTGGGGCCAACTGTGCGAGTTGGCGAAGCGCGAACCCGGGGAGACTCCCGCAGATGCGCCGGTACGCCGACTGCTGAGCGCTCCGAGGTTGATGAAGCCGACATCCGACACCGATTATAAAAATCAGGGGTTCAGCAAGTACGTGAAGCGGGATGAAGGGGTTTATGAAAATGTCACGGCTAAGGATGGTGAAAGCCGTATTGTCAATCGAGATGGTAAGCCGATTAAAGACTGAACTCGGTAATTGGTAATTGGTAATCGGTAATTGGTAATTGGTAATTGGTAATTATTCCTAATGACTAATGACTAATGACTACTGACTACTGACTACTGACTACTGACTACTGACTACTGACTACTGACTACTGACTACTGACTACTGACTACTGACTACTGACTTCTAATATTATTTGCCAAACCAATCTTTCATTTTTTGTTTTGCTTGTTCTTTAGTATCAGCATTAATGTATACTGAAACAGTAGCTATTGCCGCCAGCAATACTCCTAAATCATCGGTAAATCCGATGCCGACTAATATATCGGGAATCGCATCGACAGGAGATATAAAATAGGTCAAAGCTCCAACTACAACTCCTTTTGCCCAAGCAGGCACGTTTGGGTTTTGAGCCGTATAGTAGAGAATCAAAGCTTTTTCAACTACTTCTCTTCCTGCGGTTAAAGCAAAGTTTTTAAGTTTAGCCCAAAAACTTTCATCTGAATAGTTAATTTGGGGGTTGCTGAGGTGTGTTGTGGTTTCTCTTCGGTCGATCACATCGAGAGGAATGCCCTTAGTTTTAAGCTGGTAAACAGCAGAATTGAAAGATGCTGAAACCTGATTTTTATTGGGCGCGGCCTCCCGTATTTGTTTCATGTCTGCGTTGACATCCACCCCGCCCTATAAGGGCGAGGATTCCTAAGACTCACGACTTAGGTTTCTGCTTCTGTCCCCTAGGGAGTTTCGCACCAGCCTTAACAGATTTACTCTGTTGGGGTCTTACAGTCGCTCCACAGACTGAAACGGCAAGCCCTGCCGCCAAAATGTTCTTCGCCGCATTGATATCACGATCATGGTGCGTCCCACAACTAGGACAATCCCATTCCCGAATATTCAACGGCAACTTGTCAACGATGTGTCCGCAATTTCCACATCGTTTAGAACTCGGAAACCAGCGGTCAATCTTAACTAAAGTGCGACCATACCAATCACACTTGTAGTCAAGTTGTCTGACCAATTCGCCCCAACTTGCATCACTTATAGAAGCGGCAAGTTTGGGGTTTTTAATCATATTCTTCACAGCTAAGTCTTCTACGGCGATGGTTTGGTTTTCACGCACCAACCGCGTCGTTAACTTGTGAAGATAGTCTTTTCTTGCATCAGTAATTTGTTGATGCACTTTCGCTACTTTGAGCCGTGCTTTGTAACGGTTATTTGATCCCTTTTGCTTACGGATTAAAGCTTTCTGCGCTCTTCTGAGCTTGCGATACTTTGTCTTAAATCCTTTGGGATTGGCAATCTTTTCACCAGTGCTTAAAGCAAGCAAGCTTGTAATTCCCAAGTCAATACCGACTTGATCACCTGTTTTGGGTAACTTTTCAATTTCAACATCTACCAGCAGAGAAACTGACCACCTGCCTGATGGTGCAAGCTTTACTGTAATAGTTGATGGTGTCGCACCATTAGGTAATGTCCGGCTCCAGCGAATTGGCAATGCTTGGGTGCTTTTTGCTAGGTAGACTTGTGCATCCCTAAATTTGAACGCTGACTTAGTGAATTCTGCACTACCACCATTGCGTTTCTTTTTGAAGTTAGGATATTTTGCCCGTCCATCAAAAAAGTTGGTATAAGCCGCTTGTAAATGTCTCAAGCATTGTTGCAATGGCACGCAGCTAACTTCGTTAAGAAAATCTAGTTCTTCAGTTTTCTTCCATTCGGTTAACATTGAAGAAGTCTCAGCATACCCTACCCGTTTCTGTTCTGTGTACCAAGCTTCAGTTCTTACTGCTAAAGCACGGTTGTAGACTAAACGGGCGCAACCCAAAGTACGTCGCAACAAACTTTCTTGTTCTGGCGTTGGGTAGAATCGGTAGCTGAAGGCTTTTAATGTCATATTTACCTTAAATGTGCTGCTTTACATAATAGCACGTCTTATGTGAAATAGTACGTCTTAACAAATATCTATGTAAAGCCGTCCTACAAGGACGGGGTTTCAGACCCATTTTCCTTGATGAATTCCTGCATGGCTTGGATTTGCAAGTCGGAAACCGCCAGCAGTTTTTTTGCGGATTGGATCGCCTCGCTTTCTGCCGGATGCAGCGTCTTATTTGCGCCAGCAATGTTAATTAAAAAATACATGACTCCCAAACGCAGCGGTTGTTGTGAATGGCTGAGTGTTTGCAAACAGTCGCCCAGTGATGGGGGACTGGCTGTGTAGGATTGGATTTGAGTTTTTGCAGAGTCAGAAAATTTGTCTAAATTTATGGTTTTAAACAACAAATCTAGTTCGTCAATATCAACGGAACCATCGGCGGCTGCGATCGCAAACAAAGAACCATAAAAAGCTAAAAGTTCGCTTTCTGAGGAGGTGGCAAAAATATCTCTCTCGGACATGATGCTACTCCGATTGATAACGATGCTTTGCATTTTACCACAAAACTCAGCGCGCCATGATTTCAGAAACCGGCAATAATTTTAGACAGCATGAAACAATGGAGGATTTTTTATGAAAGTTGCGATCGTCGGCTGCGGCTATGTGGGTACTGCGACAGCCAAACATTTACGTGGCAAATCTGATTGTACCGTGACGGCGACAACTACCACGGCGACGCGAGTAGTTGAGTTGGAGGGTGTCGCGCAGCGGGTAGCCGTGCTCAAAGGAAATGACAAAGATGCAATGAGGGCTGTACTGCAAGAACAAGATGCTGTTATGCTGTGCGTAGGTGCTCCAAATCCTCATGCTTATCGGGAAAGTTATTTAGATACGGCGACAACTTTAGTAGCGGTTTTACAGCAGATACCGACAGTCAAGCAGGTTATTTATACGGGTACTTATTCTGTGTATGGCGATCGCCAAGGTGAATTGGTAAATGAAGAATCCCCCGTCGCGCCTGCTAATCCAAACGGTGAAATTCTCGCAGAAACAGAACAGGTTTTATTAGCAGCATCTAGTCCCAATCTTCAAGTCTGCATTCTCCGTTTGGGAGGAATTTATGGGCCAGGGCGAGAATTAGTTAAAATCTTTAGAGGCTGGGCTGGGAGCACTCGTCCCGGTAGGGGGGAAGATGCTACTAATTGGGTGCATCGAGATGATATTGTTGGGGGGTTAACGTTTGCTTTGGAAAATCGATTGCAGGGAATTTACAATTTAGTCGGGGATGTGTCGCTATCCAGTGGCGAATTGCTCGATCGCATTTTTGAAACTCACAATCTGCCTAAAGTTTCTTGGGATGGAAGTCCTAGCGTGCGGCCTTATAATGCTAGCGTGTCGAATCAAAAGATTAAGGCGGCGGGTTATCAGTTTGTTTATCCTGAAATTAGGGAGTTTTAGTTGGGCGATCGCTCTTTTGTTAAACCGCATCTTTTTCACAGGCGGGACGCCCGTGCCACAATGAACGCGGATGGACGAAAGGGCGATATTCACCGCTTTAGATTTTTTCCCTAACCCAAATTCTAAATGATTTCAGTAATGCAATTTCTCCCATTGTTTTAGTCTGCTCAAAAAACCTACTCATTTCTGTTGATGATAAAAAGGGAAAAGCAATACTGAAATTGCATTCAACATACTCCTCGGAAGCTAACTGATAAAATTTTAAAACTCGCCCGTTATATCTCCAGAGTTCGGGTACGCCAAGTGCCGAGTAAATTCCTGACTTATTAATTGAACTGCTGGTAATATCTATTTCAATTGCCAAGTCGGGCGGTGGGGCAGTTTCTAAGTCTAGTTCTTGCCTGCCTCTGACTGCTGGTTCACTTTGAATATAATAACAATTGTCAGGTTCTATACCCTTTTTAGCCTGTTCTTGCTTGAGAGTCATTGAGCCAGCACTTTTGATTTCAATGCCGAGTTCTTCTGCTAAAATGAAAATGAAGCGATCGGACTGAATCTTGGGATTTTCATGTTCGTATAAAGGACTCATAATTTCCAACATCCCGTTATCATAAGCTATGCGATAACCTCGGCGATCGCCTATTTCTTTGAGCAACGTTTCAAAGGTTGACCAGCTAATGTTTTCTAGCAGTGTTCTCTGTTCGGCTAAACTTGAAGTAGTAGCAATCATCTCAAAATCTCCTTGAGCTGAGAAAACTCTAGTTTTATTTTACCACAGGCCCAGATACTATGAAAAAGGGGGTTGTTTTTTTGAACCGCCGACATCTGCGGTTCAAAAAAAAGCCATTTCAATCACTAATTAACTTACCCCATAATCCCACCAAAAAAGTCGATCGTCTCTTTCAACGCTTTCACAAACACATCAATCTCCTCGCGAGTATTGTAAAAATACAAACTCGCCCGCGCCGTAGATGAAACGTTCAAATAGCGGTGCAAAGCTTGCGTGCAGTGATGCCCGGAACGAATCGCGACTCCCTCCTGATCTAACATGGTAGACAAGTCTTGAGGGTGAATTTCTCCGGCTGTAAATGCCGCTAATGCAGCCCTACCTTCACCGTTGCTGTCTGGTTGTGGCCCGTAAATTTTGATTTCGGGAATTTGCCGCAATTGTTGGAACATATAAGCATTCAATTCTGCTTCGCAAGCGTGAATCTTATCCATGCCAATGTTACTAAGATAATCGATTGCTGCACCGAGGGCGATCGCCTCTCCGATTGCAGGCGTGCCGGCCTCAAATTTGTGCGGCAAATCGGCATAGGTGGAATAATCTAGAAACACGTCAGCAATCATCTCGCCGCCGCCGAAAAACGGAGGCATTTCTCTCAGCAAGTCCAGTTTACCGTACAGAAAACCGATGCCAGTCGGAGCGCACATTTTGTGACCTGAAGCAACCAGCCAATCGCAATCTATTGCTTGCACGTCTACTATCATGTGCGGCACGCTTTGGCAAGCATCTATTAAAACTCTTGCGCCGAAACTGTGGGCAATTTTGCAGATTTCTTTGACTGGACTGATGCAGCCCAAAGTATTAGAAACGTGAACGGTTGACACCAATTTAGTTTTATGGGAAATCAGCGTTTTAAACTGTTCCAAATCAAACTCGTTAGTTTCCGTTAACTCGACAAACTTCAGCACCGCACCGGTTCTTTGAGCCATCATTTGCCAGGGAACGAGATTGCTGTGGTGTTCCATCACCGACAGGATAATTTCATCTCCGGCTTGCAGATTGCTCAAACCCCAAGAATAAGCGACCAAATTAATCGCTTCGGTAGCGTTGCGAGTGTAAACAATTTCTTGCCGCGACGCCGCATTTACAAACGCCGCAACTTTGTCTCTAGCACCTTCGTAAGCATCAGTCGCTTTGGCGCTGAGAGTGTGAGCACCCCGGTGGACGTTTGCATTGTATTGTCCGTAGTAATCACGCCAAGCGTTGAGCACAGCTAGGGGTTTTTGAGAAGTAGCTGCATTGTCTAAATAAACTAGCGGTTTACCGTTAACTTTTTCATTCAAAATTGGGAAGTCGCCGCGAACTTTTGAGGCAAGTGTTTTTTCTTGAATAAGTGTCATATTTTTTGAAGTTAGTGATTTGTCGTTGGGTGGGGGCGGGTTTACGAGATTGTTGGTTTGAGGCAATTATTATTCGTGAAACCCGCCCCTACAGGCTGTTAAAAATGGTGCAAGATGTTGTAGGGACACAGCACTGCTGTGTCCTCTGTGTCCTCATATTTATGAGTTATCCTTGGACGGCCACGCAGGTAGAAAGCATTTTCGCCACTCCAAGAATCGGTAATTGATTGAGCATTTCCGCCGCAAAAGCATCGATTAGCAAATAGCGACTTCTTTCTAAATCCAAACCGCGACTTTGCAAGTAGAAAAGTTCATCATCTTCTAATTGACTGACAGTTGCACCGTGGGAACATTTAACGTTGTCGGCGACAATTTCCAACTGCGGTTTGGTATCTACGCGAGCTCTCGGCGACAGCAACAAATTCCGGCTCAATTGTCCGGCATCTGTCAATTGGGCGGCTTTGCGAACGAAAACTTTGCCGTTAAATACAGCGCGAGCTTTGTTGCCAATAATGCACTTGTGCAATTGGCGGCTTGTACCGTGGGGGTGATTGAAATCGATTACACTGTGAGTGTCTGATAACTGTTCGCCAAAGGCTACGGTTAAGCCGTTTAAAGTTGTTTCGGTGGCTTCGCCGCGCTGAAAAACTTCTAAATTGTGGCGCGATATTTTGCCTCCCAAGCTGATAGCATGACAAGTATAACGGCTATTTCGAGATTGTTCGATCGCACTTTTGCCGATATGAACAACTTCTCCACCTTCCCGCTGCAGCCGAACGTGATTCACAGTGGCGTTTTCGCCGACAATAACATCCGTTACAGCATTAGTAAACGCTGGTACATTACCGATAGTTGCGTAATCCTCAACTAGCGTGACATTGCTTCCAGGCTCAGCTATGACCAAGCAGTGCGGCTGGGACATCGTGCCAGATGCACCGGGCGCTGTCAGGAACAGCAAGTGAATCGGAAGTTCGATCGACATATTGGCCGGCACGAACACCACCGCAGAATCCGCCAAACCCGCAGTATTCAGCGCGGTAAAAACCTCGGTTTGCTGTCTGTGCTTGCTCAAAACATCGCTGATGCGCCCTTGATATTTTTCGGGTACATTGGATAGATTACCTGCGTAAAAGTCGATCGGCAAATTCGGAAAAACCGACGACTCCACCGTTGACAAATCCGGCGCATAAAACCCGTTGACAAACACCAATCTTAATGGTAAATCTGCCTTGTTTTTCACTGGCATAATGATATCAGCCAGCTTAACTTTTGACTGATTGCTCTGGGGTATATGAAAAGGAATTTGCAACACCGACGACAAATCAGTAAAGCGCCATTCTTCATCCTTCACCGTCGGAAAAGTCGAAGAAAGCACGTATTCAGTCGCCGCATCCCGCAAATCCTGCAACCCGTAAGCAGAACTTTCCTTATTAGCTGCGCCCAACTTGCCGCACTGATTCACCAAATCAGTCAAAAACATTTCCCTACTAGCAACTTGCGTATTCATCATCGCGCGCCCACTCCTGCTGCTTCCTCTTCCACAACCCAGTCATAACCGCGCTCTTCCAATTCGAGCGCCAACTCTTTCGGGCCAGTCAAGATAATTCTACCGGCTTCCATGACGTGAATAAAATCAGGAATAATGTAATTCAGCAACCGCTGATAGTGAGTAATCACCAACATCGAATTCTCAGCAGTTGACAACTGATTCACACCGCCGGCGACAATCTTGAGAGCATCGATATCCAAACCCGAATCAGTCTCATCCAAAATAGCTAACTTCGGTTCCAACAGCGCCATTTGCAAAATTTCATTCCGCTTTTTCTCGCCGCCGGAAAAACCCTCATTAACACTGCGGCCTAAAAAAGAATCATTCATCTTGACAATATCCAGCTTGTCCTCGATTAAATCTTGGAAATCAAAAGCATCTAATTCTTCCAAGCCGCGATGTTTGCGGTGAGCATTGTAAGCCACGCGCAAGAAATCCAGATTACTAACACCGGGAATTTCCAAAGGATATTGGAAAGCGAGGAACACGCCAGCCAAAGAGCGTTCTTCCGGCGCTAATTCCAGCAAATTTTGACCGAGAAAAGTAACTTCTCCGCCCGTTACCGTATAAGCAGGATGACCCGCCAATATCTTGGATAAAGTGCTTTTCCCCGAACCGTTCGGGCCCATAATCGCGTGAATTTCACCCGATTTAATTTCCAGATTCAAACCCTTCAGGATTTGGGTATCTTCCACATTCGCAGTTAAATCGCGGACGGATAGCACCACTTGACTATTTTCAACAATCATCTATTTTTGTCCTTTTCCTCAATGCACTTTACAGTTTTTTTCTCGTTGCTAGCCTGTACCCATTGGTGACAATTTAACGTTAAACCGATAGTCCGCCAGGGAATGAATTCCCTGTCTCAAAGCTAAAGTCCTCGCTATGAGGACTGAGAAGAAAACTTTTAAACTCATTAGTCCTCTTTAGAGGACTTTAGCTATTAGCCAGGGAATTCATTCCCTGGCGGACGGGGAGCTTAAGTTGTCACCGATGGACTCGGCCTGGAAGGGTTTATCGGCCGCGAAAATTATCCGACACTTCCTTCGAGTTTCAGACTCAACAGCTTATCAGCTTCCGCCGCAAATTCCATCGGTAACTGATTGAAAACATCTTTACAGAAACCGCTAATCATCATCGAAATAGCATTTTCTGCGGAAATTCCCCGCTGTGCGAAGAAGAACAATTGCTCTTCCCCAATCTTAGAAGTAGAAGCTTCGTGTTCGACTTTAGCAGTGTGGTTCTGCACTTGAATATAAGGGAAAGTATTCGCTTGAGCGTTGTCGCCAATCAGCATGGAATCGCACTGAGAGTAATTGCGAGAGCCTTTAGAGTTAGGCCCCATTTTCACTAAGCCGCGATAGCTGTTGGATGAATTTCCGGCAGAAATTCCCTTAGAAATAATCGTGCTGCGAGTGTTTTTTCCCACGTGGATCATTTTGGTGCCGGTGTCAGCTTGCTGCTTGTTATTTGTCAGCGCTACTGAGTAGAATTCGCCCACCGAGTTGTCGCCGACTAACACGCAACTGGGATATTTCCAAGTAATCGCTGAACCGGTTTCTACTTGTGTCCAAGAAATCTTAGAATTGACTCCTTGACACAAACCCCGTTTCGTCACGAAGTTGTAAATGCCGCCTTTGCCGTTGGCATCGCCAGCGTACCAGTTTTGCACTGTGGAGTATTTGATATCGGCATTGTCCATTGTTACCAATTCGACTACGGCGGCGTGCAGTTGATTGGTGTCAAACATCGGCGCGGTGCAGCCTTCTAGGTAAGACACAGAACTGTTTTCTTCTGCAACAATTAGGGTGCGCTCGAACTGGCCGGAATCTCCGTTGTTGATGCGGAAATAGGTTGACAATTCCATTGGGCATTTGACGCCTTTGGGAATGTAAACAAAGGAACCGTCGCTGAATACGGCGGAGTTGAGGGCTGCGAAAAAGTTGTCGCCGACTGGTACGACGCTGCCGAGATATTTTTCTATTAATTCGGGATAATCTTTGACGGCTTCTGAGATGGAACAGAAAATAACGCCATCTTTGGCTAACTTTTCTCTAAATGTTGTGGCAATTGAAACGCTGTCGAAAACGGCATCGACGGCGACATTTCCCAGCCGTTTTTGTTCGGAGAGGGGAATGCCTAGTTTCTCGAAGGTTTCTAGGAGTGTCGGGTCTACTTCGTCCAAACTGTTGAGCTTTTTGGGCTTTTGTTTGGGGGCGGAATAGTAGATAATTTGTTGGTAGTCGATCGCGGGATAGTTGACGTGGGGCCAGGTGGGCTCGGTCATTGTCAGCCACTTCCGGTATGCTTTGAGGCGGAATTGCAGCATGAATTCCGGTTCGTTTTTCTTGGCGGAAATCAGGCGGACTACATCTTCGCTCAAGCCGCGGGGGATGGTGTCTGACTCGATGTCGGTGACGAAACCGTATTTATACGGCTGGTTGACTAGGGTTGTGACTGTAGAGCTCATTAATTTTGCGCTTTCGAGTGTTCTGGATATGTCTCTCAAAGATGGCAGACGCGGAACTGTCGGGGGCCCGGCGAGTTCTGGGGGCTGCTGCAAGGAAGTTAAACAACAGATTTGTTGCTTTAGTATATTTTAAGCTACATTAACAACAGTGATATTGTCAAAGTCAAATTAATAATTTTTTGTGAAGATGATGGAGACTACTCAGCAGACTTCCACGAAACAAGACATCCTGCAATATTTGCTCAAGGGGGGGCAGGGGACGGCTCTTGAGTTGGCGGAGTCTTTGGATATCAGTCCGCAGGCGATTCGCCGTCACTTGAAGGATTTGGAAGCGGAGGGGCTGATTCAGTATCAGTCGGTTCAGGCTGGGATGGGGCGGCCGCAGCACATTTATGAGCTTACCAGTCTGGGGCGCGATCGATTCCCGAATCGTTATGGTGATTTTGCTGTCTCTTTCCTGGATACGTTGGCGGAAACCGTCGGCCGCGAGCAAGTGATTACTATCTTGCAAAAACAGTGGCAGCGCAAGGCGACGGAGTATCGGCGGCTGGTGGGTGCGGGTTCGCTGCAAGAGAGGGTGACTAAGCTAATGGAACTTCGCAGGGCTGAAGGTTATATGGCTGAGTGTTATCCTGTAGAATCTGTAGAGGTTGGGATCGGCGATCGCGCTGGTTTGGGCGATCGATTTGTGTTGATGGAACACAATTGCGCGATTTCTAATGTTGCTGAAACTTTTCCGAGTGTTTGTGGCAATGAGTTGGAAATGTTTGCGGCGGTTTTGCCGGATTGTATTGTGGAGCGAACTCACTGGATTATTGATGGGGAACACCGCTGCGGTTATTTGATTGCAAGGAGGAAGGAAGAAGTTCGGCAACGGATTTTGTAACGGATTTAACGGATGTCACGCATGGAAGTTCGACAACGGATGAGTGTAACCGATGTCACGGATATCAGGGATTACCGATTACCGATGACCGATTAGCAATTACTAATTTTTAATATATGGAACCGCTAGCAGATTTTTTAAAGCCGGAAGAGTGTGCGGAAGTTGATATGGCGCTGCTGTCGTCGAAGGAAAAGTTTTCGGCGCGGGTGGCAATTTATGCTTTGAGGGTGCTCAAGCAAATTGCTGGGGAGACTGGGAAGCCGGTGGCTGAGGTGACTAATGGGCAGGTGATGGATTGGATTAAGAATGATGAGAGTATTAAAGGGTCGATCGAACTTGATGCTAGTTTTGAAAACTTTTTTACGAATTTGGTGGTGGCGTCTTTGCGGCCTTTGAGGCAAATTGCGACAGAATCTGAAAGCCCGATCGAACAATTAACAGTTAAGCAGGTCGTGGCGTGGTTTGTGAAGGACGGGAAGATTCGCAGAGAACAGGGAACTGAGGCGGCTTTTTTGGACTTGTGAGTTAAAGGTCGATCGGCCCATCTGGCAAATAATACGTCAAACTCGGCTATTGGGGGCGGTTTCGGGGGATCAAAAAAAAGTTTTGACTTTGGGGTTGACAGACAAAGGAAAACTTGATAAGGTAATTAAGTCGAGCGAAAGAGATGCAGCGCATCAAGCTTAACATTAAGCTAAACGCAGACACAGGATTAAAAGTTTTCAAAGCTTTCCTGGTGCTTATGATGTAATGGAACCACTCCGATCCATCCCGAACTCGGTTGTTAAACGTTGCTATGGCGAAGATACTCGGCGGGTCACTGCCCGGTAAAATAGCTCAGTGCCAGGTTAATAATAAATTAAAGCTCTTTTCCCGCAACAACGGAAAAGGGCTTTAGTTTTTTGGTGAGTTATTACTCATCTACACCACAGCAAGTCTTGCGCCCTTTGTAGAAATCTCAATATTCTGGGCCAGGAACAGATTTTGGGTCGATCGAACTTGATGCGAGTTTTGAACACTTTTTTACGAATAGGGTGGTGGCGTCTTTGCGGTCTTTGAGGCAAATTGCGACAGAAGCTCGGCTATTGGGGGCGGTTTCGGGCGATCGAAAAAAAGTTTTGACAAAGGGGTTGACAGCCTAGGGAAAACTTGATAAGGTAATTAAGTCGAGCAAAAGAGATGCAGCGCATCAAGCTTAATGCAGACACAGGATTAAAAGTTTTCAAAGCTTTCCTGGTGCTTATGATGTAATGGAACCACTCCGATCCATCCCGAACTCGGTTGTTAAACGTTGCTATGGCGAAGATACTCGGCGGGTCACTGCCCGGTAAAATAGCTCAGTGCCAGGTTAATAATAAATTAAAGCTCTTTTCCCGCAACAACGGAAAAGGGCTTTAGTTTTTTGGTGAGTTATTAGTCATTCTCTTTATGGCTTAGCGGTTGAAACCGCTACTAAACAAACGAAGTCGGCCGACGCGGACTGAATAATAAGAGGTAAAAATTTATGAAGATTAGTTATGATTCCGAAATTGATGCTCTCTATATTAGACTTGTAGAAGGTAAGCATCAGTGTCGCACTTTAGAGTTAACTGACGAAATTGCTTTAAATATTGGGGAAAATGAGTTATTGGTAGGGATAGAAGTTTTAGATGCTACACAGGTTTTAGGTAGTGGAAATGTACCTAATGTAGTGCTAGAAAATATAGCTTTTACTGTAGCTTAAATAGGGAAATCAATCGCTACCTGTGTAAAGATAAGTAAGGATGTGTGGAAAAATGATCCGTACTTTTGATGCAAAATCTTATACAGATTTACTTGTTCGCTATCAACCAAAACCGATCGCAAATGAAGCAGAAAACGAGGCCGCGATCGCTCTCGCTTGCGAACTGGAACACGCCCCTATGCGATCGCTGGAGGAAGAGCTATTTCTGGAGCTTTTGATAACGCTGATTGAAAAATTTGAATCTGAAAATTATCCAATTCCTGCAGGTAATGCTGCTTCAATGTTGCAACATTTAATGGATGCGAGGGATTTGGACAAATCCGATCTGATTCCTGTTTTGGGAACGGAAACAGAGGTTGAGAAAGTTTTTGTTAGTGGAAGGGATATCGAAATAGATGAAGCTAGGAAATTAGCTGATTTTTTCCAAGTTGATATTAGTTTTTTTCTTTAAGGGCGATCGGTAACTCGTATCCCAAATCAAAACTACTCAGATTCGATCGTCTTCAAAAACTCGTCTGCTGTGATTACTACCACACCACGAAATGGGTGCAATACGAGCAAATCCCTGTCACCAGTGATGATATAGTTCGCTTCTCCATTTAATGCCAACTCCAAAACCTTGTCATCTTTTGGATCGCGACACTCTTGCACATTGTCAATTATCTCCACTAGAACTGCCCTTTCCACCAAAGCGGCTAAAAATTCCTCCCTTTCTTCACTTGTGACATACCGATTAAATTTTTCGCGCCCCAATACCTCATTCAATTCTTCTAGCAGTTCAAGTGATAGTAATATCTCTCCGTTTGCTAAAGCATATCGAAGGGCGCGATCGGGTTTACTGTTATCAAACAGAATCGCACTGATGATTGTATTTGTATCAAAAACGTAGCGCATCTCACTCCTCAAAAAGAATTGAATCCAAAATTTCTGGGGTCAATCCTCGCGCTTGAGCATTCCGACTAATCTCACTCATTACCTCCTCTAGGGGTCTTTTGCGTCGAATTGCATCACTAAGTTTCAGGCTAAGTAATGCCTCTAATTTACGACGCTGTTCTTCAGAAGCAGCCTCAAATATCTTAGCAACTTCAGCATTAACGCGAATTGCGATCGTTTTGGTTTGCATGATGGTTATGTGATGTTTGAATGACTGTTTTCAAATAAGCTAGAATTGCGGGGGAATCGAACCATTTAATACAATCATAACCAGCGATCGCCCTTATTTTAGCAGTCAAGAGTGGGCGATCGCCTTCCGCCTTCCTCATAGCCCCAATCGCGGGCAAAAGTTGCTGCCTAAACTGTGCTATATTTTTGGCTAATTTGGCGAAGCAATTTAGTGAAATTGTCCTTGTCAGATTCAGTTAAAAACCTATCTACTACCTCTTTTAACCTAGACAAGTCATTGGTATAGTTTTTGTCAGATAGCTGTGACACTAATTGCGACGAGAAAAATTTTACTAAATCAGGTTCATTAGATAAGACATCTACAACATCTTTCAACTTAGACAAGTTCTGACTGTACTTCTCGTCTGATAAAATAGCTACTGCATATTTTAATTGTGGCAACTTGTTTTTATACTTCTCATTAGAAACCAGATCCGATAAGTTTTTGTCACTCCCCACTATAGTTACTAACTCTTGCAACTTAGATAAATTGGTAGAGTATTTCTCGTCTGACAAAATATCTACTACCTTTTTCAACTTAGACAACTCCTGTTTCTGCTTCGCGTCAGATAGCAGTGAAGTTAATTTGCTTTCCGTCTTGACAAATTTTGCTAAATTTTCATAGTTAATGGCATCAGCTTCTGAAAGAATTATTTTCCAAGCCATTTTTGCGTTTGTAAATACAACCCCCTCTTTTGCATCCTTAAAAACACTGTTGTCTATCAAAGCAATTACTTTTTCTCCAGAGTCAAGAGATAGCCATGAAGACAGCGCTTTGGATAGTTTATCTAATGGAATATTAGGAGCAGAAAATCCATCTTTAATACCATTTGTTTGACTTACATTCTTTTGTAAAAATTTTCCGAAATCATCCGCAATGATATTTTCAGTATAGGTGTAGGTTCGAGTTTCTAATTGGTGCAGCACGGATGAATCGCGATTCTTTCCACCTTTGAGTAATGACCAAATTAAAAATGCTGTACCTGATGCAACGAGAGCAGCGCCGCCAGTCATTACACTGAGTCCACCAATAGTCGAGATGGTAGCAGTGATAGCAGCAGCACCGGACAATGTACCTGCTGCTCCCAAAGCACTCGCAGCAGTCCAAGCAGCTAAAATAGTTGCAGTACCGGCGACTGTTCCTGTACCAATTGCAATTCCCAGATTTTTTTGGTCTTCCCTGTCCATTTCCGAGACTAACGCAATAGACAGCAATCCTGCAGCTCCAATTAGCGCGGCTCCTCCTGTTGCTACTGCTAAACCACCCAGCATTCCTAAACCACCAGCCGCGACAGAACCACCACCTAAAACAGCTAAAGTCGCATTGGTTGCAGCCGCCCCAGATAAACTGCTAATACTAACACCCGTTGCTGTTTCTGCTCCAAGTGTACTCAACATTCTCGTAGCTTGTGGAACAATTGCTGCTCCTTTGTCTTTAGCATCCGTCAGTTGCTCTTTAAATGCTTGAGCAGTTTGGACAAAAGCATCGGCTTTTTCACCAGAAGCAATTTGATTCTCTAAATTTTGTTTCCTTGCTATTGAGTAAACAGCTTTAGCATTTTCTGGGATTTTGGCTTTGTTAATGAAGGAGTCTAGCGAGTTCAAAGTTGCTGCATCTTCCACTTTCTTGCCGTCGCGCACCTGCTGATATATTGACTGGTAATTTTGCTTTTGTTCAGCACTCAATTGGCTGTCATTAATTTGTTTGACCAGAATAAAATCAACTGTTAAGCCTCTTGAATTGGCACTGGACAAAGAGTAACTCTGTTTTATTTCTAAAGGCAGCGCCGAACTTGCCACGATTGAGTCAATATCTGTGAGTGCTTTAAAGTCAGGAACAGGTTCGCCGGCGCGGACGTATGCAAAAGTTCCTCTGATTAGTTTCTTCTCTGCCTCAGTCAGTTTAGATTGAGCCAATGTCGATTCAATGGCTTGCCAAATTCCGACCAGGCGTGAATTGGTACTGGCGATTTGGTAACGCTCTTGAATTTGGCTGCCCAGTTTGGAAGAATATATAACATAATCCAGAAAATCCAAGGCGATCAGATCATCAATGTACTCACCATCTTCAACTTGCTCATAAACAAATTTGCATTTCGCTTTGCTTGCTTCTTCGACAAATTGCGTCTTTTTGTCAATTTCTTGATAAATTTCCTCTTTTATTCCGAGTTGTCTATCGTATAAGGTATGCAAAACTACAGTAATATCTTTACCGTCTTGACCGCGCCCTTTGATGGTAATCTCTTGGCTATCTTGAGCTTTGGAGGGAATTTCCACCGGGCAAGGTTCTCCCGATCGCAAAGTAAAAGTTTGCTTTCCTCCTACTCGAGCTGTGGTATAAGGAACAAAAATATGATAGTTCTCCAAGGTAGAGAAATTTTTGCCTAATCCCTCGCTATCAGCCATAGCGCTAGCTGGATCAAGCAAGTCTTTTGTCAATAAACCCAAAGTACCTAAAGCAACATAACTAAGAAAAGAGCGACGGTTGAGAGGAGAAATATTTAGGTGAGTCATAACTGAGTATTTGTAGCTTGAATGTAGTTTTTAGGCGAAATAATCAAATCCGAACTCTAATTTATCAATTTCGTTACTTCCAAATTTACTAGCAAACTTACCCTTAGCCCTAGTGGCCCACCCCAAAGCCTCTGCTTGCTCATAAATCAGATGAGCTTGTTTCTTTGGCGCCAATTTTCCTTGCGACAAAGCAAACTCACTCTATTAAATCACCGACACCCAACTTTGTCAACAGGTGCTTGACTACAAAACTGCGCCTGTTTAGCAAACTGTAATTAAGCCAACAAGGACATCCGCGTGGCCAGATTATTTTGCAACTTGCCTAAAATTACCCGATCGACTATTCTTCCTAGTAGATATCATCTTGATATAACAACCAACAAAAACATGACAGCAATATTACCGCCTTGGATAGTTTTAGACTCCCTATTGCACAACTGGCTACTAGAAGATATCGGTAGGGGCGATCGCACAACATCGGCCTTATTTCCCGCAAACAGCATCCAGGGTACGGCTAAATGGATTGTCAAAGAAGCTGGAGTCATTGCTGGATTGCCAATTGCCGATCGCACATTTAAACTTTTAGACAGCAGCCTCAGTTTCATCCCCCAAGTACCAGAAGGGAAACTGTGCGAAAAAGGAGAAGTAATTGCCGAGATTTCCGGCAATTTCGATGCGCTGCTAACCGGAGAAAGAGTAGCATTAAACTTGGCAATGCGTTTAAGTGGCATCGCTACTTTAACTCAGAAATATGTTGACAAAATTGCCGATTTGTCCGTGCAATTAGTGGATACCCGCAAGACGACGCCGGGATTGAGATTGTTGGAAAAATACGCGACTCAAGTCGGTGGTGCTAGCAATCACCGGATGGGCTTAGATGACGCGGTGATGATTAAAGACAATCACATTGCGGCGGCTGGGGGAATTGCAGAGGCGATCGCCCTAATTCGCAATTCTATCCCCTATCCGCTGACGATCGAAGTCGAAACAGAAACTCTCGCCGAAGTAGAGACAGCTTTGCAGCACAAAGCCGATATTATCATGTTAGATAATATGTCCTTTGATTTGATGCGGCAGGCTGTGGCAATAATTCGCCAAAAGAGCGATCGGGTAAAAATTGAAGCTTCCGGCAATGTTACTTTAGAAACAATTAGAAGTGTAGCCGAAACCGGAGTTGACTATATTTCTACCAGTGCTCCGATTACGCGATCGACTTGGCTGGATTTGAGTATGAAAATTAATAGTAATACCCGCAGTCCGGCAGGGGTTTAAACCCCTGCCTCAAAGCTGAAGTCCTCTAAAAGAGGACTAATAGACATCTCCAAAAAAGAACTTGAAACCCAAGTCAAGCCTAAGCTAAAATCTAATTTCGGGAGAAGTCTAATGAATTATTCAGTCCTCTTTTAGAGGACTTTCGCTATGAGCCAGGGGTTTAAACCCCTGGCGGTATTTGGGGCCCGATCGATATTTCGGCTGAAGTTGATACCAATGGGCAAGGCCGTGTCCGACCTTGCTGAGAGTCAACTGTTAACTATTGGTTAGTTATTACCAATAACCAATAACCAATAACCACTAACTACTAACAAATTACTACTTAGAGATAAAATGAACCCAAAAATGCCCGTCAGGTATACAGAGGCTGCGGATTAAGCGGTAAGTATAGTGCAAGTAAGCACCGCTGACACTTGTATCGTAGCCAGTTCGGAACCACTCGCCATAGGGATCGTGGACGAAGAATCCCTCGCTGTCGTAGCCTGATGCAACTATAATGTGACCGAAAGACGTGAAGTATCCGTGGATGACAGCGGGATTTCCGCTGGCTAGCCAATCTTGAACGTCATCAATAGTTGCATTCTCGGTAAAGAAATCTTGAGCGCCGTAATCTCTAACAATCTTTGCTAAATCGTAGGGGTCCCAGCGACTGTAACCTTTGGCGATCGCATATTCGTAAAGTTCGTCTTCATATTGCCCGGTTTGTTTGCGCCGTGGCACCTTCAAAAAGTCCAGACACATCGCTAATGAAGTTACATTGCAAGAACCTGTAGGATTATTCAAGTTATCCATTTGCGATAGATAAGGAATGCCCAGCCTGACAGTTGGGGGATTCGGTTTCGGAAAAAGCAGAATGCTGTCTTGAGTAATTTGAGCGTGTCCTCCGAAAACATACCAAACCCCTGAACCTTTGAAAGACTCGTTGCGGAGAGCAACTCTGATGTGACAGCGAGCCGGAGCAAAAGCCAGGATCTCCAACTCTTTTCCGGCTGGTATTACTTGTTTTTCTGAGTCCTGAAGTTGAGAAGACGCGACCGGTTTTGATTTAAAAATGGTGTCTCTGAGCGTTTTCAGGATCAGGGGCTGTGTGGGAATGTCCTCTGGTTTGGTTTCGATCAGCTTTTTGGCTGTGACTGCTCCCAAAAAACCCGCTTCGCCGCACTTCATCAGAGTTTGAAATCGGTGGAGGGTGGCGGTAGAGAGAGGGCCAAAAATTCCGTCTACGGGAGGTTTCAGTAAACCTAGGTCAATGAGGCGACTTTGAATTTGGCCACTGAGTTCGTCGTCTGCAGCGATTGCTTTGGCATCGTACCTAATGTTTGAGTTGAGAAAGTTTTGTAATTTCATGCTTGCGTGCCCTGTCAGTCGATTTTAGATTTTAGATTTTAGATTTTAGATTTGACAATTACGACCGCAGATAAATCAGGTGGCCCCAGACTAAATTGCTTGATTGTCAATAATTCCCTGTTTATCGTCTCATAAAATTACGGTGATTTTACCGATCGATCGATTTTAGATTTTAGATTTTAGAATTACGATCGCCGATAAATCCGGTTTCCCTAGACTAAATTGCTTGATTGTCAATAATTCCCAGTTTATCGTCTCATAAAATTACGGTAATTTTGTCGCTCAATCGATTTTAAATTTTAGATTTTAAATTTTAGATTTTAGAATTACGATCGCCAATAAACCCGGTTTTCCTAGACTAAATTGCTGGCTCGTCAATAATTCCCAGTTTATCGTCTCATAAAATTACGGTAATTTTGCCGATCGCCCGTACCTTAAAGGCTTCATACTAATTATTGGATACAAAACCTTCAAGGCGAGAGCCGATCGAATTTCACGCACTATTGACTAAAAATCCCTCGTGCGCGTTGACATTGTTTCTGCCGAATTCCGAATGCTGTTGGATGACTCAAAAGCAGAAGGATAGCAGAATTGCCCTGTTGAGGCGAAGTCCGATTTATGCTTCGTCCGGGCGAATTACCACAACACCCATTGCGTCGGGAGACAGATATTTGACAGCGGCTTCTCGGAGATCCTCGGCAGTCTGAGCTTGGATGCAGGCGGCATAGTTGAGGGCGGGAGCGATATCTCCTACCATCGACTGATAGTAACCGTACAAACTTGCTCGATCGCTCGGAGTTTCGTTACCAAAGATAAACCGATTGGCTACTTGGGTGCGAATGCGGGAAATTTCGGCATCTGTCACCAGTTCGGTTTGGAGAGTGCGGATGTGTTGGACGATCGCAGCTTCCACTGCTGCCAAGTTTTCTGTCGGTAGTTGAGCGGAAATTGAGAATACACCGCCGAGTCGCTGAGTCATGTTGCTGACCGAAATTGACGAAACTAGCCCTTTTTCTTCGCGCAAATCCTGAACCAAGCGAGTTGTGCGGCCGTGTCCCAAAATTGTCGCCAAAACGTCGAGGGCATAAGTTTCGGACATTTCCATGAAACCTGGCACTCGCCACATCACGATCAGTCGGGCTTGCTGAAGGGAAGAGTCTACAAATTCGCGGCGGACTGTTTCTGTAAATGGCGATTCTTGACCGTAGTTCAGGGTTTGGGATTCTGGGTGAAAGTTGCCGACAGCGGGCACATTTATTTTGTTGTTGTGTGCTGTACTTTTTGCTGCAAAACTGTCTGCGACAATTTCTATTAGTCGATCGACTGGCAAATTGCCGACAGCTACGGCTGTCATGGCCCCTGGGTGATATCTGCTGCTGTGGAAATCCCGCATTTGTTGCGCTGTCAACTGTTCGATTACCGCAGTCGGGCCGAGTACCGGTCGCTTGTAGGGCAGGACTTCAAAGGCTAATTCCATCGATCGCTGATAGGTGCGGCGGCGAGGATTGTCTTCCGATCGTCTAATTTCTTCTAAGACTACCAGCCGTTCGCGATCGAAGGCGTCGTCGGGAATGCTGGCGTTGAGCAACACATCGACTTGCAGAGGAGCTAGTTCGGCAAAATCTTTAGGAGCTGTGGTGATGTAATAGTTAGTGTAATCTTGGCTGGTGGCAGCATTGGTGACAGCGCCGCGTTGCTCGATCGCGCGCTCAAATTCGCCACTGGGAATGCTGGGAGTTCCCTTAAAAATCATGTGTTCTAAAAAGTGAGCCATGCCGTTAATGTCGTCTGGTTCGACGGCTGAGCCTAAATTGAGCCACACGCTGAGGTTAACAGCATCGACCGGCAAGTGTTCGGCTATAACGGTGAGGCCGTTGGGGAAATGGCGGATTGTTGGGGCGTTGAGGGGCGATCGAGCGGAGGTTTTGAGTAGGGTGGATGTCATTGTGCTTTTAAATTTATCTTGTTCTTTATATCTTAAAGGGTCATCCGATTTTAGATTTTAGATTTTAGATTTTAGATTGATCCCACGGCTGATGGTTGCTGGGGATGTTGTCGGGGGCGATTCCCTACCCTTCGGGAACGCTTCGCGAACGGGATAGCTTCGCTTCACGCGAAATGCGAGAGCGCTGAGGGCGTGAGGGTTATGAGAAATCTGTGCGATCGACAAAACAAAAGTTGATTTGTTAAAAGTTGCAAGTTATAGTCTAGTTTGAATTTAGCCTTTAATCCCTTCTTTTCGCATTCAATTTTCGGAGTTGCAAATGCAATTTGAGTTTCTGATTCCAAAACGCCCTGTATCTTTGCAAACGAGGCAGAGAAGCAAGCTACAGGATTGGCAAGCATTTGTGCGTACAGAAGCGTCAAAAACTTGGGTAGTAACTCCTTATTCAGGAAACGTTCATTTAACTTTAGTATACCTTTATGATGCTGACCCAGTTGACACTGACAATATCATAAAGCCCATACAGGATGCACTAATTGGGTTAGTTTATGAGGATGATTCACTTGTCACAGATGTGGAGTCGCATCGTCGCTCGCTTAGTGACACGTTTGACGTTGCTTTATGTCCGTCATTGTTGGTCCGTGGCATAATATCTGGCAGTGAGTGCGTTTACGTTAGAATAAATTCAGCAAAAGCATTAGAGAGTTATCTATGACCGCTAAATTAATACACGACAAATCCGTATCTCAAATTGCCGAAAAATACCGACAAGAAGGCTATACAGTATTGGTTGACCCTGAACCAGAAGACATCCCTTTCGATTTAGGGACATATCGTCCAAATTTGATTGTAAAAAAGAACGAAGCCGAAGGTTACATAATCGAATTCAAACGTTCTGCCAGACAAACATCCATAGACAGGTTGAAAGAAATTGCTGAAATTGTTTCTGAAAATATAGGCTGGCGTTTTTTATTGATTACTGAAGAAGATGCTTTACTGAAAGAGAACGCCAAGGAAGTAAATCTATTATCTTGGCAACAGATTTTTAGTAGAAAAACACAGGGTGAACGTCTAATTTCATTAGGAGAAAATGAAGGCGCGTTTTTATCACTTTGGGGAACAATTGAAGCACTCCTGCGTAAACGAGCTGAGGAAGTTACTATTCCCATTGAAAGATTTCCAACTGTATCTCTGATCAAACATATGTATTCCCAAGGAGAACTTTCAATCGAAGAGTACGATCGAGCCATGCTACTTTTAAGCGTAAGAAACCGATTTATTCATGGATTTGAAGCGCCCGAAGCCAATGAGTCTGTATCTGAATTGCTCGCCCTTGTCAATGAATTAATCAGTTTATGGGCACCACAGGCATCTCAGTCCTGAAAGGTTTGGCAATAAGTCCTGAGTTTTTTTTGTGACAGCATTCGATGGAAAATCTAAAATTGCATAAAAACTTAATATTTCCACAGCCGGCTTTTCAACGATTTTGGCGATCGACTTCGGGGAAAATCGGCTTAATTTTGACTGTAGCGCTGACGATCGCGGCACTGTTGGCCCCCCTACTTTCCCCTTACGATCCGGCGGTCGATCGAGATTATTTGTCGCGCTTAGTGGCTCCTAGCGCTAAACATTGGTTTGGCACCGACAGTTTGGGGCGAGATTTGTTGGTGCGGGTGTGGCACGGATTGGGGATATCTTTACTCGTCAGCCTGGTTTCTGTGGGTGCGGGTTTAATTGTGGGAGCGCTTTTGGGGCTGGTGGCCGGGTATTTTCGGGGGTTGCTGGAAATGGCGATCGGCACTTTGGCGGATATTTTGTTAGCTTTTCCTTCGATTTTACTGGCGATCGGCGTTGTTACCGTCACCGGGCCGAGCCTGCAAAGCGTAATTATCGCCGTCAGCCTCGTGCAAATTCCAATTTACATCCGCTTAACTCGCAGTATGGTGCTGTCTCTGCGGGAACAAGAATTTGTTTTGGCTGTCAAAGCCTTGGGCGCCAGCGACTTGCGGATTATTTTTCGCCACATTTTGCCGGGAAGTCTCGCGCCTCTAGTTGTACAAGCAACTCTTTCGACTGGTACGGCGACACTAGAATCTGCCGGTTTAGGTTTTTTGGGTTTGGGCGCACAGCCGCCGGTTCCTGAGTTGGGGACAATGCTTTCTGATGCTTTTAAGGGCGGATACGCTCTTTCTTCTCCTTGGACGATCGTGTTTCCAGGTTTGCTGATTACCTTGACTGTTCTTGGTTTCAACCTTTTGGGAGATGGCCTGCGAGACGTTTTAGACCCCAGAGGGAATTAGAGGGGAAGTGGGGAATTTATACTTCTGCCTTTTACCTTCTGCCTTCTGCCCTCTGCGCCCTCTGCGCCCTCTGCGGTTCATGCCCTCTTCCTTCCTCCTCCCTCTAAAATCTAAAATCTCAAATCTAAAATCGACCGACTTGACTGCTGTCACGATCTACGCGAAACTTTACATACAACTGATGTATTGCTTCTACATATTAATAACTTCTGTTAAGTTGTGACTCAAAACCTATCAATTAGTCAAAATTGATATAGCGCTTTGTCAGTCAGCCAACTCTCAAGAAGCTACTTCAGGAGGCATCGTCCCTGGCTTGCTGGTGTCGGTGTCTGTTCTCAATATTCCTATTCAGTCAGCCCGCATTATGGAAACACTAGAGTTTGTGATCTATCCAGATGGCCGCGTACAGGAAACAGTCACCGGCATTGTCGGTGCTTCCTGTGCTGAGGTAACGGCTGCAATTGAAGCTCAGCTCGGCGTGGTGCTTCACCAAGAGTCAACATCTGAATATTTCACGCAAGCGCTGCATCAGTCAGCCGAAGCGACGGCCCAAGTGGCTTTTAGCGATTGGTAATTTTTTTTGTTGAGTTCACTTAAATTTTTTTGGAATCACCATGTCACACTTTAGCCAAATTAAGACCCAGATCCGCAATTTGAATTCTTTGGAAGCTGCTTTAACTGACTTGGGTATTGACTGGAAGTCTGGCCCGACTGAGGTGCGTGGCTATCGCGGCCTAACCAGCACCGCTGAGGTCGTGATTGAGCAAACAAACGGCTACGACGTAGGTTTTAGCTGGAACGGGACTGAGTATGAATTGGTGGCTGACTTGCAGTTTTGGCAGCAAGCTTGGTCTGTAGACCGTTTTCTCAATAAGGTGACTCAGCGCTACGCTTACCATACTGTGGTGAATGAAAGCGCTAAGCAGGGTTTCCAAATTTCTGAGCAAAAGCAAAATCAAGACGGTTCGCTCCGCTTGGTGGTGCAACGCTGGTGCGCTTAATAATTTTTCGAGATTTTTGCAATCTTGTTTCATCAAAGTCCGCCTGCGCGGACTTATTTACTATTGTGGGGGTCTAAATGTCTGAGCTTTCTGGACTCGGAATAGATACAGCAATCGATCGCTCTGGTTTAGAGCCGGAGTTGGGGGGTTTTTTGCGGGATGCGCCCGATCGCTCTGGTTTGGAACCGGAGTTGGGCGGGGTGTTGCGCCAAAAAGGTGTCTATGTTGATGAGATTACCTGCATTGGCTGCAAGCACTGCGCTCATGTTGCTCGCAATACTTTTTATATTGAACCGGATTACGGTCGATCGCGCGTAGTTCGACAAGACGGGGATTCTGAAGAGTTGATTGCTGAGGCGATCGATACTTGTCCGGTGAATTGCATTCACTGGGTTGATTACACCGAACTCAAGAATCTGGAAGAGGAACGCAAGGATCAGGTGATTCCTGTCGTTGGCTTTCCGGTGGATATGGCGACAGTTAAGGCTGGTATTCGCCAGCGACAAAAGAATAAGTTGGGCGATCGTAAGTTCAAAGGTAGCCATTGAAATCCCCAATTCACATCCGCAGCTTGAAACCTGTGGCTCAAACAACAAAAACAGCCCGCGCGGGCTGTTTTTTGTATACATTGTATAGTCAAATTTATTTGAGAGGATGGTGCTCAGCGAGAATTTTCTCAACTCTAGCTTCGTCGATTCTGGCAGTTAATGTTGTTGCCTCGTTGTTATCCCGAATGGTTTTTGCTAAAGTAAAAGACGAGCCGACTGAAAAAGTTAAACCCATACCCATAAAAGCTTTTTGCCAGGGGTCTACCTCTAAATAAATGATACCTACAGTAGTGGCGGAAAGCGCAAGAATAAAAGAAACCCAGCACTGAAGTATCCAAGCATTAGTATCTTTTTGGCGTATGATTTGTTTCTGCATAGTGCCTCTAAGTCAAATATATCTTTTGGTGGATTAACTTAAAGCATAGAAAGCGTGAGTGAAGCGGTCAGGAGAGCAGGGGACAGTTTCGATAAGTGAACAGTGCGATCGAACTTTTTACTAAAAATTAAAACGCTGTAGATAGGGTTTGAGCCTCAAGGAAGACTCGCAGCGAGTGGACAGTTTTAAAACAGGACTAAGGAAAGCTTGTTTTTTCTCAAAATAGCGTAATGCACCCAGTACGCACAGGAGACGACCTGTGTAGTAAGCTTCTCCTAGTCTCGTGTTGCGCGGACGAAAGTTTGTCTAGGATCGGTTTCAACCGCCGACTTATCTTAAGCTGTTGTGCATTTAATTTGAACTGTTTATTGAAACTATTGTGGGGTGGGCTTCTAGCCCGCCCGGAATATTCCATTTAAACGCACAACAGCTTTTCTACTTATCTTACTTATCTACTTATTTTTCTGCTGAGTCTTCGCTTGTTCGATCGCAATTTCCCTCACTGCTTGGAACGAATTCAAATTCGACGCACCTTCAATCGCTTTTACCGCCAAATCTTGCACCTGTTTCAAAGCAGAATCCAGTTGTTTCGACAAGCTAGCAAGGCGCGCATCTTGATTTTGAATAGTCTGCAACATCCCTTGAATTTGCAGTTCATAATTTTGCTTTTGCCCTTCGATATCTTTAGCAGACAAATCAGCCTTAACTTTAGCTTGATAATTGCCAATATTGCGGCCGTTATCTTTCCCGTTCTTGATAGTAGTTTCCAGTTCTTTCGGGAAAGCTTCTACCTTCGCTTTCACCTCAGCATACAGCTTTTCCCGTTCCGAAATAGATTTTTCGCGTTCCGCCCACTGTTTCTCCTGTTCTTGCTGAAACTCTTCGATTTCTTGATACAGCCTTTTCTGGCGCTGTTCGTATTCTTCGATGTCTAGATTTCGCTGAAGATTCAAATCATAATCATACAACTCTTCATCCCGATCGCGAGCTTTTTGGTGATTCTCATTGCGTTCTTTAACGGCCAACTTTTGCAGTTCCTGCTCTTTTTCCCAAGCTTGCCGGCGTTCCAACAATTCCTGTTCAACAGTTTCGCGCTGTTCGCTGAGTTCGCCAGCAAAAGTTTTCGCGCTTTCTTCGTACTGTTGAATTAAATTGTCCAGCGTATCTTCTGCAACATCTTCTAAACTGTGCAACTCTTGCAGTTGTTGAATTTCCTCGCCCACAGTGCGCCGCAATTCTTCGACTTTAGCAGCTTCTGAAGTTAATTTTTCCGACAACTCGCTGACAGCCCCACCAAAGCCAAATTGCAGTAAGATTAAATTGTCGATTGTAGACTGCATTTTTTGTGGATTTTGAGTTAAAGCCATTGGTTTGTGTGCCTCCACAATAGGTTTTTCTGGGGCGGGTTTTTGCTTTTGGGAAGCGTTTAGCTGTTGGATTTGCGATTCTAGCTGCGCTTTTTCTTGCGCTGCTTCCTTGTACGCTTCTAAAATTTCAGCCTTGGTGCTTTTGTCGCTAACTTTTTTGTTCATGACTTTTCATTCCTTAATTGTTGGGAAAATTTCTGTCATTTTTTCGTAAGGTGGGCATTGCACACCTTACTGGGTTTTAAGCTTTGCTGGCAAAAGCTTTCATTGCCAAATCTTGCGCTTGCTTCATCGTGGCTTGCAGTTGCGCGGAAATTTCGGCAATTTGTTCGGTTTGTCGCTCAATTGTCTGCTGCAAAGATTGCGTTTTCAATTCATATCCTTGCTTAGTGCTTTCCCATTCTTTATCCACTAAATCTGCCTTGACTTTAGCTTCGCGGGAAACTTCTTGAATTGCTTCTTCTTTGGCTTTGACATAAGCCTGTTTGAGTTCTTCCTCAAATCCGGCGGCTTTTCTTTGATTCTCTTCAAACTCCGCTTGATTGTCGCTGAGGACTTTTTCCCGTTCCACCCAATTTTTCTCTTTTTCGCGGGTAGATTCTTGCAAGTCCCGTTCTAGTTTGCGCTTCGTTTCTTCGTATTCGTCGGTTTCGATTTTGCGAGTGCGCTGTAATTCGTATTGATAATCTGCTGTTTCTTCTTGGCGCTTTTTAGTCAGGAGTGCAGTTTCTTCTTGAACTGCTGCATCAAATTCTTGCTGTTCTTTTTCCCAATTTTTGCGTTTTTGGGTGGTGTCTTTTTCGATAATTTCGCGTTGGTTAGCAGCGTTTTGTTCGAGCAGTGTCAATTTTTCTCGGTGCTCTTGAGTTAAAATGTGGAGGGCGTCTGCTACAACTCTGATTTGCTGCAACTCTTGCAATTGTTGGGCTTCGATTTCGATCGCGCGTTTTAATTCGTCTAATTTGGAAGATTCCGCCTTTAGTTTTTCGGAAAGTCCGCTGATGATGCTGCCGAAATCTAATTGCAAGTCGGCCAAGCCTTTGACGATGCTGTCAATTGTGTAGGTGGAAGCGACTTCGAGGAGTTGTTTGTTTTTGGCTTTTTCGGCTGACTGTTCTTTGGTTTCGACTTTGGATTCGATCTTTTTTTTGTCTGCTAAAATCTGCTGAAAGTTTTGCAAAATTTGGGCTTTGCTATCCTTGGCAGTTGCTATTGTCATAATGTTTGCTTCTCCTGATTCTAATTTTTCGAGATTTTTTAGTGAAACGTTTTCAGTTATTCAAAGTTGCGGAGTTGGCTGAGAATAGCTTGGTATTTTCTGGCTGCGTCGGGTTTTTCTTCGGGATTGGCGCTGGCTAGAGTTCTGAGAATTTTCCAGCAGCGATCGCACCGATTTCCTTCCCAGCAGGCGCACTCATCAATTATACTCAAAAGTGCGCCTTTTAGCAATTGATTTTCGGCTAACAAAGCTCGGTAATTCCGCTGGACTGATTCGGCAACTAAAGTCATGTGCTGGAAGTCTTCGGTGAGACTTTCGATGTCGTTAACTGCGTCTGTCCGAATTTGGTCTAGCAGCTCAAGATTCTCTCTCAAACGGCTTTCTTGCAGGTTTGGTTTGGTTTTTAGCTTGGTTAATTTCTTCATTTCAGTCTGTTGTAACAGTTATGGTAAAGGCGCGATTTAATCGCGCCTTTACAACAAAATTAGAACAAGTCAGCCGTTAATTGCTCTTCGGCTGGCGGTAGCGAAATACCGCCGTTGGAATTCAAAGCCATAGCATCGCTTTCACCGCCAGCGTGAGCGGCCATCAAGCAGGCAACTTGCTGCGCCGGCAGGTTATCTAAACACACCATAGCCCTTGTTCCTTCTAAGTCAATCATCCGCGATTGATTGCTAGAATCGGACAAAACTGCTGCGGCTTGGTCGATAACCGCCCAATCTTTCCGCTCGTTCCAAGACCATTTCAAGCTGTAGTAGTTTATCGGTTTTACTACTCCGCTGTCATCTGGTTTCTGACCGGAATGTTTGACAAATTCGGGGATGAAAATCCCGGTTGCAGGTTCTACGCCGCGAGATTGAACTGATGCTACCAAGCGGTTAAAATCGTTCAAGCTGCGGTTTTTGATGTATGTCACCATGACAACTCCTTGCGGCAATTCACCACTTTCTGCGACAAACCAGAGTTGACCCCACAATGTGTGCGAAGTTTGACCGAGGGAACCGAAGAATTTGGAGAATTTGAGGATGGTCATGGAACACTTGGAACCGTAGTCTGTATCGCCGATCGCCCACTGGCCACTTTGGCAATTATTGCGGACGGCGATCGGGATTTCCGGTACTAGCAAAGCATTGCTCGGTTTGGCACCAAATACTGAAAATGTCGGTCTTTCTTGTGTTTTAGTCATTGTTCGTTTTTCCTTAGTTCTTTATTGTTTTACGGGGAATTGGTAATCCGTTAAATCTCGTACATTGCTCGCGGCTGAACTTCGATTACCTAATGAGATGTGTTGTCGCTTTTGGTTCTGGATAGGTATACTCAAGCCTCGCCTCTTGTTGAGCTTTGATAATCCGCAGCGCGGCGAGCAAATGCTCTAACGTTTCTAGGTGCGCTGGGGTGAAGTGGATGCTGAAGCCTTCACCATCCCGCGCGTACCCGGGACAAACCAGTGAGGCTGAGCTTTGTTCTTCGTGGGTGGCGATGTATAGCCAGTCATCGTCTTCGAGCTTGTAATGCGTGTCTGTCCAGGTTCTCAGCATTTGCGATCTGCTCCTCCTTATTTGCTGCGTACAAGCGTTTTGACGCCCAGCGCTTCTCACTCCTCTGAAGTTGACGACGCTATATGTAGCGTGTGAGCTAGGCTAATTTGCACCCTTAACCCTACCAGTCCGGGTTAATTGGTTGATTAAACCGTCAACTAACCTCATGGTAGCGCGGGTTGATTTTCCCGTCAAGTATTTTGTTGAACTTTTCATCAAAACAGGCTAGAATGCTTGTCAGGAGGCAAAAAACCGTGGAACAAACATTTGGAAGACTGATCCGTCAAGCTCGCAAGGACAAAGCTTACTCACAACGTGAGCTAGCAGCTATGCTAAGTGTGGACTTTACTTATTTGTCGAAGTTGGAGAACGATCGAGCGGATTATGCGCCAAAAGAGGAGGTAATCCGAGCATTAGCGCGGAATCTAGACATAAACGAAGAGGAATTGATTTTCTTGGCGGGGAGGCTGCCGCAGCAGTACGAAGCGCTGCTGAAGCAGAATCCGAAGGAAATGCAGGCTCTTTTCCGCCGGATGCAAGAAAATCCCGATTGGCTCAAACAGTCTTTTGAAGCGTAAGAGAGGCCCCTCATAGTGAGTATTTTTAAGCCGTATTGCTTCTATCCCAAAGAAACGATCGAGCGTTTGGCTTCGGACATCTTGATGCAGATGCAGAAAACGCAAAATTTTGCTCCGAGATGGCCTTTTGATGCGACAACGGTTGCTGATTTTCTGGATTTGGGCGTAGTTTGGGAGTGCATTGAGCCGGATGAAGAAGGTGCGATCGCGGCGAGGATTTTGCCGCAGCAGCGGTTAATCGAAATCAACGAACAGATTCTCGAAAAACCCCCAGGCTTCATCGAATCGACGATCGCCCACGAAATCGGCCACTGGGTGCTACACGTCAATCAAGACGAAGCAGACGGCACTGTGGAACAGTTGGAATTAAACTTAGGGAATGAAGGAAAAACGGCGTCTGATGTCGAGGAACCGTTTGTTTGTCGGGGTGCGAGTGCTGAGAATAAGGTTTTGTCGATCGAATGGCAAGCGCAATATTTTGCAAGCTGTTTGTTGATGCCTCGGTGTATTTTGGAGGAAAAAAGACAGGGACGGGATTTAACTAAGTGGTCGCATTTATATAAAATGAGAGATGAATTGGGAGTGAGCATTTCCAATTTGACAAACCGCTTGCAAGAATTCGATTGGATTTACATTCCCAAGGGAACGCGCGAGATTTATGCCGGGAAAGATGCTGCAAACGGGCAGCAGCGATTGTTTGGATAGAATTTGATAGAATTTGAGGTTTGAGAGAGATTCTCGAATCTCAACTTTTTCAGATAAGTTTGAAAGAATGAGGTTGCAAAATGGAAACCAAACGAGTAGCAGACCTGACAGTTGAAGAACTGCAAGCGATAATTCTCGAAACCAAACGAGTATCAGACTTGACCGTTGGAGAATTGAAAGCGATAATTGCGGAAGCGATCGATATGCGGTTAAGCCAATGGATAAATCCTTTCAATAGCAATACCTTGCCCCTAGTTCCGCAAAGGACGAAGGAAGAACAAATGCAGAGGAATTTAGCAGCAATAGAGTGGTTGCAAAAGTGGCGAGAAGAAGGAGACGCCGAGGAACAAACAGAGACATTTGAATATTTGCAAAAAGTATTAGACGAAGACAGGCTTTCGTCGAACCGACCGTTATTTGTGCAACAAAAATGATAGTTTTATTGGATTCTGGGCCTCTGGGAATATTAACAAATCCCAAGGGGCCACCTGTGACTGTAGAGTGCCAACTTTGGGTAGAATCTTTGCTATTTAAAGGCTACAGGATGATTTTACCTGAAATAGCAGATTATGAAGTGCGGCGCGAGTTATTGCGGGCAAATAAGTTGGCAGGTATCAAACGCCTTAACGAATGCAAATCTCGCTGGCTGGAATACTTGCCGATAACAACGCCAGTAATTCTCAAAGCGGCCGATTTGTGGGCGGCATCGCGTCAGGCAGGAATGCCGACAGCAGATCCCAAAGAACTTGATGGAGATGTGATTTTAGCAGCTCAAGCTTTGCTGCTTCGTGGCGGTGGAGAAGCGGTTGTTATTGCTACAACAAATGTGGGGCATTTGTCGCGATTTGTGGATGCTCGTCACTGGCGAGATATTGACTGAGCGTACAGAAAAAATTAAAAGTCACAAGTTAAATTACATTTTATGCTAACCAATATTGAAATCCTGCTGGCGGCTTGTGAGGAATTAAATATCCCTTACGAAATCCTGCATCCTTCCCAAAACTTGATTAGACTCAAACAGGGCGGCGAAGAATATTATTTTGTCAATTACATGACGGCATTTAACAGCGCGTCAGTAGCAGAGATTTTTAAAGACAAAGAATATACCTATCAACTATTAAACGGCAAAATAAATACTCCCAGAACTCTCGGTTTTGTCTCGCCTCACTGCGAGGAGAAGTATAAAAAGTATTTGAGTTTCCCAGATATTGAATCAATAGTTTTAGAAGTAAACAAAAAATTCGCTTTCCCGGTGATTCTCAAAAGAAATCGCGGTGCTGGTGGCAACAATGTTTTTTTGTGTGAAACTAGAGAGCAAATTAAAGAAGCCCTAGAAATTATATTTAATGTCAACAGCAAAGATTATGACCACGTGGCCATAGCTCAAGAATATATCGAAATTGCCCACGAATATCGGGCTGTATTCTGCAAAGAAAAGCTAGTTTTGCTGTACGAGAAAGACAAATCTCAGGCTAAATTTGCGGGCAATTTAAGCCCGCTGCACTGGGAAGGTGCAAAAGCTAAACATATAATTAACCCCAATCTCATGTCGGAGATTGAAGATTTTGTTAAACCTGTTTTTGCAGAAATTGCGATTAATTATGCTGGGTTTGACATCGCGCTAGATACAAAAGGAGCATATTGGTTGATTGAAATTAACTCAAGCCCCAATTACGATATATTTGTGAGAGATAACGATCGCCAAATTGCTGTAAAGATGTTTAAAGATATTTTAGAAAATTGGAAAAGCCGAGAAACTGGGTTGTTCACCGATCTTCACGGCTCAAATCCCATATTTTCCTAAAAAACCCGGTTTCTGCGATCGGGGGTGTGCAAGTCCCGATTAAGAAACATCGGCTTCGGCTGCAATTTTAACCCCTCCCTTCAGCGCAAACACGGCGGTGATGATGCCAACAACCGCAAGAATTGCCGTAATGTAAAAAGCGTTGGTATAGCTGCCAAAAGTATCGCGAATTTTCCCCGCAGCAATTGTACCGAAAAACGCTCCAACTCCGTAGGCTGTATACACAATGCCGTAGTTTTTCGCGTAGTCTGTGGGGTCGAATAAAGTTAAAGTTGCCGTGGGCGCGATCGCCAGCCATCCTCCTAACGACAGCCAGAACAAACAAAACGCAATGATATAAGTTGCGACTTGTCCAACGCCCGCCTGAGTCATCATAATCGATGCGATTAAGATGAGAATGTAGTTGGCGATTGCGGCATATTTTGGCTTAAATCGATCGGTTATCCAACCAAACATCGGACGCCCCATACCGTTAAATATGGCAAACAGAGAAACCGTTGCCGCAGCCGTTCCCGCGTCTAATTTAATAATTTCCTGCGCCACGGAAGAAGAAATTCCGATCGCGCCCAATCCCACCAGCGTGCCAATTGTGTAGCACACCCACAGCCCGTAAAATGCGGGAGATTTCATCATCGGTGCGCTCTGGCTATTTACCGCTGTTCGCGATCGGGCGGCCGCAAATCCCGCAGGCGTCCATCCAGTTGGCGGCATTTTCAAAACGGTCGAAATTGCCAAAATAATGACGGTAAAAGCGATGCCTAAAATCAGAAATGTTTGCGCTATTTGATAGGTATCGATTAAATATTTGGCAATCGGTGCGGTAATTAAAGGCGACAAACCAAACCCAATTACTGTTAGCCCAACTGCCAATCCTTTTTTATCGGGAAACCACTTGGCTGCTACTGCTAGCGGTACGCCGTAAGCAATTCCCACCCCGGCACCGGCGATAACTCCATAGGTGAGTACCAGGACAGTAATATTAGGTGCAAATGCCGATAAAATATAGCCGATTCCCGTCACGACGCCGCCGACTGCGGTCACGGTGCGAGAACCGTAGCGATCGATAAAAAAGCCGGTAATTGGCATCAGTACGGCAAAAACTACTAACAATACGGTAAACGGCAATAAACTATCCGTTGCACCGATATCGAGCTGCTTTTCTAGCGGCTTTCTAAAGATACTCCAAGAATAAACTGTACCCAGACAAAGCAAGACCGTGATTCCCAGCGGAACGAACAACCAGCGGCCTTTTTCTGCTGGCATTCCGAAAACTTTTGTTTCGTTCATGTTTTTAATTTTTATCGAGGATGCCTTAATAGGTAATGGCTGTGCATTCCCCGATAAATTGTAAATTTACTATAAGTTTGTTACCGATGCAATAGTTGTGTTTAAAAAATATTAAACTTAACTAAAATCTGCGCGCAACTTGGAAATTTTTGTGAGAACTCGCAACGATCACCCGATGGCTAAAAAGATGTTTCAAGACATCTTAGAAAGTTGGAAATAATGCGCTAAACTTAATTGGAGAAATGGGCTAGCGAATTAAATATGTAGGGTGCGCTTCGGCGCACCGCAACTAAATAATGTAGCGCACGGAGCACCGCAACTAAATAATGTAGGGTGCGCGCCCCGCAACCCTTACCGCTTACATTCTTTCCAATACTTTAATCCCCAACAACTCCAAACCCAACTTCAAAGTCCTCGCCGTCAAATCGCACAAAATCAACCGCGAAGTCCGCAACGGTTCCTCAGATTTCAACACCTGACACTGCTCAAAAAATTGATTGTACTTTTGACTCAATTCAAACAAATACTGACAAATTCGATTCGGCAACAAATCGCCCTCAACCGCATTTATTACTTCACTAAACTGCAATAAATGTTTGGCTAAAACCAACTCTGCATCAGACTGCAAAATTACTTTTGCACCAGCATCTAAATTCTCGAAATCAATCTCACCTTTGCGGCGAATTCCCTGCACGCGCACATAAGCATACAGCATATAAGGAGCGGTATTTCCTTGCAATGCGAGCATTTTGTCGTAACTGAAAATATAGTTGCTGGCGCGATTTTGACTTAAATCGGCATACTTAACGGCACTCAAACCAACTGTTCGAGATACGTTAGCAATAAATTCCTCAGTTTCTTGTCTTTCTTCGACTTTTAATCTCTCTTCTAAATCTTGGCGCGTGCGGACGATCGCCTCATCTAACAAATCCTGCAACCGCACTGTTTCCCCAGAACGAGTTTTGAGTTTTTTGCCGTCTTCTCCCAATACCAAACCGAAGGGAATGTGGACAATTTCGACATCTTCAGGAATCCAACCGGCTTTTCGGGCTACTGCAAATACTTGGGCAAAATGGTTTGCTTGTCCTGAATCGGTGACGTAAATTATGCGCTTTGCATTGTCTTTTTGGATGCGGTAGCGCACTGCTGCTAAATCTGTTGTGGCGTAATTGTAGGCGCCGTCGGTTTTCTGGACAATTAGCGGCAGTGGTTCGCCTTCTTTGTTGGTGAAACCGTCTACAAAAACGCATTTCGCGCCGTCACTTTCTACTAGCAAACCTAGATTGGTTAAATCTTCGACTACTGCGGGCAATAATGGATTGTAAAACGATTCGCCGCGTTCGGTTAATTTGATATCGAGCAAGTCGTAGATTACTTGGAATTCGCGGCGCGATTGATCGCACAGCAATTTCCAAGCGCGGCGGGTGTCTTCGGCGCCTGCTTGCAGTTTTACTACTTCTTGGCGGGCGGTTTCTTTGAAGGTTTCGTCTGCGTCGAAGCGCTGTTTTGCTTGGCGGTAAAATGCGACTAAATCGCCTAAGTCTAGGGCGTCAGCGGTTGTGAGGGCTTCGGGGTGAACTTCGCGCAAGTATGCGATCAGCATTCCGAATTGGGTGCCCCAGTCGCCGATGTGGTTGATTCTGAGTACGTCGTGGCCTTGAAATTCGAGGATGCGGGCGATCGCATCTCCGATGATTGTCGATCGCAAGTGTCCGACGTGCATTTCTTTGGCTATATTCGGACTGGAAAAGTCGATCGCGATTGTCTGAGGCGTTTTCGCGGGTTCAATCCCCAAACGCGAGTCGGCGGCGATCCTCTTCGAGGGCTTCGCTAACGCACTAATTTGCGCTTCCAAATAAGCCGGTTTCAGCTTCAAATTGATAAAACCGGGCCCGGCGATTTCTGGGGTTTCGCAGATGTCAGTAATATCTAGGTTTTCGATAATTGTCGAGGCGATCGCCCGTGGCGGCTTTCCTAACTTTTTCCCCAAACTCATCGCCGCGTTGCACTGAAAGTCCCCAAAGTTGGGATTGCTGGCGGCGGCTAGCATCGGATCTGCACCTGCATAACTTTCGCCGAATGCAGCGGTGAATGCTTTTTCAAATTTTGCTTTTAACTGTTGGGCGATCGAGTTCATCTTAAATATTTTGATTGGATGTTTATTTTCAACTCTAGATTAAGCACTTTTTGCCAATAATACTTACTACTTAGGTAATTTCCCCATCGGACCCTCTCCCTCGGAGCCTCTCCCTCGGACCATCGGACCACCTACTAGGAAATTTTGTACTTAGCTTTGAGCTGCCGATCGGATCAAAATCACTGGCAACGCTAACACACAGTACATTTTATCACATTTGCGATCGCTACACACATTAAAAAATGTCACATCTAGTCAATGATCTCGATCGCTAGATCATTTGTTAAATCGCTTACATTAAGGTATGTTAAAATTTTTTCAATGCTCCCAAAAATCCTACGAAAGGAAGTAGTTATGTTACCTCAACCTATTTTTGGCGATCGCTCTCTGACAATCGCCTTTTATCAAGCAGTAATCGCTCGATTCTACGACGGTTTCAGTCTCTCCACCCAAGCACTATTACGAGAGTGTACCCTTGGCTTCGCTCCTTGTCCCGATGGAGTCAAAACCTTTTTCATCATCGCGCCAAGTCTCGATGCAGCAGAGCAACTAATGGAAAAAATCGACAGTATTTTGGAGCGAGTTGCCGAACTCATGGCTGGAGTCGGACAAGTTGCTCTGTGCATAGTTCCCCCCGGCAGCGAAGCAGAGCAACCGGTAGATATGCAAGACTTAGAAAAAGTTCCCCCAGATTGTCTGGCTTGCAAATTCTTTACAATTATATGGGCCGATGCTGCAGCCGATCGGTAAAATTGACAGTTAGCAACCACCTACTCAACAGGGTTCGGCCCAAGCTGTGCCTGTGTCGGCGCGGGGTAGATTGTCTGTTAGTTACACTCCCTGGAATTATCGGGCAAAGCGTGCAGGTAATTTAGAGCGTTTGCAAGGTTGCAGTCGCAATCTTTGGCAAGTGTTAAACCAGACAAAATATATATCAAAGACCCGCTTGTCAGTCGCTCAGATTTTTACCTGCCGGCTCAAACAGCCGTGCATCTACTTTTTACATTCCCCATAAAGGCCACCAAAAAGCCGCATCAACTCTCCTGGGTGTCTCGCTTCAAAAGACAGCAGCAGGAATTAGGCGGTATCGCTAGAAAATAGATTTTTGCGAAATATCTGCTGATGTTCAGAATAAGCAGAAATATTCTCAAAAATAGATAATAGTTCCGCAGGTTGACCGAAAGCATCCCGGATACAAGCCCCCGGATTCATCCGTCCCGAAATAAAAAACCTGTATCCGATAAAGAAGTCCCCGAATTTATCCCTGGGGTCAATGCTTCAATTCTTTAATCTAAAATCTAAAATCTAAAATCTAAAATCGATTGACCTCATAAACCAGGTTTTTACATCCGCGCTTCATATTCGCGGTTCGCGGGGAAATTGACAAAAAATAGGCTATTTGTGGGAGAGTCAATCAATTTTAGATTTTAGATTTTAGATTTTAGGTTGACTTGCGCGAGATAAATGCGGGGGACGCAAGGATTTTTGATTTTAGATTTTGGATTGATTCCACGGATAAATCACGTGGCGGGTACCACATGAAGAAATTCCTGGTAACAAGCTAGAAACAGAGCACAGATTTACTCAAAAAAAGATTAGTTTTCCAGCCACACCCCTGGCAGTGCAGAGCGATCGCACCACAGGCTCATAGAATTTGTTAAAAATTTCAGTTGAAAATTTGAATTATTAAATTTTATGCCTAACATTGGCGATAAAATCTAAGATTGAAATTCTCAAATCTGAAATCAAGACATCATGGTAAAACTGACACCCAATCCCAGCTTTAGTTTAACAATTCGGGTTGCTCTGCCGAACCAGCCGGGAATGCTCGCAAGAGTCACCAGCGCGATCGCATCTGTCGGCGGCAACTTCGGCCAAATCGACTTGATCGAGCAAACCCGCGCCACTACCGTTCGCGATATCACCGTCGATGCTTACAGCCTCGAGCATAACGAAGAAATAGTGCAAGCAGTGAAAGCACTGCCAGATATCAGAGTGATCGACGTGTACGATCGCACTTTCAACTTGCACCGCGGCGGAAAAATCAGCGTAGTTAGCAAAATTTCCCTCAAACGCCAGTCGGATTTAGCTATGGCATACACTCCAGGAGTGGGCCGCATCTGCACGGCGATCGCCAATGACCCGCAACAAGTTTATAACCTCACAATCAAACAAAATACTGTTGCCATTGTTACCGACGGTAGCGCAGTTTTGGGACTGGGAAACCTCGGCCCTGCCGCCGCACTGCCAGTTATGGAAGGCAAAGCCATGCTATTTAAAGAATTTGCAGGTATTGACGCCTTTCCTATCTGTTTGAATACCCAAGATACTGAGGAAATTATTCGCACAGTGCAGAATATCGCCCCGGTTTTTGGCGGCGTTAATCTCGAAGATATTTCTTCTCCCCGCTGCTTTGAAATCGAAGCAAGATTGCGGGAAACCTTAGATATTCCGATTTTTCACGACGACCAGCACGGCACTGCGATTGTTAGTTTGGCAGCATTAATTAATGCCTTGAAAATCGTCAAAAAAACCATCTCAGAAGTGTGTATCGTGATAAACGGAGCCGGTGCGGCCGGAGTCGCGATCGCCCGGTTGTTGCGTAAAGCAGGTGCCCAAAACATCATCATGTGCGACTCCAAAGGCGTCCTCTCCGAAGACCGCACGGATATGAACCCAGAAAAACTAGAATTTGCCGTGGCTTCGAGCGGTACTTTGGAAGATGCGATCGCCGGTGCCGATGTATTTTTAGGCGTCAGCGCCCCCGGCGTAGTCACCCGATCTATGGTGCGTTCGATGGCCGAAAATCCCATTGTTTTTGCAATGGCAAATCCCATTCCCGAAATTCAGCCAGAATTAATTATGGAAGATGCGGCGATCGTAGCAACCGGACGCAGCGATTACCCGAATCAAATTAACAATGTTTTGGCATTTCCGGGGATATTTCGAGGCGCTTTGGACTGCAAAGCGACCACGATTACGCCCACTATGTACTTGGAAGCAGCTTATGCGATCGCCTCTTTAGTCAGTCCTTCTCAGCTTGACAAAGAGCACATTATACCCTCGGTTTTTGACGAAAGAGTTGCCATTGCTGTCGCCGGTGCAGTACAGTTGGCCGCTCGATCCGAAGGTATTGCCCGCGATTAATTGAAGGAAGTTCGGCAACGGATTCGCTCGACGGATGTCACGGATGTCACGGATGTAATGGATGTCCGTCGGAAGAGGGAAGAAGGAAGAAGGTTGGAGGGAAGATACCATGTATAAATTAATGGTCTTTGTACCAGTTTTGTACTTCTTCTTTTGTGATTTTTCGGGTTTCTTCTCATTCCCTCTTTCCTCCTCCCCGGTGATTATTACTCACTTTTGTTTCCCCATCTTGTCTTTTTCCTCAACATCCATCCGTTAAATCCCGATCGCGCGATCGTTGCCGAACTTCCCTCGAACCTCGAACCTCCAATCTCTTCCTTCTTCCCTCCAAGCTCAGCATCTATCCGTTACATTTGTTAAATCCCGTAGAGGGATCGTTGCCGAACTTCCTTCTTCCCTCTTTTTTAATTAAGGATAAAACTCACAGCAATAAACAAGATAATAAAGATATAATTAAATAAACCAAGTCCAGCTAGGTCAGATGCAAAGCCAGTTAGGAAAAGCCAAGCGCAATCGCTCCCGTTGCCAATTGTTAGAACTGTGCCCGATAGGGCTGGCATTGTGCCGGACGGACGGGACTTTTCTCGACGTAAATCCAGCTTTTGCAAGTATTATCGGCCGCACAGTTGCAGAAACTCTCCACCTCAACTACTGGGAAATTCAGCAAACACAGTGCGCGGGCCCAGAAAAATATCTAGAATGTCAAGCAAAAAATAGCCACACGCACCTGTGCGAAGCAGCATACAAACATAAAAACCAGCATCTCGTACCCGTGCGAGTTTCCGAGCGGGCAATTGAAACAGAGGGACTGTCCGCGATTTGGCTAAGTGTTGAAGAAATCTTTAATAATCGGGATCAAAATAGCGCTCCCCTAGAATCAGCGTCGCCACACAGCAATTCACATCTAGAAAAATTGCTGACAAAGCAGACTGCGGAACTGGAAAAAACTCAGAAACTACTCGAAGAAAAAATCGCCGAACTGGAGCAAACTCAAGAAAAATTGCGTCTCCAAAGTCAAATTATCGACCAAATTCACGAGGCGGTAATTTCTACAGATATGGACGGCTCGATCACCATGTGGAATCAAGCCTGCCAAAAGTTATACGGCTATGAAGCAACTGAGGCTATCGGACAGCACATTTCTCTAATTTACCCGCCAGAAGAACACGAATTTTTGTTACAGCAAGTCATCAAACCGCTACAAGAAAAAGGCGAGCATGAAATAGAAGTTATAACACGCCGTAAATCTGGAGAAAAATTTTACTCGCACCTGATGCTCTCGCTATTGAAAGACAAAATGGGAGAAGTTGTGGGGATGATGGGATCTTTAACCGATCTCAGCGTTTGCAAAGCTTTAGAACAAGAATTAGCACAAAGACAAGGACTATTTGATGCGTTTTTAAAGGAGGCTCCGGCGGGACTTTGTATTTTGGACTCGCAGTTGCGCTACGTGCAAATTAATCAATTTTTAGCAGAAATAAATTGCCTGAGTCCAGCAGCTCACATCGGCAAGACTGTACGCGAAATATTGCCAAATATCGCTCCCATAATAGAGCCTTTGTACGAAAAAATTTTGAGGACAAAACAACCATTAATTAACATAGAGATGAGTGGTGACAACCCCAGAAAGCCTGGGTTTGTCCGACACCTAACAGGCTCTTATTTTCCCTTGCTAGACAAAGATGGCGAGGCGATCGGCATCGGTGCAGTTGTAGTTGACATTAGCGATCGCAAACAAGCAGAAGCTGCGCTGCAAAAAAGCGAACAGCTTTACCGCACTATGGCAAGCAACATTCCTAATGGTGCGGTGATGTTGTTCGATCCAGAAATGCGCTACACGCTGGTAGAAGGTACAGAATTAGCCGCCGTGGGACTTGCAAAAGAATTGATGGAAGGCAAGACAATCTGGGAAGTATTCGAGCCAGATTTTTGCGCTGCTGTCGAGCCAAATTATCGGGCGGCACTGGCAGGAGAAACAGTTGTTACAGAATTTATTTACAGCGATCGCGTCTACGTCGGTTATACTTTGCCAGTCAGAAACGAACGGCAAGAAATTATCGGCGGATTGCTAATGACTCAAAATATTACGGCTCGCCAGTTAGCAGAAGAAGCGCTCAGAGAAAGCGAGGAAAAATACAGGTGCATTGTCGAGACAGCAGACGAAGGAATTTGGATGATAGATACGGAGGGTAAAACTACTTTTGTTAACCAAAAAATGGCTAATATGCTCGGCTGCACTCCAGAGGAAATGATCGGAAAGTCGCTATTTGCTTTCATGGATGCAGAAGGCATCGCGATCGCACAAATCAGCCTCGAACGCCGCCGTGAAGGAATTCGCGAACAGCTCGATTTTAAGTTCCGTAGCCGAGACGGCAGGGACTTGTGGGCGATGGTTTCTACTAATTCCTTGGTAGATAAACAGGGACGCTATATGGGCGCTTTGGCAATGGTTGCCGACATTACCGATCGCAAGCAAACAGAAGCCGCATTGCAGCAGTCGGAAGCCAAATTTCGATCGCTCTACGAATTAACCAGTTTGCCTGTTTTTATGTTATGTGACAATGCCATCACCGATGCCAACACAGCCACCCTAAAACTATTTGGCTGCACTACCCCGCAAGAGTTGTACGGCCAAAACCCTGGCACACTCTCGCCTCCTTTTCAACCCAACGGCAGAGATTCTTTGAGCTTGGCCCACGAAATGATCGCGATCGCCTTTGAGCGGGGAAAGCACCGTTTTGATTGGGTTCACCAGCGCTTAGACGGTACTGATTTTCCCGCAGAAGTGGTGCTGACAGTCATCGAGGTGGGAAATGAAAAAATTATCCAAGTAGTGATCCAAGATTTAACCGATCGCAAACTTGCAGAAGAAACTTTAGTGCGATCGGAACAAGCCCTCAGACAGCAAGCTCAGCGAGAATTACTGCTCAATCAAATTGCCAACCAAATCCGCACTTCTTTAGATTTAGACACAATTGTAGCAACCGCAGTTGAAGAAATTCGCAATCTGATGCACCTAGATTGGTGCATCTTCACTTGGTATCGCCCCAACACCAATCCTCCGGTTTGGGAAGTAACTTACGAAGCGAAGAATGCAGATTTGCCAAGTATGCTTGGCACTTATCCTGTAGAGGACAAATCTAGTCTCGCAGTGCGACAGATTTTGCGGCGAGAAATTCTGCGAATTGATGATGTCAGCACTTTTGAAGATGTAGAATTGCGCGAAGTTTTCCAGGCTTCAAATTTTAACTCTGTGCTGTCGCTGCCAATTCATACTGCAGCAGGCGATATTGGGGTGATTACCTGCTATCAGGCTATCTCCATGCGAAATTGGAGCGAATCGGAAGTCGAACTGATGCAAGCGGTAGTCGCTCAAATTGCGATCGCGATCGACCACGCTGAACTTTACACCCAAACCCGCCAAGCTGCCCGACTAGCTCAAGCTCAAACTCAACAGCTAGAAGAAACTTTGCGCGAACTCCAACGCACCCAAACTCAATTAATTCAAAGTGAAAAAATGTCGAGTTTGGGACAGTTAGTAGCAGGTGTCGCCCACGAAATTAACAACCCGGTTAATTTTATCTATGGCAATCTCAGCTACACCAGCGAATATACTCAAAACTTGCTAAAAATGCTGCGACTTTACCAGAAAGAATACCCGCAGCCTAGCGCAAGAATTGTAGATGCAAGGGATGACTTAGAAATTGATTATCTCATTGAAGATTTACCTAAAATTTTAGCATCTATGAAAGTCGGAGCCGATCGCATCCGCGACATAGTTTTGAGCCTGCGAACTTTTTCAAGACTTGACGAAGCCGAAAAGAAACAAGTTGACATTCACGAAGGCATTGAAAGCACACTGCTGATTTTGCAAAACCGCCTGAAACATAAAGCCGATTACCCGACAATTAATGTGATTAAAGAATACGGTAATTTGCCTTTAGTTGAATGTTATCCCGGTCAGTTAAATCAAGTATTTATGAATTTGTTGAGCAATGCGCTAGACGCATTGGAAATGGAGATGAAGAAATCCGATCGCACCGACAAAAATCTCGCAATTACGATTCGCACCCAAGTAACCGACAATAACAGCGTTGCCATCTGGATAGCTGACAGCGGCCCTGGGATGAGCGAAGATGTGCAAAAGCGCTTGTTTGACCCGTTTTTCACTACTAAACCCATTGGCAAAGGAACTGGCTTAGGATTGGCTATTTCGCACTCTATTATAGTAGAAAAACACGGCGGCAAGCTTTCTTGCAATTCTGTAGTGGGAGAAGGTTCCGAATTTGCGATCGAGATTCCTCTGCAGCAAAAAATAAATTAAAACCCAATGCAAAATTCCCAGAAACCGGGTTTCTTCCGAGATATTTTGCCACCCAACCGACATTTTCTCAGAAACCCGGTTTCTTAGACTTTGCTTCTAACCTAGATATTTTACGTAAACCCGATCGCACCTTGGCGTCTCCACACCAGTTGTCGGTAGATATCCACTATTTTCGTACATTTTTACAGCTTCTTTGAGAATGCTAGCAGTTTCTATCCAGATTTCATCAAAGCCGCGAGCGATAATTTTACTTTCCAATTCTTGCAGTAAAAATTTACCCAAACCCTGTCCTCTTGCTGCTGGCAAAATATACATTTTGCGAATTTCCACAGCATTATTTCCGCGCTCAATCGGATAGTAAGCCGCCGTACCGACTATTTTATCCTGCCGCTCAACTACCCAAAATTCGCCACCTTGATTATGATAATGTAGTTCTACATCATAGACATCTCGATCTGCCCCGTGAGGTTCGCATTTTAAACCGTACTCTGCTAAAACATCCCTAATTAAATAGAACGCCTCAGCGCGATCGCGGGTTTCCCATGAACGAATTAAAAAATCCAGATGTTGGGTTTTCATTGGTTATTGCAACGTATATTTATTTTTTGACTTTAGCAACTGTAAACTTACTCATTTTTTGTGTTTTACAGTTTTTAAATGCACCTAGCTTTTAACTGTGAATTCTCGGTTCGGGATGAAGACTTGCGAGCAACTCGCTCTCTACTAATGATAATTCCTCCAACCTCTGCATCACAATATCCCGATCGAAATAAGTTGTTGCTAAAATCCAATATACCCCGTAATGGCGCGCCTCCGAAGCCATCAAACTGCGGTAAAACTTAGCTAATTGGGCGTCGGGACAGCGATCGCCCAGCAGCCCCAACCGTTCGTGACTGCGCGCTTCTATCAAACCAGAAACCAACAAAGAATCCAAAAGTCTCTCCGGTTCCTGCTTGCGAATTTGGGCGGACAAACCGGCACCATAGGGAGGTGCAGCCAAAGGGCCCAAAGCAATGCTGCGCTGTTCTAACCGCTGGTTGACTTGCTCGAAATGCTCTAATTCTTCGCGGGCGATCCCCGTTAGCATCCTCACCAATTTTTCCTTTGCTGGGTAGCGAAACATTAAATTTAACGCTACTCCCGCCGCTTTCCGCTCGCAGTGAGAATGGTCTAATAAGATTGTATCCAAATGGGCGATCGCCTGTTCCACCCAAGCTTCCGAAGTCGGCTGTTTTAAAAACTTAATAGTTGGCAGTGTTGAAGTCATACCATTTTAGATTTCAGATTTTAGACTTTAGATTAGTCATTTTAGGGTGCGTCAGGTTAGGATCGCGAATTAAATAACTTATAATTTTAATTGTTATTGTGGGATGGGCCTGAAAGCCCGTCCACTCATGACGGGCGGGACGCCCATCCCACAAACTTGTGGAAGTTATTTAATTCTCATTCCTTATGATGTTTTCTCACATTGCGGATTGTTTGGCCTGACGCACCTTATCCTATAATTAGCGCGTTATCCTATTTTACATAATTTTTCCAAGACCGCATACATATCACCCGCAAACTTTTTCGGATTCCACAGCGGCGACAAATTGGCTGGATCTTTAGATTTCACCAACTGTGATTTAATGGCATTTCTCAATTCACGCTCTTTACCCAATTTTACACCAACTTCCACATATTCCGACAAAGACAAAGCCACACCTGTTTCAATTCCCAAAGTCTGCAAAAACGAATAACCCATTCTCGACAAAAATTGCTCTCCTGTGCGAGTCACCACCGGCAAATTAGACCACAAAGCCTCTAAAGTTTGAGTTCCTCCGTTGTAAGGATAAGAATCTAACAACACATCTGCCAGCAAATAGATAATTCTGTGTTCTTCCTCAGTAGCAAACCTCGGCAAAAACTTAATTCGGTGCTTGCTCACTTTCTCAGCTTCGCAAGCTTGGTGATATGCAGCCTCAAACACCGCAGCATCGCCTAAAGCTTTGTGAATTAAGATACTGTTCGGCACTTCTTTGAGAATGGCAATTTGTGCTTTTACCAACTCGCGATTAAATTTTCTGCCGGGAGCCACGCACAGGTAAACTATCTGATCCAAACCGATCCGATGCGATCTTCTCAATGCAACGGGATCGACTCCATATCTCTGAAAACCCGACACCGCTACAAAGGAATCAGGCATCCTAATTAGCTGCTCGTCATAATATTTTTCCCTGTCTGCTGGGTGCGAGTGCCCGTCTGTAAGAAAGTAATTTTTCGGCGATATGTAAGGGGCGTCAAATCCCAGCCAAGAAACACAAACTGGTGCGGGTTTTTGGTAGAGAATGTCAGCGTGAACTGGTACGCTGAGAGAATCTAAATCAACTAAAACGTCCAATTCATCTTGCTGAATTTGGTCTATAATTTCGGCAGAGTTTGCAATTCCGTTCGGGTAGGTTGTGGGAAAAGTCAGTTTGCCAAAACTTTCAAATTGCTGAGTGCGATCGTCAGGAACAATTCTTTCGGAAGCGTACAAATACACATTTGGTGTGATATTTGACAATTCGCAAATGATGTCAGCGCTGCACCAACCTACAGAATGGCGGCTGAAGTGATTGGACAAAAAGCCGATTTTTAACTGGCTGGATGGAACCGTTGGTTTGAAACTGTAATTTGCGGGTTGAGAAAAATTAGGTTTAATACATTGGTCGATATACTTTTGAGCAATTAATCTGTAAAGTTTTGAGTTGGCCGCCAAGTCATCTCGCAAATAGGGCGTGCTGAATAACAAGTTTGCATAAAGCGATTTAATTTCCACCGGGCTAGCGGTTTCTAAGTTTTGCTGCAAGTACGACTCTAGCTCTAAAAATCGATCGCCCGCAATTTGATTTAATCCCGACACTTGATAGGTGCTGATGAAGTAAATCGCGGTCATAATTGGATCTGTTTCGGCACACATTTGGCTGTAGTGGTGCACGGCTTGCCGCGCGGCAGCTAAATCGCTAGTATCTCTGAGGATGCCGCACAAATGTTGGTGGGCAGAAATAAAATCCGGTTTAATTTCTAGGGCTTTTTGAAGGTTGGGTATTGCCTCTTTAAATTTGCCCTGGTGGCGCAAAACTTGGCCAATTTGACAGTATGCTTCGGCTAAATCGGGTTTAAATGCGATCGCCTGCTTCCATGCAGCCACCGCCTCATCTAATTTCCCTTGCCGCGCTAATGTATCTCCTAAATTTAAGTGAAAATCTACCTGAGCAAGGTGGGGATTGAGTTCGAGAGCTTTTTGCTCGTAGGCTACCGCTGCATCCTGCTGCCCCTGCTGCTTCAGTGCCCCTGCCAAATTCCAGTAAGCAGCAGCCAAATTCGGTTTAAGTTCGATCGCCTTTTCATAATTGACAACCGCCTCCACCAAATGTCCTTGTTTGTAGAGCATACTGCCCAAATTAGCATAAGCCTCAGCAAAATCGGGATTCAGAGCGATCGCCTCGGAATAAAACCGCATCGCTTCCTCAATTTGGCCGCTTGCTTGCTGCACATTGCCCATTGTCACGTAAGCCGCCGCCCAATCCGGTTGCAATTCCAGAGCACGGCGACAAGCAGCGACGGCTGCTGCTAAATTGCCTTGAGAGTAATAGGTTTCAGCAGCGACTGTCAGGGATGCAGCATCTTCAAATTGGGGTGTTTCGGATTGGTTGCTAAAATCGGAATTCATTTGGCGGCCTATCTGTGCTATCAAGTTAAAGGTTGAATCTATATTATTTTGCAGAGTAGCAGTTTTAGCGGAACTACGGGCGATCGTCACAGAGAATTTATGAGCGACAAGCAAGCGACACAGCGCCAACATAACATCAAGTGGAAACCAAACCTCCTGCTGGGGATACTCTTGTTAACCTTAGCAATCCCCTTACCCTTTGCCCAAAAGACTTTCGCCCAGCAGCAGCAGACAGCCAGCTTTCGGCAGAAATTATTTCAAACTGCTCTTTATTTCACCCTATATTTTGAGGGCGGATTCAGCAATCACCCAGCCGATAAGGGCGGCAGAACTTATCGGGGCGTCTTGCAAACGGAATACAACGCCTACCGCTACAGTCGTGGGCTTCCGCCCCTCGACGTGACGCAGATGTCGGAAGCAGAGCTCCTAGAAATTTATAAATATTACTGGGATTCGAGCCTATCGGGCACGATGCAGCCGGCTTTGGCGATCGTCATGTTTGACACTGCCGTTAATTTCGGTATTAATAACTCTATTACCTTTCTTCAGCAAGCATTAGGATTGCCGCAAACGGGAGTTTTTGATGCCCGCACCAAGGAAGCGCTAAAAGGAGCGAATAATAGAAATACCGCGTTGCAAATGATTAACGAACGAATTATTTACCGCTACAAACGGGTACAAGAAGACCCGACTCAAATGGCTTTTTTCCGGGGTTGGCTGAGTCGCGATTACAGTTTGTGGGGTTATGTGAACAAGATTAAGAATTAACAGTTAACAGTTAAGCTGTGGAGCGTTTAAAATAGTATTGTATGGTGCAGGAGGGCCTCCGCGTTTCCCTTGCCGGTGGAAGCGATCGAGCCGACGCACCCTACAGGTTTCGTTAGTGGTTTAAATGCTCCACAGGTTAGTCCCTCTCTGCTGGGACGAAAGTTTATGTAGTAGCGGTTTTCAACCGCCGAGTCTTATCTGTTATGCCCATCGCATTTCCCACAGCCACAGCAGCCGATTGACAATGCTAGCGATCTTGTTGCAGAGTGATTCATCCGCTACCATTATCCCTCGATGTACTGAGTAAAAACACTCCGTCTTGCCGATGAATCGGGCGCCAATTTCCGAAATCGAAGGGACAACGAACCAGGAACAAGGAATTTTTTATTAAAATTTACACATACAAAAATTAGTCAATTCTCCCAAATGCCTTCTACATAAGAGCCTTCCACCTTCATTTGACGCTCTATCTAAAGTTAGGTAAAATAATTCATATTTTATGCATAGCAGCTTTGAGCAAATCTTCAGCAGCTTTGTATCTAAGGCAACAATATCACTAGAGTGTTTATTGTTACCTTTGATACGTAAAAACCAAATAATTAGAGGGAGCGAGAAATTGGAAGTTTTTGAACGATCGCAACAACGGCAAACGCCCTCAACCCGAATGGCTGCAGTCGAGTCTTTTTGCAAAAAAGCGAGTATTGCAGTAATGGCGATCGGCTGTACAGTCATTTTGGGTTGGATATTCGATGTGCAACTCTTAAAAAGCATTCTGCCCGGACTCGTTACCATGAAAGCCAATACTGCGGTATGCTTTATTTTGGGCGGGTTTTCTCTATTCATCCAACAGACTAGGCGCACCAAATTAACAGCAAGAAAGCCTCAAAAAAATTATAAGAAATTGATTTTATTATCCTCATTTTTAATTATATTAATTAGCCTATTAACCCTACTTCAATATAGCTTTAATTTAGACTTAGGCATGGACCAACTGCTATTTAAAGAAAGTTACACATTGACAATTACCGGAACACCAGGACGCATGGCACCGAATACTGCTGGTGCTTTTTTATTGCTGGGAACAGCGCTGCTGCTGCTGTCAGAACGTCGGCCTAAATACCTGCGGATTCAAATCTTAAGCTGTTGTGCATTTTTAATTGCATTTACGGGTTTGATAGGCTATTTCTACGACAAAGCTTTATTTTACCAAATTGGCAATAATACAGGGATGGCTTTGCACACATCCGCAGCATTTATGTTGCTGAGCTGCGGCATTTTATTTGCCAGTCCCGATCGAGGATTGATAGCAGTAATGACGAGCGATCGCGCGGGCGGCATCATGGCGCGGCGCTTGTTGCCACGGGCAATCATTATCCCACCTTTAGTCGGTTATTTCATCCTATTGGGAGATCGGTTACAAGCCTACACGCCGGAGGTAGGGATATCGCTGTTAAGCGTATTGAACGTGATTATTTTTACAGTTCTGATTTGGCATTCTGCCAAAACTCTCTGCAGCGCAGACCGGAAACGCTATCGAGCGGAACTGGGACTGAGAAAAGCTAAATTAGACTTAGAAAATCAAGTTGAGAAACGGACTATCCAACTGCAAATAACCAACGAGCAATTGCAACAGCAAATTTTCGACTCTCAAACAACAAAGCAGGCGCTTCAAAAAAACTACAATCTGTTGATGACAGTAATCAACAGTACGCCCGCAGCCCTATTTGTCAAAGATATTCAGGGCCGTTATCTAATGCTTAATGCTGCGGGAGCCAGTATAATTGGCCAGTCTGTAGACGACATTATCGGCAGAGATGACAGCGAGTTGTTTTCGCCGGAAATTGCGGAAAATATTATAAAAACCGATCGCCCAATTATGGCAGCGGGAACAACGGAAGCGATCGAAGAAGAGCTGCCCGTCAAAGGAAATTTGAGAATATTTCTTTCTACAAAAAGTGCTTACCGGGACGGCTTAGGAAAGATCAGCGGTATAGTTAGCATCGCGCGGGATATTACTGAGAGCAAACAAGCCGAAATCGCTAACAGAAGTTTAGCAGCAATTCTGGAAGCAACCCCGGATTTTGTAGGTATCTACAACCTCGAAGGACGCGCCATTTACATTAACAAAGCCGGCAGAAAAATGGTGGGTATAGGCGAAAACGAAGATATATCCAAGCGAAAAGTTGCAGAATTCACGGCAGCCTCAGCCCGCAGCACTTTGAAACAAGCGATCGCCACCGCTGTTTCCGAGGGCTTTTGGAGTGGAGAAACAGCCTTCGTGTCAGCATCGGGACTCGAACTTCCCGTCAGCCAAGTCCTCATCTCCCACTCCGCACCGGGCGGCAAACTCGCATACATTTCGACGATCGCCCGCGACATCAGCGATCGCAAACAAGCTGAACAAGCGCTGCAACTGTCTCAAGCTCGTTTCGCCGGCATTTTAGAAATTGCCGAGGACGCGATTATTTCTGTGGATGCTGACCAAAAAATTATCCTGTTCAACCAAGGTGCAGAACGGATTTTTGGGTGGACTGCTGCTGAGGCGGTCGGGCAATCCTTGAGCCTGCTGTTGCCCGAAGCTTTTGCCACCCCTCACAGTCACCTCGTCAGCAATTTCGGCGGAGGCGTTAAACAAGCCCGAACAATGGGCCACCGCAAAGAAATTTTCGCCCGCCGCCAAGACGGTACGGAATTTCCCGCCGAAGCTTCTATTTCCAAACTCGAAGTGGCAGGCGAAATCATATTCACAACTATTTTGCGCGACGTGACAGCCAGCCGCCAAGCCGAAGAAGCTGTGCGTCTGAGCGAGGAAAGATATCGATCGCTGGCCATGGCTACCGCACAGATGGTTTGGACGACAAACGCTAGCGGAATCTTCGACAAGCCTCAGCCTGATTGGATAGCTTATACGGGCTTGAGTTCTGAAGACAAGGACTACTGGATAAAATCAGTGCACCCAGAAGATCGCGATCGCACAATACAAGCTTGGAAGCGCGCCATAGAAACAAAAAGTCTCTACGAAGTCGAGCACCGCTTGCGAGCTGCAGACGGCAGCTACAGACACTTCTGGGTGCGGGCCGTCCCCCTTTTGGCAGCCGACGGCAGCGTTCGCGAGTGGGTGGGAACTCACACCGATATTAGCGATCGAGTCCAAGTTTTGGAAGCACTCAAGCAGTCGGAGGGACAGTATCGAGTGCAAGCAGCCGAGCTCGAAAAAGCTGTCCACGAGTTGCACCAAGCTCAAACTCAACTAATCCAAACCGAAAAAATCTCTTCTCTCGGCCAGCTAGTCGCCGGCGTCGCCCACGAAATTAACAATCCGATTAACTTCATCTACGGCAACATTACCCACGCCAGCCAATACGCCACAGACTTACTCAGTTTGCTCCATCTTTACCAGGAGAAATACCCAAATCCCGTCCCAGAAATTGTAGAAGCAGCCGAAGATATTGAAGTTGATTACTTAATGGAAGACTTTACGAAGATTTTGGAATCAATGAAAGTTGGAGCCGATCGCATCCGCGACTTAGTTGTATCCTTACGCAACTTTTCCCGACTCGACGAATCGCAGATGAAGCGAGTAGATATTCACGAAGGAATCGAAAGCACTTTGCTAATTTTGCAGCACCGGATCAAAGCTAATGTACTTCGTCCCGCTATTGAGATTATCAAAGAATACAGCAATTTTCCAAAAGTAGAGTGCTATGTAGGTCAGCTCAATCAAGTATTTATGAATCTTTTAGTAAATGCGATCGACGCCCTCGAAGAGTACAACAGCACTCATTCTTCAAAAGAAATATATGCTCGCCACAACCGAATTCGGATTAGCACCAGTGCGAATTCCGAGACAGTAACAATTCGGATTGCCGACAACGGGATGGGAATCAATCAAGAAGTTATTGGCAAGTTGTTCGACCCATTTTTTACTACTAAACCAGTCGGCAAAGGCACAGGCTTGGGACTGTCAATCAGCTATCAGATTATAGTTGAAAAACACCGAGGCAAATTGCGGTGTATTTCCACGCCTGGGGAAGGTGCAGAGTTTGTCATCGAGATTCCCATTTGCCAGGAAGTATCAGCGCTGGCTACCGAAAACACAAAGGAAATGGTCAATCTATTTTAGATTTTAGATTTTAGATTTTAGATTTTAGATTTTAGCATTGACTTGCGCGAGATAAATTCGAGGGGCAAGTTTCTCGGATACAGGTTTTTTATTTCTGGACGGATGAATCACGTGGCGGGTATCCTGGATGCTTTCGGTCATTAGTCATTAGTCATGAGTCATTAGTCATTAGTTTCAGGGCTGATCCATCGGGGGGGCTAGAAACCCGGTTTCTACGAGTTTTGCGTTGAGTGACGAGAAATATAGGAAGAAACCGGGTTTCTGAGGTAGCGAGTGCATCCTGGGCTTGCATTTGGATATCGTAGTCTGAAAACCTGGATTTTCACGAATGCCGGTACTCTCCCTTTCTCGATCGCCCTAAATCGAAATAATTCTTTACAATAAAAAAGTAACAATCCAATTAACCTTGACAAATTCCCTTGAAAATGCCTGTAAACCAACTTTCTCCAACCACAGCCTCGACGCAAACACCGACACTCGACTTTGACATAGCCATCGTCGGAGGGGGCATAGTCGGGGCAACCTTAGCCAGCGCCTTAAAAGATTCTGGATTGAAAATAGCAATAATTGAAACCCAACTCCCCGCAATCGCAGCAGCCAAAAAACAAGCCTATGCAATTACCTTGCTATCAGGAATGATCTTAGAAGGTATCGGCGTGTGGCAGCAAATCTTGCCGCAAATCACCACCTTCGAGCAAATTAGCCTCTGCGACGGCGACTATCCCGGTGTGGTCGAATTCCACCGCCCGGATTTGGGAAATACTGGCAAATTGCCCGTACCAAAAGCAGCTTTAGGTTACGTTGGCGAGCACGGAGTCATGCTGTCAGCTTTGCAAGAATCTTTGGCAAAAAACCCGAATTTTAGTTGGGTTTGTCCGGCGGAAGTAGTCGAGGTAAAATATTTAACCGATTGCGCCGAAATAGAAGTCAAACAAAACGGCGAAACTCGGACAATTCGCACCAAATTATTAGTCGCCGCCGACGGTTCGCGATCGCGCATCCGCACCGAAGCCAACATCAGCACTCGCGGGTGGAAATACTGGCAATCCTGCGTTGCTATCACTATTAAAGCAGAAAAACCGCACAATGATATCGCTTTTGAGCGCTTTTGGCCGAGCGGCCCGATGGGAGTTTTACCATTACCGGGGAACCGCTGTCAAGTAGTTTGGACAGCACCTCACGCGGAAGCTAAAGCTTTGCAACAAATGGATGAAAAAGAGTTTTTGACTTTGTTGGAACAGCGCACGGGCGGGCTGTTGGGGCGTTTGGAATTGGAAAGCGATCGCTTTTTGTTTCCCGTGCAGTTAATGCAGAGCGATCGCTACGTTTTGCCCAGATTAGCACTAATTGGCGACGCCGCCCACTGCTGCCATCCCGTCGGCGGCCAGGGATTAAATATGGGTATTCGAGACGCTGGGGCGATCGGCCAAATCTTGCAGCAAGCGCACCAAAAAGGCGAAGACATCGGCGACTTGCGAGTATTGAAACGGTATCACAACTGGAGGAAAAAAGAGAATTTAATCGTGTTAGGATTTACCGATTTTCTAGACAGATTATTTTCCAATACTTGGCTACCAATTGTAGCATTTCGCCGCTTTGGATTGTGGTGTTTGCGGACAATTCCCCCAGTGAGGTTTTTAGCCTTGCGCTTGATGACAGGCTTGATGGGGCGGCCGCCGGAATTAGCGAAAAATTAGGACTTACGCACGGGTGGTCAGAAACCGGGTTTTTGCGAGAATACTTCGTTAAAACCCATATAAACTGCCAAAAACCCGGTTTCTTTAGTATTTATGCGTAATTCCTATAGAAGTACAGTTTAACTATTAGCAAAATTCCCCGATGTCTAATCTGGAGAGTGTGAAATATTAAACCCGCTCAAAACGCGCCCCAATAAATGGAAGACTCGCCCTTGGAATTTGTCGCCGCTTTACTAATATTAGATTCTTGATTTTCAGGCTCGGTAGCGGTGACAAGCGATGGTAAAGACCTAATTCGCAACTCGTTTAGCAAACTGTGAATATTACATGGCTCCGCATCGATAATGCTGGCGAGGGGTAGCAAATTTTTAACGGCATATTCCCCAAGCCTAGCGTTAATACTTTCTGCTAAATACGATAGCATAATATATCTGCTAGCACTACTGATAATCTGAAAAATTTTATTGAATTCGTCAAAGTGTTGAGTACCCGGTATATCTGTGGCAATACAGGTTTCATCGCTCAAAAATAAATCTACATTAATTTGACTAGCCGCTGCAACTTGAGCTTTGGTCAACCAGATTAAATCTAAAATTGGTTCCGATTCGCACTCGTGAAAAATCAACCGCTTCAAACCCGATCGCAATTCTGCCGAATTTAAGGTATTTTGCCATTCTAGACACCAATCGCAGCTTTTGGTATTGCGGGCGACTTTTACTGTTTTCGGGCGTTCTCTAGCATCTTTCAACAAAGAAAGACAGCCAACCGATTTAGCAAATTTGACAGAAACTCTATCGTGCAGTATCCGGTTAGAGTCAATATAATCCTTGCGCCAATGCGCGTCAGGGATGAGAACTTTTTCCGCCAAACAAAGCGTGTTGTTAGCGGTAAGAATCGGTATATTGTTAACTGCGACTCCTTGTAATAACTGTTGAGATTCCAGGCGGTAGAGTACCTGAATCGCGCAGTTTTTATCCGCTTCATTTAAAGCATTATTGCCGTACTCTGCTGCTAGTTCTGCCAGGAAGTCTAAGTAGTCTTGTACAGTGGGCGAGATCCTTTGTCCTAATAACTGATAAACTTCGCAATGAGAATTAGAACTAGGTATGGTTGTGCGTCGATTTCCGAAAAAACCAACATCATCTAAAAAAACGTGTTTGGGCTGCCAAAACTTACCCGTAGACTCATCCCACAGACATTGACGATGAGCAAAACGCTCTTGAATTTGCCGCTTTTGATCTGCCGAAATACCGCCTTTTACCAAAGTATCGTAAAAATACTTGTAAATCGCCTCGACTGATTGCAGTTGTGTATTTTGATTGTTGGATAATTTAATTTGAACTGTCATTTTCCCAAAGTTTTATGATAACATCAAAGTAGTCGATAACGGTATTTGGGTCTACAGGCTCAAAACCCAGTGCCTTTTTGATTTCTACCTTCAGTAAATCCCGCTGAGGACGTGCAAATATAAACTTTTGGCTGGCGACTAAAGGAGCATCTTGAATGAAACACAAGTCTTTAGCGCGGTACAATCTAGGTTCAGGTTTTGCAGCACCGAAATATTGGCTTAACTTTTGAGGATTTCCCTCGACAGGAAGCCAAGGTTTATCTACAAGTGCTTCTGGTAGTGTCTTGTTGCTGTTGGCAAGTCTGATATTTTTGATCGCATCCCAGTTGTCAACGATGTAGTTAAAAATAGCAATGCAGCTATCGGCTACAGCCTCTGCACCCGCTCGATTTGCCCTTTGAATGAGATTGTCAACGCAGGCTAAAATGTCATCAGCATCGGGATTTTGCCTCATTCCTAACTCTGAGAAAAATTTCAGCCAAATTTCAGAATTCTGCGAGTAAAATTCCATGTCTGGAATCACTGCTACATTCCCGATAATGTTTCGGACTACCTCACTAAAAGGATTATAAATCAATTGGGCAGCTCTCAATCTCCTGTCACTACAGCGTACCAGACGTGCCTTTTTAAGCTCTTCCTGGAATCCGAAAGCATTCTCTCCTGCATTTTCTAACTCTTTGCTAGCTTTAGTCAAGTTATCCCTAATCCAAGTTAGTGCGATTAACTGTTCTTCTGGGGAAAAGGAGGCATACTCTGGCAACAAACAGTCACGAATTAGTCGGGCGCGGTTGAGTATTGGTACTTGCAAAAGTTGGAAAAGTGGCAGCCATTCTCGTTTTTGTCCTAAGCGTAAAAGGCGCAAACTACCTGCAATTTCTGGCGGTTCATATCCGTCGCCCGGAAGGTAGACATTTTCACTGTAGAGGTCAACTATTTCGCCGGAAGTTGTTGGATAAATTGGCAGTTGGCGCAGCTTCTTTTTCCGGTTTTCATCGTAATTTATTTGCTCTCGACTTGCCAGGAAATTCAGCAGATATGTATAATGCTTTTCGTTGTAAGGTGGCAAACCTCGATCGCACCGCGAATATACTATGTCTAGGATATCCGGGCCCGTGATACAATAGACTAACTGATTTTTGTGGCGATCGGCAAATTGTGCGATCGCACCCTCAAGTTTTGCCGGTGCTTTGACAAGTGTTGCCCCAAAATATTCTACCGCCGCAATTGTTTCCGCCTCAATTCGATCCCCGCGCAACAAAGGAGTGTCAGCAATTTTCGCTTTGTAAAGCTTGCCATTACTTCCCGGAACCAGTGGCACTTTTGTCAAGGCATCGACTGTTTCTTGCGACAGATGTCTCGGATTTATCTTGTAAAAATAATCATAAACTAGAGTCAACCATTCTGCATTAGGAGGATGCGTTGCATCGGGATTCCAATCAATTTCTGACGCAGTTGAATCCACCAACTTAACCAATTGCTTGGCTACTTCCGCAGCAGTCATGGCTGAGATGCCCTTTAGATTGTATGCAGGCAATAATTTAGTTAAATCTTGGTGGAGAAACCATTCGGGATAACTGACAAATATTTCCCTCTGCGCCTCATCTGCAATGTAGATAGTGCCGATCGCATTATACCCAAATACCTGCAAAGTATTGTCAGCCAGAATAGCAAGTGGCAAACCGCGCAAATCTTGACAATTGTCGCTGAGACAATATCGCAGCATATTCCCAATCCACTGCCGATTTCGCAGGCTTGCTTTCGGTGCATCCGACAGCGCAATCCCTAGGGATTTATTTTCGATTAAATGCTTTCGCAAGTTGGCAGCAGTGAAGGTTGGTAAAGGCAAACCTGCATCTTTAAAAGCTGTTAAAATCGAATCGGGCAATGGCGGATTTGGAAGATCGATATTATCGGCACACAGCGGTGCTAATAACTCGTCCCAACACTTTTTAGATGGTAAATTTTTGACTGTCGGAGGTGTCACCCATCTTGTCTGTGACATTACTGCTCCGGTAATTTTACCCTCATATACAATTTGTTTGACAGCCGATCGCACAACTGGTTTGTGGTACAATAACTGCATCACAAATCCCTGCAATTCTTCCAGAGCTTTGCTGGCAGTAATTTTGCTAATCGGCCAAATTTGGTAAAATTTATCTGATTCAAATACTCCGATATCTTGCACTAAATCGACAATTAAGTTAGCACAAGCATGAGACAAAACGTGGCGCGCTAGTAGCCCATTCCAAATAGCTCTAGGCTTATCTTTTCCCGTTTGTCCGCTGTCGCTACTGAGATTATCCCGCGAACTATTTAAGTTGAAAAAACCGTTGATGTGAACCTGCCAACCAGTTTCGAGAGGAAGCGGCAAAAAACAGTAAACTTTGCCCGAAACAGGCGCCAGATTTCCCTCTGTACTGGCAGCATTAATTCTAGCAGCCGCACCGGCCCAAGGCACGACTTTTTCTTGGCTTTGGTGCATTGCTTCTATGACTTTTGCCAATTCGCCGCCTTCGTCTGTGCGAATTAAACTGACTATTCTCCAAGTTGACTTGATAGTACGATCGCAACTAATCGTTTCTATCTCGTGGCGGTAAGAAACTGAGACTAAACCGTCATGATTGCGGTGGCACAATTCCAGCAACTTGTCGGGGTTATCGGGAATTGCATCAAGGATTTTTTGTCGCGCCGAGCGGACTTCTTGCGGATTTTTGGTAACAATCGCTAGAATTTCTTGCCTAGTTCCTTGACTGTTTGCAGGAATTTCGTATACTCTAATTTCCTGAACAGATTTCAAAAATAGCAAAAGTTCTTCACCCGACTGTCTCAGTTCGTCTAGGAGTTCCTTGACGTTTGATTCAGTAAAAGCTTGTTTGCGAATCTCGCTATTTTTTGCGCTTTCCGTTGTTCGCAGAGGCAGCCGAAATAGAGTACCTTGAAAGTTTGTATCTCCAACGGGCAATCCTCCCGCTGCATAGACTTGCATAAAATCGGGATATTTTTGGTACCATTTAGCCTCTGCCAAATTCCACTCGCGCCCAGGTTCTTGCCGAGAAGTGCCGGGAATAGCTGCACCGTGAGGGTCAAAAAAAATGATGCGATCGCGCGACACGAAACTGGGAAAATCTGTAACGTGATAAATTGCATTAAACCCAACACCAAACCTACCCGTTTTCTGCAAGTCTCGCGCTTTTTCGCTTTGTCCCAAGCTGCGAATGCTGTCAAAATCTTTGTCTGCAAACACGCTATCGTTGTAGACTAACATCGCCGGCCCCATTAGCAGTACCATGCGATCGTCCGGCAATGATTTGACGTGATGGTTCCGCCAATCAAGGGTTATTTCTACCCGCGCTGCTTTCGCATCGTCAGCATTTTGAATTAATTCTTTGAGAATCCCCACACCTTCGGGATAATCTCGGATAATTCCCCTCAATCGGGCGATTAAAGGTTCTGATTGATAGAAAGATTTTCCCTCAACTTCGCTGTTGCTGTAAGCCATAGATGTTCAGACGGCAGGAATTTTCATGCGAGCGCGGGTGTTCGCTCTCTACCCATACTATAACTGATAAATTAATTCATTCTTTAACAACTTCCATCAACTCCTCAATCAAAACATCGAGGGTGCGAGCTATCTTTTGAATGGATGTGATATCAACCGTTGCTAGTCCTTCCGATCGAGCATAGTGGCTGACTGTGCTGTACGGAACCTCCGATCGATCGGCAACATCCTTTAGCGTCCATCCTTTTTCATCAGCCAACTCTCGGATTCGGAACCTAACTAACCCCATTCTACTTGACAAACGATAACTACAGCACTTTCCAGGTAAGTGAAGTACAGAGAAACCGGGTTTCTTTAATAAAACCGGTTTCTGGCGAGAAATCCAGAAGAAACCCGGTTTCTGGGGTGTACTTTATAAACCTGGAATCCGCTGTATCTATGTTTTTAATTCAAACACAATAGTCGATCGACAGTTAAACAGTATTTTGTAGGGTGCGGATCTGTCAGAAGTTCGATCGCACTTAAAGATATCTGATGAATCCGCACCCTACCGTACTCGCCCACAAATCAAAGAAACCGGGTTTTTCACCAAATCTTCGCCTGTAACCAAATATTCTCGCAAAAACCCGGTTTCTGCCCACCCACCCATCAAAAATAAAACAACTGCCGACAGCCAAAACCGTCAACAGTTGTTTTATATATTCAATGCGGATGGCGAGACTCGAACTCGCAAGGACATATTGCCACACGCACCTCAAGCGTGCGCGTATACCAATTCCGCCACATCCGCTCTTTCTGGCAATCTCCGGGATTTTTGCGTTACCAGTTAAAGATTCACAGGTTGAGGTTCCTGACATTTAACTCGTAACTTGCCCTTTGACACCGCCGATTTACAATCATAGCACCACTACCAGCAAAATGTAAAATAAATTTTTGTGAACAATTTCTGGAAAACGATTATCCAGAACATACCGAAAGGCATTATTGTACAGAATATTGAGTGAATTAAGCAGCGAAGATGGGGTTCTCGAAAATTTTAATCGCTAATCGGGGAGAAATAGCTCTCCGCATATTGCGGACCTGCGAGGAAATGGGGATTGCCACGGTCGCCGTACACTCCACCGTAGATAAACACGCCCTGCACGTCCAGTTGGCAGACGAAGCCGTTTGCATCGGGCCCCCCACCAGCAGCAAAAGCTATTTAAACATCCCCAACATCATCGCGGCAGCCCTGACACGCAACGCCGCAGCCATTCACCCCGGTTACGGCTTCCTCGCCGAAAACGCCCGATTTGCCGAAATCTGCGCTGACCATCAAATTACCTTCATCGGGCCGTCTCCGGCAGCAATGCGGGCGATGGGCGATAAATCCACCGCCAAAGAAACTATGCAGCGGGTGAAAGTCCCCACAGTTCCCGGTAGCGACGGATTGCTGGCGGACGATCGCGAAGCTTTGTCGATCGCCCGCGACATCGGCTATCCTGTGATGATCAAAGCCACCGCCGGCGGTGGAGGCCGCGGCATGAGGCTAGTGAGAGAACCCTCGGAACTCCCCAAACTATTCTCAGCAGCCCAAGGCGAAGCCGACGCAGCCTTCGGCAACCCCGGACTTTACCTCGAAAAATTCATCGAAAAACCCCGGCACATCGAAATCCAAATCCTTGCCGACAACTACGGTAACGTCATCCACCTCGGTGAGAGAGATTGTTCGATTCAGCGCCGACACCAGAAACTCCTCGAAGAAGCCCCCAGCCCCGCCCTCAGCCAGAAACTGCGAGATCAAATGGGTCACGCCGCCATTGCCGCCGCCAAATCCATCAACTACACGGGTGCGGGCACTGTCGAATTTCTGCTTGACAAATCGGGCAAGTTCTACTTCATGGAAATGAACACCCGCATCCAAGTAGAACATCCCGTCACCGAGATGATTACAGGCCTCGACTTGATAGCCGAACAAATCCGCATCGCCCAAGGAGAAAAACTGCAAATCAAGCAAAACCAAGTCATTCTCAACGGCCACGCGATCGAGTGCCGCATCAACGCCGAAGATCCCGATCGCAATTTCCGACCCCACCCCGGCATAATCAGCGGTTATTTGCCTCCCGGTGGCCCCGGCGTGCGGATGGACTCTCACGTTTACACCGATTACGAAATACCCGCTTACTACGATTCTTTAATCGGTAAAGTAATTGTATGGGGGCGCGATCGACCGACAGCCATTCGCAGGATGAAACGGGCATTGCGGGAATGCGCTATCACCGGCGTTCCTACCACCCTGGGCTTTCACCAAAAAATCCTCGATTCCCCCGAGTTTCTCAGCGGCGAAGTTTACACGAATTTCGTCGAACAGTTCTTGAACCAAAATAGTCATTAGTCAATCGATTTTGGATTTTAGATTTTGGATTTTGGATTGAAAGATTGAAGAAAGCAACCCCACGGATCGATCCGGGGGTTTTTACCAAGCCTGCTTTCAGTCAACAGTCAACAGTCAACCCCCAACAGTCAACAGTCAACCGCCAACTTCTACATCATCATTGTCAGCAGCCCTTGCTGGCCGAGAATCATTTCTCGCAGCAAGCTACAGATACCCACCCAAATAATCGGCGTAATGTCCACCCCGCCGATCGGCGGTACAATCTTTCTAGTTATGGCTAAAAAAGGTTCCGTGGGCCAAGCAATCAGACTCAACGGCAATTTGCTCAGGTTCACCTCGGGATACCAAGTCAGAACGATCCGAAAAATAAACAGCAAAGTCATCACGACTAGGACAGAGCCCAGAATCCAACTTGCAACGGTAATACCAGTCATGGGTCTTATCTCGAAATCTTAAGTTTTGTTAAGTCTGCCATTCATAATTTTAACCGTTTCACAGGTGCGATCGAAAGTATAAAATTAATAAAAATCAAATTGTTGTAACAAAGGCTTGGAATCTATGACTCCTTCTCTCGCGAACTTTTTGTACAGCCTGCTGGTGGGCGTGGTGGTAGTAGTGCTTCCAGCAACGATCGCCCTGATCTTCATCAGCCAAAAAGACAAAATCAAGCGCACCTAAAAAGTCAGCGGGTTTCTAAGTCCGGCGCTGCAAGTCAATTTTCGGCTACACGTCGGGCATTTCCCCGATGCGAGAAACCTCGGCTGCCAGCAACTGTCAAGGCAAAACCTTCAGTTGACTGCCAAGCTGAGGTTTTTTCCCGTTAAACTCATTATTATACTGACTTCCCAAGCTGAAACCCTGACCGGACTCTGCCCCAGAAAGCACCGTCGGGCTGACAGACTTAATGATAGATGTAAGTGCGATTCGTTGAAACGTGAATCACGGTGAAAGCCCGTACATAGCGTTTCCAGCCACAAGGCTGAACTCTCGGTCTGATAAGGGTGCAAGTCCCTTCTACCAGACTCAGGTATGACTCCCTACCTGCCCACACCGACCAAGCTCGATTCTTGGAGAGTGAAGCTGGGAACAGGGCACAAACAGACATCCAATGCGGGGTGGCACTGGTGCTAATGGGGGGTTTCGATGGTGAAATAGAGCCTAGAAAAGTGACTCATCGTCAGAGCGGGACGCAGACCTAAATCCCGACTCCACTGGAGTTAATTCCCGCCGAATCTTTACATAATATCGGCAAGAGTCTAGGGCATCCAGTAGTTAAATTGGCTCCACCTAAAGAAACAATCAATCTAACCGAGGGAACGAATAAAAACGGACTGAGGGTCAAGGGGAAGTCGAACCCTTTCGTAGGCTAGACGAGCAGCGGAATCCCCTCAGTTCGGGTAGGACAGACCGTAATTGGTCTGAGGTGTTCAGAAAACACAATTTGGAGCAGAGCATGATTAGACACAACAGCAATGTTAGTGAATCTTGGAAGACGTTACCGTGGAAGAAATTCCAAAGGGACTTATTCCGCCTACAAAAACGAGTGTTTAAAGCGATTCAGGTTGGAGACAAGCCCAAAGCGAAGTCCCTTCAAAAGCTAATTCTGAAATCTCGGGCTGCAAGAATGCTGGCAATACGTCAAGTAACTCAACTAAATGCTGGCAAAAAGACTGCGGGAATCGACGGAAAAGCCTCACTCACATTTGAGGAAAGGTTTGCCCTGAGTGAAGAACTCAGAGCCAAAAGTAACAACTGGAAACACCAGAAGTTACGTTCAATACCAATCCCTAAAAAGGATGGGAGCACCCGCCTCCTTAAGATACCGACTATCGCCGACAGAGCGTGGCAATGCCTCGCGAAATACGCGCTAGAGCCAGCACATGAAGCAACTTTCCACGCTACGAGTTATGGATTTAGAACAGGAAGGTCGGCGCACGATGCACAAAAAATTCTGTTCCTGAATCTACGCTCTACGTGTTATGGAATAGAGAAACGGGTTATCGAACTCGATATCGAAAAATGCTTCGACAGGATAAGCCACACCAGCATAATGGAACGACTCATCGCCCCAAGGGGCCTCAAGACCGGAATATTCCGCTGTCTAAAATCAGGAGTCAATCCAGAATTCCCAGAACAAGGAACCCCGCAAGGGGGCGTGGTAAGTCCATTACTAGCCAATATTGCTCTCAATGGGATTGAAGAAATACACCAATCAGTTCGCTATGCGGACGACATGATAATAATTCTGAAACCTAAAGATGATGCAAAAACAATACTTGATAAAGTCAGCGAATTTCTGGCAGAACGAGGGATGAAGGTTAGTGAAAAGAAAACCAAGCTAACAGCTACGACAGATGGGTTTGACTTCCTAGGTTGGCATTTCAAAGTGCAAAACAACGGGAAATTTAGATGCGTTCCATCAGTGGATAATTTTAAAGCATTCCGTCAGAAGGTAAAACACATCGTCAATAACTCGAATTATGGTGCCACAGCCAAAGCTGAGAAATTAGCCCCTGTGATTAGAGGCTGGAGAAATTACCACCGTTACTGTAAATTGGATGGGTCACGGTTTTCGCTAAGTTCCATCCGAAATAGAACCTTCAAGGTATTTAACAAGGAAGCAAAACAGAATCGTTACACTGTCAAGAAACTGATGGTAAAAGCGTTCCCGGCGGTTCCTTACTCCGAAAACAAATTTGTCAATGTCAAAGGGGAAAAATCACCTTACGACGGAGATATAACGTACTGGAGTGAGCGTAACAGCAAACTCTATAACGGCGAAACCTCTAAAGCTTTAAAACGGCAAAACCATAAATGTGGAAAATGTGGCTTAAAAATGCTAGGCGATGAAAAGGTGCATCTACATCATGTAGACGGAAACCATAGTAACTCGAAAATTAACAACCTTCTAGCGGTTCACGAAAGCTGCCACGATTATATCCACATGAGCAAAGGCGCAAGCCAAGAACATCGGGAGCCGGATGCGGTGAAAATCGCACGTCCGGATCTAACTGAGAGGTGCGAAGGATAATACCTTCCATCGACTCAAACAATCTAACTCGCTAACATAGGAAAGACATAGGAGATAGGCTAATGGTCAATTTAGGATTGAACTGGAGCAGCCTGTTAGGGATTATCCTAGCAGTAGCAGGGGCAGGACTGTATTTTCTGCGATCGTGGCGTCCCAAACTAGCCCGAGACCACGATATTTTTTTTGCAGCAGTCGGCTTGCTGTGCGGCGGTATTCTGTTATTTCAAGGATGGCGGCTTGACCCAATTTTGGCATTCGGTCAATTTCTGTTGACTGGTTCCGCCATATTTTTTGCAGCAGAAAGCATTAAGCTGCGAGGAGCGACCACAGCCCAAGCCAAAAGTCGCGCCCAATACGTAGATGAAGACCGACCGGTCAGCAACGCCTACGGTTACGACGGCTACGATGCCGACATGGAACAGCTAGAACCAGAGGAAGACTATCCGCCGCGTCCCCGCATCAGAGGCAGCCAAGACTACCGTTCTTCTCGGGAAGCCTACGACGACGAACCCCGCCGCCGCCCCTCGAATCGCAACGGCAGCGTTAATACCGGACGGCCCGATTCGGGCGATCGAGCCTCGCGCAAACGTCCCTCTCGCCCAGAAGCCCCGCCAACCCAAGAGTCAGACAACTGGGACGTTTCAGACAACCCCGAAGAAAGACCGACCCGCAGCCGCAGCAGTCGCCCCCCTGCTTCGGAAAACCGCAGTTCCGATACGCCGCCGAGAACCAAAAAACCCCGTCCTACGGAATCATCCAGGTCTCGCCCCAGCAACCGCGACGTGGAAGCACCGCCGTCAGACTACGTGGAGTATCGACCTGTAGAATACCCGGAAGACCAACCGGATAATTCCCCCAGTTTCGACAAATAGGCAAACACTAAGTAGATGGGTGAAACTAAACTTTTCTCGTACCCGTCGGCAAAAAAATAAGTTGCGTTTATTGATGCCCATCTACTTATTTTTCAGATATTAAAGTGATTCAAAAGACTGTAAATTGCGAGGGTGAAAACCCATACCAACGGAGATATACACAAAGAAAAGCTAATTTTTTTTGAATTTTTTTTTGACAATCAAGCATCCAGGATACAAGCCCCCAGATTCATTCCGAAAGCAGACTCAGGACCCAGAAATAAAAAACCTGTATCCGAGAAACTTGCCCCCCGAATTTATTTCGCGCAAGTCAATGCTTCAATTCTAAAATCTAAAATCTAAAATCTAAAATCTAAAATCTAAAATCGATTGGCCTACCGAATCTGTGGAACTAATCGACAGCATAATAATCTAAATATAAAATCCCAAATATTAAATCAGCAAGATGCCATTACTCGAAATAGGAGATCCGGCTCCCTGGTTTTCCGTTCCTTCTACAAATAACCCCTTATTTCATTTCCCGACTGTTGGCGGCCGGCGAGTCGTGCTGTTTTTCTTTGCCAGCACAGCTTTTGAACAAATCCAAGTTATCCTCAAAAGCTTTCAAGAGCTTTCAGAGGAATTCCAAAGCTTGCAAGTACCGCGGTTTGGAGTGAGCGTTGACCCAGCAGACAAAGAACAAAACAGACCAACCACAATTGCTCCGTCATTCCTTTTTTTCTGGGACTTGGATAAAAAAGTCAGCCAGCAGTACGGTGTTTTCCGAGATGTCGAAGAAAATGGAGTTGCCGGAGTTTACTATGCACCACAAACTTTTGTTCTCAACGAAAACCTTCAGGTAATTAATATTTTGCCGATGGGCGAACCGCACCAACACGCCCAGCAAGTATTAGATTTTCTCAAAAGTTTGCCCCCAATTGAGGAAGCCCGAGCAGCCACTCGCCACGCCCCGGTGTTGGTAATTCCTAACGTTTTGGACAAAGCATCTTGTCGCAGTTTAATCGATATCTACAAAGCTCACGGTGGCAGTCCTTCCGGCTTTATGAGGCAAATAGGCGGGAAAACAGTTGGTCTGCACGACGACACTTTCAAGAAGCGCCGAGATTTCTTTATTGAAGACCCGAAGTTACAGCAGCGATTGAGTGCGATTATTTGGCGCCGGGTGCGGCCGGAAGTAGAAAAAGCTTTTCAGTTTACAATCACTAGGTTTGAGCGCTATTTGGTGGGCTGTTACGATGCTGACAGCGGCGGTTATTTTCGGCCGCACCGGGACAACACTAGCAAAGCTACGCTCCACCGCAGGTTTGCGATGACGCTAAACTTGAATGTGGGAGAGTACACGGGGGGATTTTTACGGTTTCCAGAGTACGCGCCACACGGTTATAAAGGCGATTCTGGCACGGCGATTATTTTTTCGTGTTCTTTGCTGCATGAAGCGACGCCGGTGATTAGCGGCCAGCGTTTTGCTTTGCTGTCTTTTTTCTACGGCAATCAGGATGCCGAGGTACGACAAGCTAATTTTAAGTATTTAGCTGCTGATTCAGATTCCCGAATTGGAGAACCGGCGTAAGGAATGTCACTACCGTGGTGCAAGTCCTAAAATAATTAGAGAAGGTAGTTAGCGGTTAGCCACAAAACCTAATTCCTAGCTACCGATCGCTAAATACTAATCGATCGCCATGAATTTCAAACTTCTAAGTTTAGCAGTATCGGGAATTTTAACGGTTGGGGTTGCAGCCAGCGCCAGTGCGGTTGTTACCACATCCCCTGGGCGGCAATCAACAGATTTAACGGAATTTAACTCGGTGCATTCCCAGGGTGCGATCGCCCAAACTGTCGAAGAACAAACCAATATTCGGGTCTACGAAAAGGCTAGTCCGGCGGTTGTTACAGTCGATACAGATAAATCTAACGGCAGTGGCACAATTATCAGCCCCGACGGCATGGTGTTAACGAACGCCCACGTTGTTTCGGCAGGCGGTACCGTCAATATCATTTTGTCAGACGGCAGAAAACTTGTCGCCGATGTCATCGGATTCGGCGAAGACGGTCTAGACTTAGCCGTGCTGAAGATTCGCGGTCAAAACAATTTGCCCACTATTCCTTTAGCCCGTCCCGGTTCGGTGAAAGTCGGGCAACAAGCATTTGCGATCGGCAATCCCTTCGGTCAATTTCAAGGTACTTTTACAGTCGGAATCGTCAGCCGCATCGACCAGCAGCGGGGCTTAATTCAAACCGACGCCGCCATCAATCCCGGCAATTCAGGAGGCCCACTGCTCAACAGTTCAGGAGAATTAATCGGCGTCAATACTTCTATTTTTACTCGCGGTCGGGGCGGTGGCAGTATCGGTATCGGTTTTGCAATTTCCGCAGACAAATTACCCGCTTTCCTGACAGCGGTGCGAGAAGGGCGAGCTCCCCGCGCGGCTCAAGCCCGATCGCCCTTTGGTGGCAACCAATCACCTCAAAAAGTTACGTTAAACGGGCCCCCCGTCAGCGGCCTCCTCACCGACAAGTCTAGCGTTCTGCCCACCGACAACAGCTTTTTTGACCTCTACTCATTTGACGGAAAAGCGGGCCAGCAAATCACAATAGAAATGAAAAGTCAAGAGATTGACCCTTATTTAATTTTGCTCGGCCCCAACCAGCGCGAAATCGCGCAAGACGATGACGGGGCCGGGAATAAAAACGCCAGAATTACAGTCAGGCTGCCAGCAGACGGGACTTACACGTTAGTTGCAAATTCCTACCAAGCTAGGCAGTCAGGGGCTTATACGTTAGAGCTGAAAGCGAGTGCTCCTACCGCGCCTTCTCGGGCGATTTTGCAAGAAGAAGGTGCTTTAGTCGCAGGCGGCCCAGTATTGCCGTCTGACAACAGTCTGTATCGAGAGTATACTTTTGAAGGTCGATCGGGTCAGTCTGTCACCATTTCCCTCGAAAGTACAGATTTCGATCCCTATGTGGCGATCTTTGGCCCTAACGGCCGATTAGTGGCAGAAAATGACGATGGAAGCGATTCGACTAAAAATTCGTTTCTGACCGTTACGTTGCCCGCTACGGGTCGCTATCGCGTAATTGTCAATGCTTACGATGCTTCGGGCCGGGGTCGTTACACTCTAACTGTCCGGTGAAAATTGAAAATTCGGAACTGGGAATTGGGAATCGGGAATTGGGCAAACAGGGCATTGGTAATTGGTAGCATCTAAGGAATGAGAATTAAATAACTTACAATCTTTATTGTTCTTGTGGCATGGGCGTCCCGCCCGTGCATAAAGGACGGGCGGGACGCCCATCCCACTTTCAAGAGTGTAAATTATTTAATTTGCGATCCTAACAAATAACTAATGACTACTGACTAATGACTACTGACTTCTTCCTTCTTCCTCCGTTACAAATCGAGGTAATTCATGCGTCAAGTTAGATTTTGGGCGATCGCGCCAATTGCTCTGGTAGCTACTTTTTCTGGCAAGCCGGCTCTCTCCCTGTCACTTTCAAATTCAGGTGTTGCTAACAGCAGTTCCACCCTTATTTCAGCAGAATTTCCTCAAAACTTAACTGATGCGAAGACTGCTGACAAGGCGGTTTTAGCTCAAGCAAGCCCCAACCCGTCCCCATCGCCACAAAGTTCGCCAACTCAGACCCCAACTGTAGAACCTCCGCCGACTCCTGATGCGGGTGCATCTAAAGTCATTTTAGAGCAAAACGGAGAACTCAGCCCTGCTAAGTCTTCTGTACTTCCCTCAGACAGCAGTTTGTACGACGAGTATACCTTTGAAGGCACTCAGGGTCAGAAACTGGTTATTACCGTAGAAAGTACCGAGTTTGATACTTATCTCGCTATTTTCAACTCCCAGGGCGAGCTACTTGGAGAAAATGATGATGTCACGCAGCAAAATTCCAATTCTGAACTTACTGTTACCTTGTCTGCAAACGGTCGCTATCGCGTCATTGTCAATGCTTACGATCCGCCTCCAAAAGGTAGAGGCAAGTACAGTTTGACCGTCCGCGAAACAACTGGAAATTAGTTTGAACGAAACTTCGGAGTCAGGGCACGGCATTGCCGTGTCCCTATAATTCAAGGACGATCGCACTATAAGCAACTACTATTCACTTTGGTAAATTCATAGGTTTTTATGCCACTATAAATGTTAGAGTCTGGCACTTATAATTTTCTAATATCATGTCCTATCGATTAACCATAATATCCCGGTCGGGGCGGGTTTTTGAGATTGTCAATTATTGACAGGTATTGTTCTGAACCCGCCCCTACAAAAATCGCGGTCGCTCGACCGGACATGATATAGTCCAATACGGTTCAGTTAAGCTCGATCCCCCCTAGCCCCCCTTAAAAAAGGGGGGACAAGAAATTACTCTTGCGTCCCCCTTCTTAAGGGGGATTTAGGGGGATCTCGCCCGGAATAAATAGTTTTAACTGAACCGTATTGTGATATAGTCTGTATTTTAAATAACTATTAAAAATCAAAAGGAAGCTGAAATATAGATAATTTTTCAGCTTCCATTTTGAATTGATTTTGATTAATTTAACGCAGACCCAGCCAGGTGAAAAAATCCTGGCGGGTGAAGAATTCTAGCAGCAAAAGTCCCACGAACCCCACCATCGCAAATCGTCCGTTGATTTGTTCGGCGTAGGCATTCCACCCAAAGGCTGGTTCTGGTTTTGGGGTATTTGGGGTTGTCGGTTTTGGGGATGGAGGAGTTTTAGCAGTCATTTAAAAGTTTTAAGTTTCGAGTTGTGAGTGATGATTTTGGGGAAGCTTTGCGATCGCACAACTTGTAATTTACCAGGAAAAGGACAGCCGATCGCTAATCTGCTGACTTTTCTAAACTTTGAACCGATTCGATCAGATTTCGCACGGTTTCGGTACCTTCTGAAGGCTCAAAAAACAGCGGGAACTTGCCGCGAGCGATCATTCTCAAACCCAACGGGCCCAGACTCAGCAAACCTTTAACATCGCGGAAGTAGTTTCCTACTACTTCGATGCCAAATTTGCGCTCGTCTATCCAGCCCCCTTCTTTGACGAGATTGATTAAAACTTTGCGGTGGCGGATCGATCGACTGGCTTGGTCGTCTTTGCGATCGAGAATCTCTTGTTTAATCTTACCAATTTGATCCATCGGCGCAACTTCCATCGGACAAACCGAGTTGCAGTAGTAACAGCGCGTGCATCCCCAGACGCCTGCGGTGCCTTCATTGTATTTTTCCAGTCGATTTTCGGTTTCGCTGTCGCGGGAGTCGGCGATCGTGCGGTAAGCTTTGGCGAGGGCGTGGGGGCCGACAAATTCCGGGTTGACTTCGCGGGCGTTGCACTCAGAATAGCACGCACCGCAGAGGATGCAGTTGCCGGTTTGGTCGAGTTTCGATCGCTCTTCTGGAGTTTGCAGAAATTCCCGTTCTGGAATTGCTCGCGAGGCGGTGCTGATATATGGTTCAACTGCTTCTAGGTTGTCCCAAAAACTGGTCATGTCAACAACCAAATCTTTAATGACCGGCATATTTCCCATTGGGGCGACGGTGATTTCTGGGATGAAATCAGTAGGCATTTCTGCTGAGCTGGAAGCAGCTATTTTTTGCAGTCTTGCGAGTTCGCTGGCCACATTTTCTTTGCACGCTAATGCCGATCGACCGTTAATTCGCATAGAACAACTGCCGCAAATTGTATTACGGCAATTTTTGCGAAAAGCTAAAGTGCCGTCGTGTTCCCACTTAATACTGTTGAGGCAGTCAAGGATGGTATTGCTCTCTTCCACATCTAGGGTGTAAGTGTGAATCCGGGGAGCCTCGTTTTGATTTTGGCGCACTACATTAAAGCGGACTTTCATATTTTGATTAAGGAATTTAGTGTTTATTTTAAGCTGAATTTTTGCACTCTCTAGAAAGCTCTTATTTTTTTAACAACTATCTAAAGTCAGAAATTTTTATTTTTTTTTCATTGTTTGATAAACATCAATAATTCTCAAGTTATAAATCCTAAATTGCCAATTTTTTAAGCGGATTTGTGAGCTATTAATTGGAGATGAAAGTAATTAATCGCTACAACTCGCTAGTCGGAGGTGCGTGATGTCCAGCTTGTTTGTATTAACTTTTATGTTTTCCACACCTGCTTTTTGTCTGGGTCTGCTAAATCCTCAATGGGTGGGACTGGGAACTCGCAAGCGATCGGCTGCCTTGTACGGCGGGTTGATGGCAGTTTCGTTCGTTTTGCTTGGGGTTACAGCACCTAAGACGCCACAACCAGTTTCATCGGGGCTGCTGGCCTCAACTGAATGGCCAGAATTTAAGGTCAGCGCACCTTTGCGCTGAACGTAGCTGGGTATGCCTCTCACTTTTTTGGTAGCATTACAAGAAATTTTACCAGGAATTACGCCCGGTTGGGCCTACAAACTTAGTTTTTTAACTACCAGCCGGGAAGTCCCGGGCGTATATTCAGAGGGGACGCATCTGAGCGCTACGCCCCGTACCCCGAATGAATTACGCCCGCGTGATGAAAGGCTCGTCGGGTGTAGGTACGGAAACCGACAATTAGACATTGCGAGTACCTTTAACTTTGATGTACTTTCTAACTATTAAATCGAAAAAATGGTACATTAAAGTAGGTGGAAAAAAAGAAGTTTCCCATGCAACTAACATACAAATACCGCCTCAAACCCACACAAACCCAATTAGCAAAAATTGTGGCTCATCTAGAACTCGGTCGTCGGCAGTACAACTACCGACGGGCGTCAAAGATTCAGATGGTGGTCAGCCACGAGAACGCCCGTCAACGCCTGTCCCTTGATTGTTTCGATAGTCCCTATTGAGGAGATTTATCAAAACATTCCTTTGACGAGAGTGCAGACTAGGGATGGTAGAAAAAAGGATGAATTAGGTAATCCTTTGACTAAAAAGGGTGACATTTTCTCGAACATTGAAGGCGGTTATGTGCAGTGGCAAACCATACAGCTTGCCGACCTGAAAAACACTAAAAAACTATTTCCTGATTATAAATTGTTGGATGCACAGGTTTTACAAGATGTCCTCAACAGGGTGGAAACTTCCTTTTCAAATTTCACCACGCCGGACAAAAATGGCAATCGTAGGGGCCAACCCAAGTTCAAAGGGTTTCACTACTACAAATCTTTCACTTATCCTCAGTTGGACAATTTAAATATTGTCAAGGACGAGCAAAATAGGATTTGTATTAACCTCGCAAAAATAGGTAAGCGTGCCTATGGTCTTTCACCGCCCCATACCAACGGGTTTCAAAGTTAAGACGGGTAGTGTTATCTCAGAAGCGGATGGGTGGTATATTTCCCTGACGCTAGAAGATAAGACGGTTCCTGTAACGGTTGCAGAAATTCAACCGACTGATGAAAACACTGTTGGTATAGATTTAGGAATAACTAATTACGTTTATCTTTCTAATGGCGAAAGAGTTGATAATCCTAGATTTTTGAGGAAGTCTGCCCAGAAGCTGGCAAGACTTCAAAGGAAGCTAGCTAACCGAGTTAAGGGTTCTAAGCCTTGGAAAGTTATCAAGGACAGAATTTCTAGACTTCATCAGTTCGTAGCCAGAGCTAGATTAGATTTTCAATTTAAAACGGCACATGATCTATTCGGGAAATGTGAAGTTTTAGTTGTTGAAGATTTGAGCGTCAAAAATCTGACTAGACGCGCCAAACCTACAACAGATACTGAGAGTGGTAATTTGGTTTATTTGCCCAACGGTCAATCAGCTAAAAGTGGCTTGAATAAATCCATGCTTGATGCTGCTCATGGGCAGTTCGCCAGCGTCCTAAAATATGTCGCCGGGAAATTGGGTAAAAGCGTTTTGTTTGTTGATCCGAAGGGAACTTCTCAACATTGCTGGAACTGCCTAAATAAAGTTCCGAAAGAATTATCGGATCGGTGGCATTCCTGTCAATGTGGGGAATCATTGGATCGAGATGAAAACTCAGCTAAACTTATTAGAAAGATTGGTCTGAGTTACGAAAGTGGCGGGGGAACTCCGTCACTCAAAAAAGCCTTTGCAAAAAAGGAAAAAGAAGCCTGCAGTCTAACTGTACTCAGTTGACCGTCAGGTTAGTTCACCTCCTTTTATGGTTGAAATTCTGATTTGGAGTTTGATGGTTGGCAGTCTCGGCTTGGAGGCTGCGGTTGTGGGTATTTTGGTGAGCCACGAGCAATGGGATGCGGGGCAAAAATGCGATGAGGAGGAGGAAGTTTTGACTCGGTACGAATCTCAAGATGGTAATTTTAATGCGCCTGAAAATGCGCGATCCAAGGGCAATCCCAAATCCGATCCCAATTCTGTTGATTTGACGGTTTGGGAGTACAAGATTGTGCGGGCTAGCAACGATTTGTTCCGCAATCCTGCGATTTTTCACAAGCTATGCGGTGAAGAGGCGGAAGTTGGCTGGATTTTGCTCGAAAAGCTAGACGACAGGCGGGTGCGGTTCAAACGTTCGATCGCGCTGCGGGACGCCCCGATGCCTAATTTACCAACGTTTGACCCTTACCGCACTCATTACGGCCCAATCTCGACTGCGATGAATTGGGCTGTGGCGATCGTGTTTCTGAGTGCGATCGTGCTTCCTGCTGTTTTGGGCTATGCTTTGGTGTCAACCACTCTCACCAGAAGTCGCTCTAATTGGCCTCCGGCACCTGTTCAATCTTTGCCTTCTCCCAGCGAGCCAGCAACTAATAAGTGAAACCTTGGCAAATTGTCGATCGCCCTTTTTGCAGCCTGTTTTATAGCAAGTCTAAATCATTTGTCAACTAGATGTTTTTTACGAACCGCGAAGGCGCAAATACCGCGAAGAAATAGAGGAGAAGTGATATCGTTTCCGGTTGCATCGGAATGATTTAACCGCAGAGGGCGCTCCAGAACGCAGAGGGGGAGAATACAGAGATGAATACAGGACGATGCTACCGGATTTGATATGAGGAGAAGTCTGGGTTCGTTTGACTGATTTAGGCTTGCTATATACGTTATTTTGATTTTAAATTTGGGGCGGTATTGCTGAGGGAGCGGCTAGCAATCTCAAGTCATAATTTGTATCGCCTTGAAATTGAGAAACGCGGACGAAATAAGTCCCCGCAGGCAAAGCCCCATTACTGACAATTGTTTCTGAAGACGTGCCTAAATTGTTAGACGAAGCAATAATATCGTCTAATCCAACGGCGCCGTTGCCGTTCAGATCCTGAATTAATTCAACATCAACATCTGCACTCAAACCGTCAAAAGTTACACTGAAAAGGCTGGGAGTATTGAGGATGAAACTGTAAATGTCGGCTGGTTCAGCATCTCCCACAAAATCGCTCGCCGTTTGAATTTCTGTGAGAATGCCCAAGCTTTTTGCTGCGTTCAAATTGTCGGCGGGATCGGGGAGAGTGCTCAACAATCCTTCTTGTTGACCGAATTGAATGTAATGGTCGATCGCACTTTTAACTGCGCCGCTATTGACTGCTGCTGCTACCAGCGGATATTTTTCTAGATAAAAGCTGGGATCGAAGAAAATGCTGGCTTTGCGGTTTTCTAATTGACCGGCTTTGAAGTAGTGTTCAAATGGGGTAAATTGATTGGTTTGGACTGCAGTCAGCACGTCTGGGTTGCTTGTTAGATAAAAATTAACATCGAAGAATGGGTTGGGGTTGCGTAGTTCAAATTGACCGAATCTGATAAAGTGATCGGCCCCTGAAAAGCCATTGAGTTTGGCTGATACCGCTACATCTGTATTGGTGTCTAAATAATAGCTGGCGTCGAACAGGGCATTCGGGTCGCGATTTTCAAATTTGCCAATTTTTCGGTAGTGATCGAAGGGACTCGATACCGTGCCTCTGGCAACTGCTACGGCGACATCTGGGTTGTTTTCGAGATAAAATTTGCTGTCGAACAGTGTTCTGAGGGTTAGCATTATTAAAAAAATCTCTCTGGACTTTAGTCTGGAAATTGCACGATCGAGAATCCAGTTTACATCAAAGTTTTGTTTTGTGAGGATGTCTTAATTATGGCTAAATCTGCACTGATGGCAATGCTGCGCCGCGCTGCAAGCATTGCCCAGAAATCAAGGGAAACGGGCATTCCGGCTGATGAACTGCTGGGGATGCTGACAGATCGCATTCCTAATTCTGCCATATCTCGGCGCCGCTTGCTGCACGGGGGTTTAGCTGCTGCGGGGGCTGCCGCTGCTGCGACTTTTACCAGGGAGGGAGAGGGAGCTTTTGCTCAACAGGGTGGACGATCGCCGATTTTGGTTGTGGGTGCGGGAATTGCTGGTTTGACGGCGGCTTATCGCTTGCGCCAAGCGGGTGTGCGTGCCGATATAATCGAGGCAACGAACCGCGTGGGGGGGCGGATACGCACTATTCCCAAGGTGGCTGGAACGCTGATTCCGGCGGATTTGGGGGGAGAATTTATTGACACCGGCCACACTAATTTAATCTCGCTGGCGACGGAATTGGGTTTGCGGGCGATCGACTTAGCCCAAGTGCAGAGTGGATTGGTGAAGGATACTTTTTTCTTTCAAGGACGGCGCTTTTCTCTTGAGCAATTAATCGCGGAATTTGCGCCACTAGCGAGTAAAATTACTGCTGATTTGCAGGCGGTTGGCGATGAAATTAGCTATCTTGATTTTACAGAAGCAGCGGAAAGATTGGACAATCTTTCGATCGCTGAATATGTAGACCAAGCCGAGATTAGCACGATTGTCCGGCAGTTACTCCGCATTGCTTACACGACGGAATACGGTCGAGATCCCGAGGAGCAGTCGGCGTTAAATCTGCTGTTTTTAATCAGTTCTGAAGCGGGCAGTTTTGAATTGTACGGCGACAGCGATGAGCGCTATCAAATTGACGGCGGCAACAGTCAAATTATCAACCGTTTGGCGGGTCAATTGTCTGGTTCGATCGAGGCGGGGACGGTTTTGGAAGCGATTACTCTTTTGCCGGATGGCCGCTATCGCGTAAATTTGCGATCGGGACTAAGCGCGTTCGATCGCACTTACGAGCGAGTTTTGTTAACTTTACCGTTCAGCACTCTGCGAGACGTTAAAATTAACGTACCTTTGCCCCAACCAAAGCGCAGGGCGATCGAGCAATTGGGTTACGGTACTAATTCTAAGTTAATTACTGGCTACCGCAGCCGCATTTGGCGGGAACCTTATCAATCGACGGCTTCTGTTTATAGCGATTTAGGATTCCAGAATACCTGGGAAGCTACGCCTTTCGCTCCTACTCCTAACGGTTTAGTTACTAATTTTACAGGAGGAAAGCAGGGTTTGTCGATCGGTGCCGGCACTCCAGAAGACCAAGCACAAAGATTTTTGAACCAATTTGAAAGAGTTTTTCCCGGAGTGAGAAATTTGCGATCGGGCAAAGCTGTGCGAGCATATTGGCCGGGAGAACGCTTTTCTAAAGGTTCTTATTCCTGCTATTTAGTAGGACAGTGGACGCAAATGTACGGCGTTGAAGGCGAACGAGTTGGGAACTTATATTTTGCCGGGGAACACACTTCGCTGGAAAATCAAGGTTACATGGAAGGCGGTTGCGAAACTGGACAAAGGGCGGCTGTTGAAATCTTGCAAGATTTAGGTTTAATAGCTGCTGCTGATGCTGTGAATACTCGAACTGCGAGCAGTTTGAACAATCGCCGTCCCAGCCGGAAAATTCCCGGAGCGCGGAATCTTAGGAATAGAAAGCCGAGTATTAGATAATCTCGTCAGGTGTACATCTAATTCTTGTGGGCCGTTGCTCCTAGCCCGTGCATCTAATTCTTGTGGGGAGTAGGGGTTGGGCTTCTAGCCCGCCCAAAAAATTAAATTAGTCATGAGATCCACCATACATAGAGATATGCAAACGTAAAAAATATATGAATTATCATGTACAAGTTATTGCCAAAAAACATGATTATTTTACCTTTCACAGTAGCTTTATCGAGTTTTCTAATCTCGCCGATATCTGCTATTCCTTTGCTGGCAGACGCTACAAATACAATGGCTCAAAAATCACCAGTTGATGAGCCATTTTGCTACATGAAAACTCCCGAAGGCAAAACAGTAGACTTGGGCAAATTGTGCGAGAAACAGCCAGCATCTGGAACTTCCCAAACTTGCATTACCGGTTCCAACATTGCTGCAAAAGTTTCAATTGCGGCGGCTAATTATGACGGTAACTTTTTCAGCGGTCAAGTGCTTAATCGAGGCTGCAAAACAATCAAGAATGTCAAAGTCAATTATGAAGTTTTGGACGAGTCAGGCAATTTAATTGACAACGGATTTATCTACTCTCAACCAGTTACTCTTGCACCCGGACAGTCAGCCGCTTTTCGGGGTGAAGTTGTCGAGGGGGCTCAGGTACTAGCGACTCATGCAGACGGGCAAGAATGATTGTTGATAAATGGCGACCCACTTCCAGAAACCCGATCGAGGTTATAGTAAGGTGCGTCGCTTTGAGATTGTCGCTGTTTTTGAAGATTGTAGATGGCGACGCACCCTACAGCAACTATTCCATGAGTTTTGAGAATTAGTATTATTTACCGATCGCTGTTATCATATTCTGGCTCAGATATCTCTATGACTTACGCAGAGATCCCCTCGCATCCCCCTTCAAAAGGGGAACTTGCAATAATAATCTTGTCCCCCCCTTATTAAGGGGGGTTAGGGGGGATCGAAGTTTGAATATTCTTGCAGAGAACCCCAAAAACAGAATTTGCGAGGGCAAAATATCTTGAAAACTCGATCGACATACTGGCAAATCTTACCCTACCTCCGTCCCCAAAAACAAACCATCGGTAAAGCATTAGCTTGTACCGTAGTATTTACCATATTTTGGCCGATTATAGCGTGGCTAGTTGGCGAAACTGCCAAATTTATAGGTAAAGGAGATTTACAAGGGTTCGCTCAAATTGCGGCACTCAGCGCCATTATATTTCTAATTCGCGGTACAGCCCAGTACGGTCAAGATACGCTGATGGCAAAAGCTGCTTTGACTATTGCTTTGGAAATCCGCAAAAAAGTTTACTCCCACCTGCAAAAACTCAATCTCGGCTACTTTGAAACAGCCAAAACCGGAGACTTATCCTACCGCCTCACCGAAGATATTGACCGCATTGGCGAAGTAGTAAATAAATTTTTTCATCAGTTTATCCCTTGTGTTTTGCAGCTAATTGCGGTTCTGGGATATATGATTTATCTCAACTGGCAATTAACTCTAGGTGCATTAATTATTGCACCGCTGATGGCTATTTTAATTGGCTGGTTTGGTGAAAGACTGCTAAGTTACTCGCGCCAAAGTCAAAATCGCATCTCTGATTTATCTGCTTTGCTGACAGAAGTATTCAGCGGCATTCGTTTAATCAAAGCATTTGTGGCTGAAGACTACGAAATTGCCCGCTTTGCAGAAGAAGCAGAACAAAACCGCCGCGCTAAGTATTTGTCCGAAAGAATAAAAGCACTTCAGTTCGTTGTAGTTGGCTTTCTGGAAGCGATGAGCGTAATTTTGCTCTTTTTCCTGGGAGGTTGGCAAATTTCTCAAGGAAATCTCACAGGTACTCAATTTATTAGTTATATCGCAGGGGTGGCACTTTTAATTGACCCCATTGCTATCACAACTGCTAATTACGGGGATTTTAAGCAGGGAGAAGCTTCTAGCGATCGCATTTTTGAATTATTAGCAATTGAACCCGCTGTAGTCGAAAAATCGGGTGCAATTGAACTTCCCCACGTTACCGGAAAAGTCGAATACCGCAACATTAATTTTGCCTATAACTCAGAGACACCCATTTTACAAAGTATGAGTTTGCTGGTACTTCCCGGAGAAATGATTGCCCTCGTGGGCGCATCCGGTGCGGGTAAAACTACTTTAGTAAACTTGTTACCCAGATTTTACGATCCGCAAGCGGGACAGATTTTAATTGACGGTATTGATATTCAAGATGTCACCTTAAATACTCTGCGGAGGCAAATCGGAATTGTACCGCAAGAAACGATTTTATTTTCGGGTACAATTGCTCAAAATATCGCTTTCGGTCAATCTTATTATGAACTGAAAGATGTGCAAAAAGCTGCGGAGATTGCTAACGCTCATCAATTTATTAATGAGTTTCCCGATGGCTATCAAACTTGGGTAGGAGAAAGGGGTGTAAATTTATCTGGCGGGCAAAAACAAAGAATTGCGATCGCCCGTGCAGTTTTGCTCGATCCCAGAATTTTGATTTTGGATGAAGCGACATCGGCGCTGGATTCGGAATCCGAAGGTTTAGTGCAGGAAGCGCTGGAAAGATTGATGCGCGATCGCACTGTGTTTATTATCGCGCACCGCTTGGCTACTGTGCGGAGAGCCGATCGTATTTTAGTGTTGGAAAAAGGCAGAATTGTCGAATCTGGGACGCACGAGGAGTTGCTGGAAAAGGGATCTCGCTATGCTGGCTACTACGCTCAACAGTTTAGTCAGTAGGCTACTTTAGAAACCGGGTTTTTGGCCGTTTCTGCTGGCCTCAACCAAGTATTATCTAAAAAACCCGGTTTCTGACTACTCGTGGGTAAGTGATGTTCAGGATAACTCTAGTAATAATGTCATTCTTAAGCCTCTCTAGTCTCCAAAGGAAGCTGATTCCTGACTAGCATAAAGTCATCCGCGAACATATTTAAACTATCAAAAAAAGTTTGCCAAGTATTTTCTTTGGAGATTAGGACAATAACATCTCCTATTTTTTTGACATACACTTCATTTCCTGCCAAATGAAATTCTTTAGGTAATATGACTGTCTGATAGTCATCAGCGATCGATAATTTAGCCGTATTCATTGTTTTGCCTCCAGAGTGATTTAACTTATATTTTAAATTGACTCTCCGCTTGCTCCAACTATATTCTAGCAGAGAAGAGTAGATATAGATTCGGTTCAGGTTTTTTCTATTTGACTGTCGCATGAATGCGATGATGTAGATGCAGATTAAGGGTAAACCCGCAGTCCGGCAAGGGTTGAAACCCCTGCCTCAAAGCGAAAGTCCTCTAAAGAGGACTAATTAATTCTTTAGTCCTCTTTAGAGGACTTTCGCTATTAGACAGGGAATTCATTCCCTGTCGGACTTAGTGGAGTGACAGCCTTTGCGACGATTAATTTTCAACAGCCCCTAAAGCTTTGAGCGTGGCTTTTTCAACTTCCGTTAAACCCGTAACTCCTGCAATATTCATGTTTTCATAAGGTCTGTCACTTTTCAATATTTTGAGGCACTCACCAGTCTCAATATCCCAAAGTCTAATTGTGCCATCCCGACAGCAAGCAGCAATAATTTTTTCATTTGAACTGAAGGCAACAGAGTTAATTCTACTGGTATGACATTGCAAAATTTTTAGACATTCACCTGTACGAATATCCCATATTCTTACCGTTCCATCTACACTTCCACTAGCAACTATTTCACCAGAATAACTAAAGGCAACTGAACGTATCCAATCAGTATGCCCCTGTAAGATTTGGAGGCATTCACCACTGCGAACATCCCATAATCTTACTGTTCGATCGACACTTCCACTGGCAAGTATTTCACCGTTCTGGCTAAAGGCGATCGCGCGTGACCAACCCGTATGCCCCTGTAAGATGTGGAGGCCTTCACCAGTATGGATATCCCACAGCCTCACCGTTCCGTCAAAACCTGCACTGGCAAATATCTCACCCAAAGGACTGAAAGCAGCCGAGTATACAGAATTGTTATGCCCGTGCAACGTTTTGAGACATTCGCCAGTACCGATATGCCACAACCTCACCGTTTGTTTGTAACCTGCACTCGCAAGTATTTCACCATTTGGACTGAAGGCGATCGATCGTGTTTCATTGTCAACTTCTGGCAAAGTATGAAGGCATTCACCGCTGCGAATATCCCATACCCTCAATGTTTCGTCATAACTGTTGCTAGCAAGTAGCTTACCATTTGGACTGAAAGCAACCAAGTCTACCCGATCGAGATGTCCGTGCAAGATTTGGAGGCATTCACCACTGCTGACATCCCACAGCTTGACTGTTTTTTCATCATCGCTGCTGGCCAGCATTTCACCGTTGGGGCTGAAGGCGATCGACCTTACTTGATTGCTATGCCCTTGCAGCGTATTCAAGCATTCACCGCTGTTAATAGCCCACAGCCTCAGCGTTTTATCGTAACTGCCGCTAACAAGTATTTCACTGTTTGGACTGAAGGCGACTGACCCTACTCGATCGTTATGCCCTTGCAAAGTATTCAAGCATTCACCGCTGTTGATATCCCACAGTTTTGCTGTGCAATCCTGACTTCCACTTGCGAGTATTTCGTCCGAAGGACTGAAGGCTATTGACCGTACATGACCGAAATGTCCCTCCAAAGTTTTGAGACATTCACCGCTGCCGATATTCCACAGCTTCACTGTTTCGTCGCCGCTGCCGCTAGCAAGTATTTCACCAATAGAATTGAAAGCAACTGAAAACACGTTTTTAGTATGACCGTGCAAAATTTGCAGGCATTCACCAGTGTGAATATTCCACAACCTTACTGTTGTGTCGCTGCTGCCACTGGCAAGCATCTCACCAGCAGGATGGAAAGCCACTGAAAACACACTTTCAGTATGACCTTGCAAAATTTGCAGGCATTTACGCGTGCGGATATCCCATAACCTTATCGTGCGATCGAAACTCCCACTAGCGAGTATATTTCCATCAGGATTGAAGGTGACAAACATTACTGATTCGGTATGTCCCTGCAACACTTTTAAACATTCACCACTCTTGACATCCCATAACTTGATTGTTTTGTCATAACTCCCGCTAGCAAGTATCTCACCGTCAGGACTGAAGGTCACTGACTCCACCACGTTGGTATGTCCTTTACAGGTCAATATTTCTCTGCCACTGCTAGCTTCCCACAAGCGAACTACGCCATCGCTATCACCTGTAGCTAACAGTTTGCCATCAGGACTAAATATTACTGACCGAACACTGCTGAAGATTTTAGTAAAATCAGAATTAGCTAAATTTGCTTCAGCAAAATTGACGTGGCGCAGACTAGCATTTGTAAAATCAGCACCTAAAATAACTGCACGAGAAAGGTCTTTTGCTTCTAACGCAGTTCGATCGATTTTCACCAACAGCGTCGCCGCATTCCCTCCCACATAACCTACCTCACTTTCAGTTTTTCCCCGCGTTGCTTCCAGAATTTCCAATAATTCCTCCGTAGCTGCCCCTACATCGAGGCAGGGCCGGCACGAGGGTACAGCCCCTACCATTGGTAAGAACAAATCCATCACAGCTTTAGTCAGCCGCGCTTGTCCGAAACTCTGAAGAAGTTGCCCTAAATCTTCAGCAACAAATCCTTTCAAAGGCGCGATAAGTTCGTTGTTATTTCTCTTCTGGGCCTGAAGCCGACAGTAATTAGACCAAGTGTACGATCGAGGTTCTGCATCAGGATTGACACAAGACTGTTCCGGCGCAACTAATTCGGTAAAATCTGCGGCCAAAACTCCCAATTCTGCTGCAAATTTGTAAGCGACAAAAAACTCTAATAACGAACGATGGGCTGGAGTATAATCCCCATCTGCATTGCGGATTAGCATCGTTTGACCCATCATGTCATAGTGCCAGTGGTCTAAGTCTTTTTCCTCTTGCACCACGGAACCAAACAAGCTGCGAATGCGATCGGGAAAACCGCGATAATTGAGACTCATTTGGTTGGTAGACAGCATTTCCCAAGACAGTTCGCATAAAAAGTAAAGCTTATCTGCTACAGACGTAAAAGTACGTTCTGCTTTGATATCTCTCTCTATCTTCCGCCGCACCGCATACAGATAAATCCGCGACATATCTACTGGTTTTCCAGCTTCAATATCGGGCAATGCTTCCAAAATTAACTCGGTCATCACCGGGCGACGCGCTAAATCCAATAGTTGCGGGTTTCCCATCACTTTTTTTACAGTCGCCGCTTCTGTTTGAAATGACAACGCTTGCCCAATTTGTTCGTCGTTAAATTTCTCTAATTCTAAGACTTCAAATTGGGGAGTTTCGCCTGTTAAAATGGTTGTTGATGCTTGCAGTTCTGCATTGAACAATGCCCGTCCTTCCTTGCCTTCAGGAAAGTGTTCGGTACGGCAAGTCAGGATAACTTTTGCGCCGGGAACGACGGCTTTTGCTAGTTCCCAGAAGTTGTTGATGGTTTCTTGCCGATCGCACTTAGCGGCCATTTCATCAAAACCATCGAAAATCAACAAAAATTTACCCATCCGATTCAGTTGTTCAAAAGCCGAATAACCCGCCAAAGGTATCTCGTGCTTGCGAAAGAAAAACTCAGAAAATAGGGACTCCACACTAACAGCTTTCGCGTAATCTCGCAAAGGAATTACTAACGGCAAACGCGGACGTTCCAAGCCGCGCTTTTGAGCTTCTTTGTAGCGTTGCAGCGCCATCCAAGCATAGTGCATCGCAAACCAAGTTTTGCCGGTTCCAAATTCTCCTAAAACTGAAATATGTTCTTTTACTGGGTCATTCAACCACAGGTCAATATAACCTTCGATCCAGCCATCTCGCCCGTCATAATGACTCACGCCTATCTTGCGGTGAGTATCGGGGTCAATTTCTTCTTTCGTACAAGCTAGCGGCACATATTTGGTATCAATTTCTCGGCTAGTAATTTCTGTTTCTAGCCAATCCAGATAAGCGGTAAAATCGGCATCTTGGTCGAGTAATTCATCAAACGTATAGCAAGCTAAATTACGATTTTCGTCTTTCTCTACCTCATCCCGCGCGGCGCGACTGATGCGGCGGGCGGTGACTAACCATCCTTCATCGGTGCGCTGTTTTTCCACCGACTCGCGCAAGGCTGAGATGTCTCTGAGTCCGGCTTCTCCGGCAATTCCGCGCACTAAAATGCGATCGTACCGATTGCGTCTGACAGGAACATTGATAATCCATTCAAAATAGTTATCCTCCGAGATTTGATAGGTTTCAAACTTATAACTTAATGTTTCAAACCACCCGCGAACTTGTTGTGATAAAATAAAAGCTTGAGACTTTTGAATATTAGTTGATGCTGCTGCGGGAAGTGCGGGATAATCTTCAGCTTCCAGTCGTGCAAATTCGGTGCGAATTCCTTCGATAGTGGGGAGGCGTTCGATGCGATCCATTACCATAGATAGGCGTTTTTGCAAAGAGGCGATCGAATTTCCCATCATCACATCTCCCAGCGTCCGCGTCCGCTTTGCTACTTCCATAAACACGGCGGCAAATGCCATGAATTCCCGTCTGGGGTCAATGCCTAAATCTCGAATTTCTTTGCCTAAAGCACTCTCATTCAGATATTCATCGCCTGCTTTAATTAAAATGGCTGGGCTATCGGACTCGAAGGCTTTGCGAAATGCTGATTCAATCTCTTTTTGGCGAAACAGTTCTAAAATCTGCTTGGGTTTGCCAGCGCCGTATTCTACTAAAGTATAAACATAAACTCCGCTAAAATCTGCGGGCGGAGCATCCGGGTCGAGGTTAAATCTTTTTAAGATTTTGATGACAGTTTCGTTGCGCTGAAACTTGTCTTTGATAGTGCCGAAGGGAATTGTCGTCAGGATACTGATAACTAAGTCGAGACTAATTAGCATGATTTAGGCTTTCCTGTTTTTCCGTGGAAGTAATGCTCAAATCTAGAATCGGTAGGCTGTGTCCCTGAAATGCGTTGCGGGCGATCGCAAACTGCTCTATTTTTATTATGGTAACAGGATTTACGCGCTCCGACCAAAGAAACCGGGTTTTTACCGAATCTGCTGGTTGGAGCGCGTCTTTTCGTTAAAAACCCGGTTTCTGACCCACCGTTGGTAACTTATATCCAGTTAATTAACTTAGCACTTTTTAGGAAAATTGACAACTATAAAACACAGAAAATACCGACACATATTGTAGTACAAACAGCTAGGATATTAGTTGTCATCTCTGAGTTGGCAAAGTTAAAATATAGATAACTAACAAATAAAAATTGCTATCTATGAAAATACAATCTTCTGTCTTAGTCCACCTGGGATTTGGCAAATATGTACGCTCCGATCGAGTAACAGCAGTAATACCAATTGAAGAAGAACGGGGGCCCGGTCGGCGCACTTTCGTACACGTAGACGGCGAAGCAGACCCGATCGTTGCTTCGCGCGCGGAAGATACAATCGTTCGCGATTTGGTGCAGGAACCGCGCGAAATAACTCAAGCTCGGCAGCAACAAGAAATCCTGCAAGATTTGCTTGCCGATTTGAGCAATGTTAACGTCACCGTGCGACGCATCAGCCGCGATGAAGGCGGACTCGATCTCGAACGTTTGGAGCGCCGCATTCGCCAAATTTTAGACGCCTAAAAACAAAAGACCGCCCGGGCGGTCTTTCTTTTTGTTTGTTTCGCTAAAATTTTTAAGTTGAGGGCTTCAATGTAACTTCGATGTCCGCTAAACCAGTGAGTTTTTCCACCACTGGTGCTTCTTCAACTCGCGGTACAAAAATAGTTAAACCTCCCGGAACGCACTCAATAGAAACCGGAGTCATGCCGATAATTTCCCCGTCTAAAACCACTTTTTGAGGCGGATCGGTAGTAATTTTTATTTTTTTTGCCCGCAAATAACCGATGTCATCGCGATCGGTAGGATTGCCGCTCAAAGCGGTTTGCAATAGGTGATAAGAAGCTGCGATCGCCCCAGCTTTATTCTCCGGCGCAACCAGCGTCACGTCCAGCAAGCCGTCATCAAAAACAATCCCCGCCGGGCCTTGAGCTAAAATGGAAGTAGGCGGCGCTGCATTTGCTACTGTTACGGCCACAGCAGTAAGGTGGATAATTTTATCGTCGGTTTCTATTTCCGCTTCAAATCTTTCTAAATTGTTTAACTGTTTAATTCCTGACAAAATGTAAGCCAGCATTCCCCAGCGATTCTTCATTTCGCGATCGGCTAGTTCGACAGTTTCTGCCTCAAAACCCACTCCAGCTAACAAAACCATCGGCATTTTACCGTTGCAAATCCCGGCATCCACTACCCGCGTCAACCCTCCCAAAATAGTGGCGCAGGCGGTTTCAATTGTATTCGGAATATCTAAAGCATTCGCAAAAGCATTAGCCGTTCCCCGCGAAATAATTCCTAAAGGAATATTTGTGCTCACAATCGCCCCAGCAACTGCTGATAATGTGCCGTCGCCCCCGGAAGCAATAATTTCTTCAACTCCCCTAGCAACTGCTTCGCGGGCGATTTGATCTGCGTCTAATTCTGGGGTTGTCAGACGAATGTCTAAGTCAATAAAAGGCTCTAAAAGTTCCTGAATTCTAGCTAAGTCTTGGTCGGGGTCGCTGTTACCGGCGACTGGATTGAAAATTAGGCAAGCTGAACGTTTCATAGTTGGTAATAGGTAATACGTAACGTTTATATCGAAGTTTCGCTCCCCCTAAATCCCCCTTAATCAGGGGAGTAGGAGTTGACTTTGAGTGTTCTTGTCCACCCCCTACTCCCCCTGATTAAGGGGGGTGAGGGGGGGATCAAGACTCAACTATAATGCTGATTGATATCATGTCCGATCGAGTGACCGCGATTAACAGGGCAGGTTTTTGAGATTGTCAATTATTGGCAGATATTTTTCGTGAGGGGAACCCCTACCGTATTAGGGGTAATCGACCCGACATAATATGAGACATGGTTTTAAGATTAAGTTAACACAAATGCCATGCCCGCTAAACTTCGACAACAACCCTCACCTATTTTTCAAAGGTTTAGTTAAGACTTGACAAAAGTCCACTCTAAGACTTTGCGCGGAGCTTTGTGCAACGCTTCCTTGATTTCCTCATTGGTGTCAAATTTGACTTGATTTAAATTGCACGCTTCGACGTTGACAGTAAATTTATCGTCTTCAAAAGGCCAAGGAGTTACAGTCACGAGTTCGTTGCTGTGCTGTACAATATCGTAGCGCTTGCCGTCCGGGCCGACACTAATTTCTAAAGCTCGTTCTCCTGCAGGTAACTCGCGGCTGCAAAGAATTAATGATAGCCGATCGCACCACTGGAAAAAAGCATAAGCTGCCTTAGCATCTTCCTCGGAAATCTTCAACTCTTTTTGCCATTTTTTTTGATTTTCCAGTTGTTCGTCCAAAAATTCGTCGAGTTCCTTGGACTCTCCCCGCTTTCCTTCGTTGAGATAACTCATGTGCATAGAAATCAGCATGGCTACCCACCTACCGCGATATAGGGAATTCTGCGTCATGGCTTTAATTTTAGGCAGAGAAGTTTCCGTCTGCAAAGTAAAATCAAAGGGCGCGCCCGCTTCAGTTAAAATATTTTCTTCCCACTCTTTCTCCAAATCATCGTGATGCGAAATCGCGGCTATGGTTTCGTACAACCGAAGCGGAGATTTCGAGCGCTTCCACTGTCCGCCAAGTTGGGCGGCGAGCAAAGCATGGGCGCGGTGGTAAATAATTTCCCAGCCGGTGGCGGTTAAGTTAGCAATCATTGAATTTTTGTCCTGAATTAAGTGATGTTGGTTTTCTGGAACAGGCCGGAGTGCCTGTTTGGGCGGGCTCGCGTGCCCAACCCACAATCAAATTGAATTTTTGTGGAACAGGCCGGAGTGCCTGTTTGGGCGGGCTCGCGTGCCCAACCCCTACTCCCCACAATCCAATTGAATGACTGATGCTAAATCACAAAAGGTTCGATCGAGATATCCTGCCATTTCCCCTCAAATCGTTCGACAACAATAGGTCGGATGCGGAATTTGGGGGGACACCCATCGAGAACATCAATCCGCAAACACGAATAAGGACGACGTTTGTGGGAACCTTGACCGCTGCGGCCGACAAATAGCAAAGACTCCGCTACCCGCCGGCTGGCTGTTTCGGAACCAGACTGCCGCGCCAACCGATAAGCTTCAGGACTCAATGCTTCCTCCAACATCGGCCCTTCCGGGCGCTGGCGGCGGAGACTGTGGCCGCTTCCCCCGCAGACAATCCAATTAATCCCAGAGTCGCCGTGTCCAGTATCCCCAGTCCGCAGGTATTCCAAACAGTGAGCGTGGCCCGTCAGCACCAAATCTACTAGCGGACGCCCCTGCGCCGCGTCCCCAACAGCATCGGCCACCGCGTCGAGTACCTCGCGCAATCGCAACCGAACCGCCAAAGTTTGAGCTTGATTCCACTTTGTCGCCTCGGTTACGTAGGGGGGATGGTGCAGGTAAATTACCCGCCCCCGCACCTCGGAATCCCGCCAAGAGTCAATCAGCCTTTTTTTCAGCCATTCGAGCTGTTCAACGTCTGTGGCTGCTGTTTTGTGCGACGACAGTTGTTTGTCAATATCCATCAGGATTTCGTCAACTTGCTCTAACTTGGCGCCCAAGTCGTCTAGCTGTTCGGCTTCCTCGGGAATTTCGGGGTTTAGCCGATCGCAGATTTCGATCATTGCCAATTTTTCTTGTTCCAACTTCTGACGATCGAGTTCCAAATTCTGGCGGCGAATGTCGCCCTGTTTGGTTTTCGGGATCGGTAATGGTTCGTTGAAAGTGTTGGAGTCAAGGGCGAAGAAGTCGATGCCGCCACTGCAGAAGGTGTAGTAGCGGTTGGGTAAGCGGGTAAAGCGTCCGGGTTGGTAGCGGAGGCAGCGGCCTGTGCTGGTGCTGGCGGTGTAGTGGGCGTCTAGGTGGCGATCGAGTTCTCCCGGCATTTTGTGAGCTTGCAGGTAGTCGAGAAAGGCTTTGGCGTAGGTGTTTCCGCGATCGGAACCGTGCCAGCCGACATCGAGATCCAACTTGGAACCCAACAGCCGGCGCAGCGGCAAAGCTGTCGCCGACAGAAGGCCGTAGACTATCGGCAAGTCGTAATAGTCGTGGTTTCCCGGTACGGGCAAAAACGGAAAGTTAAACACCATGCGATCGTAGGCAATCCGAGATGGCTCCTCGCCGCCGACTATAAATTCTCGGTAGGGGCGAATAAAGTTTTGCAAGTAATATTCGCTGGAACCGACGAGATAAACTACATCGCCGGTGTGGAGGACGAAACGGCAAGTTTCGCGCTCGGAGACCATCTGTTCGGCAATCTGTCGCTGGGGATTGTAGCCGCGGTGATTGCCCGTGCCGCTGTCGCCTACAACTAAAAACGAAAACTCTGGAGAGTCGGTGGTTGGAGATTCCAAAACCATCCGAGTTTGGTCGATTCCCCGATGGACGATCGACTGTTCTTGCCACCGCACCCGCTCGTTCATTTTGCGGATTTTGACTTTTATTTGCGGGTCGGAAACGAATTTCAATTCACCTCTTCTCCAAAATTGCTGAGTTCCTAGTTAATAGTGTAGCGATCGGGCGAGTTTTTACCTCTCTCTAAAAGCTGAAAATCGAGGCGCGGGTACTCAGCAACCGGGTTTGGGACGAGAATACGGCGTTAAAACCGATCGCAACGGCCAAAAACCCGGTTTCTTTGGTTTGAGGCGCGGGTACTCAGAAACCGGGTTTTTTACCAGAATATTTCCTTAAAACCGACAGCAACGGCCAAAAACCCGGTTTCTTTGGTTTGAGGCGCGGGTACTCAGAAACCGGGTTTTTTACCAGAATATTTCCTTAAAACCGACAGCAACGGCCAAAAACCCCCTAATCCTTTCCTCCCGCAACTATTGCCGAGGAGTGTTCAGGTTTTATTTGATAATCTCAATCAACACTCAAGGCATCGAACCACTGTAAAATCCGATTCCAGGCCCACCACCGATCGCTATCACCAAATTGATGCTGACAGCGTTTACTACTGATATGCCCAACATGACCGCCGTAGGCTGTCACCACTAATTCTAAGGCAGAATTGTTCGCGCCAATGGCTTGCAACTCAGAGACAAGCACCGGATCAAACATCGGATCGTCTGCTGCATAAAGGATGTAAGTGGGTTTTTTGAGGTGAGGCAAAATGTGTAGAGCGCTGCTAGCCTCATAGTATTCTTCCACAGAGGAGAAACCTAACGGGCCAATTACCAGTTCATGGTCAAAGCCCCAAATGCTGTTGGCGCGTTCAATAGCGGCAGGATCGATCGCCCCTGGATGCGATGCGGCGATGTTTTTTGCTAGTTTTTTTAACTGTCGCGCGATCGCTTTTTCTAAAAATTTCCCCCACTCATCTTTAACTAGATAAGACAGAGAACGGTTCGAGTCCAAGCTGGGGCAAATCACCGCCGCGCCTGCTAGTTCTGACTCTTCGAGCCCTAAGTCAGGCCCCCAATCTGCGATCGTCTGAGCTGATTTTACGGCCCACAAGGCTAATTGTCCCCCCAGAGAATAACCAGTGAACCAAAAAGGGGCGGGACATCCCATTTCTTTAGCAGCGGCAGCAATCCGAACGAAATCTTCACCTTCGTATAGACCATCAGAAGTCAGGGTGGGAGAGAGTTGGGCAGTTTTGCCGTGAGCTCGCCAGTCAAATAACACCAATGCACAGCCTTGGGCATAGGCTTTACGGCCTAGTAGCTTCAGATACCATTGATTATCCAGATCGCCAGTAATGCCGTAAGTGCCGACAATGGTATATCGGGGATTTTCGGGGATGGCAACCCAGCCGAAAATCGGGACTCCACAGGCACCAGTAAAGATGTGTTCTCGGTAAGGGGGCTCTGGGTAAGCGATCGTCTTTTCCCAGCGGCGACTAGCCCTTAATGCGGTGTACAACGTCATTAACAGGCCGTTGTTGAGCAGCCAAGGTGGAGTATAGGCAATGGTCATAAGCGGATGTGGGAAATGTCTGTCTTGTTGATGGGATTTTTTTACTTGACAGGTTGGCTATTGTAGCGAATAACCCTGAAAACCGCAATACTTTTTGAGTAAATGCACTCAAGGGCGAAGTCAAGCCAAAATATTAATGGCTATTTATTTGGAACCATTTATTGGCGAATAGAGAAGAATGCCAGCTAACGAGGTTTAGCATATTGTAGCGGAGCGCCCAAACTACAAAAACCTGGTTGCTTTCAGAAACAGGGTTTCTGAGTCTTGCATCCCCGCGCAGATGTACAATAGGACGATCGCACTCTCCGACTCCAAGCGCGATCGAACCCTACACCCTAGCCCAAGTGGGCAACATCAGATAGAACGCAGTAAACAAATATAAAATGGAAGCAATACAATTGTCTTTGTTCTCAAATGAGTCAGAACCAATTCCTGCCAAAAAGCAAAAGAAAGCAAAATTAGGGCGTTACGAACGCATCCAACGCGAACTGGAAGCAAATGACTGCGACCCCTACAAGATATTCATTGATATTGAATCTCAGTCACTGTCCAAATCAGACTATACATTTGTCGATATTTTTTGCGGCGCGGGCGGCATGACCCAAGGTTTATTGCAAGCAGGTTTTCGACCAGTAGCAAGTGTTGAAATAAATGCGATCGCCTCGGCAACTCATATAACGGGACTTAAACATAAAATACGATAAAAATAGGTTATAATGCTTACATAGCAAGCATATAACGTTAAAAAATGACCC
>NZ_JAUBVD010000136.1:0-1699 GCF_036705675.1 Microcoleus sp. AT8-A3
GGAAAATTACCTGAAAACAAACGTTCTGCACTGGCAGAAGTTATTCAACAATTGTTGAATTTTTTTAGACCTCTTGGGATGTTTGTTGCTGGCGCAGTATATCAGTATCTACGTAATATCGGAGATTCAACTAAATGGTTATTCCAGGTCTTCAACCCTTACTGGGATGGACAAGAACAAGATGTGGAACGAGGGCTTAAAGGGCTTCCCGACTACAATTATTTTTGGTGGGGACAACGGTTAGGAGATGGGGCAGCAATTGTCACAGGAATTTTGGAAATCATAGCAGGCGGTGGTGCTGCCACGGGAGGTGGATTTTTATGTATAGCAGGATTCACTTGCATCGGAGGTGCTCCCGCCATAGTAGGAGGTGTAGCTTTGGGACTACACGGAACAACTACGTTGGCGGCTGGTCTAAGAAATATAGTTCAGGAACTTGGAGTATTATATTCTCAAGGAACAGGCGGTACAGGGAGTCAACTTTACCAAAAGATGACAACACCTCAATTGGAGAAAGCCCGAAACTCCTATCAAGACCTAATCCAAGAACACGAGAAAAAGCTCAATGACTACATAGCAAATCCCGATGCTTATGATAACGATGGCAGGCTTAAAAACGCACCAAATCCACAAATAAGGGAACAAATTATACAGGGGCGTATTAATGCACTTCAAAAACAAATCAAGAAGCAAAGAGATGAGTTAATCAAAATAGAACAAGAACTTAATCGCAGATAGAGAGGATAAATCGATGAATGTGACGGTTGGTGAACTACGGATATTGTTTGATAAACTCATGAATAAAATGGAACAAGAGGGCATTATATCATTAGATATTAATGATATAGATTACTATTGGATAGTTTCGTCTGATGAATGGACAAACTTTGAAACTGATGTTAGTCTAGATGTAGGTTCACTGATAGATGATTGGAAAAGCCTGCAAAAAGTTATATCCGAAGAACATATCCCCACATATGTTGATTTCGATCGCCTCGCCTCAATATTAAGAGCTGTAGCGGAGACGATTGTCCCACTAAAAGAGGGATAATATGACAAGCTCAAATAATCGACGTGGCGGGCGATTAGTTTTGTTCGCTCGAATGATTATCTATAGCTTTACACCCTCCGGGCGATCGCACACCGGGTACAATTTCCTTTGAGTCGATCAACTTTACAAGCTAGTTGTTTTGTGCGATCGAATGATTGTTGATAGTTTTACACCCCTCGGACGATCGCACATCGCCCGTACAATTTCCTCTGAGTCGATCGACCGGGGCGGGCTAGTCATTTTGTGCGCTCGAATTATTATCGATAGTTTGAGCTGAGTCGGGCGATCGCACACCGGGCACAACTTCCTTTGAGTCGATCGCCCGTTTTTAGGTAATTTTTCTGTTTCCGGCGATCGGCCATTGATTCTGCGGGCGATCGAATTAACGGGATCTCGTCCTTGTTTATCCACCGCGCGATCGACCGGGTGGGCGATCGTACTTTTCTCAATTATCGGCGATCGTACTTTTTTAGATTGCGGGATCTCGCACTTTTCTAGATTAGGGGATCTCGTACTTTTTTAGATTAGGGGATCTCGTCTATTTCTAAATGGTGGGCGATCGACAATACGCCCAGGGTAAACGCATCTAAATTAAGTTGACAGAAAATCATATTTGTGCATGATTTGTTTTTTATAAAACAATTCTTA
>NZ_JAUBVD010000113.1:0-7440 GCF_036705675.1 Microcoleus sp. AT8-A3
ACTTCCACTCTTGAAAGTGGGATGGGCGTCCCGCCCGTCCACTCATGACGGGCGGGACGCCCATCCCACAATAACAACTAAAATTGTAAGTTATTTAATTCGCGATCCTAACTAGATGAACTGCGAAAAACATAAGTATGTCATTGCCAGTGAAATGAAGCAATCCCAAAGGTTGTGATTTGTTTACATTTTGTTACATTTTCAAGTTTGTTTGTGTCGCTCTACTTAATGGCCAATGAGTAATTATTGAGGACTTATATCATGTCCGATCGATTATCCCTAATACCGTAGGGGCGGGTTCACGAACAATATCTGCCAATAATTGACAATCTCAAAAACCCGCCCTTTTAATCGCTCCCAAACCAACAAACCGTTTCCTTTAACTATTATGGATTGGTTCAATCCCGTGTATGTTCTTGGAACAAACCAGGCGTTTGGAAACCCTTGTGTCCCAGAGTATTACTAATCACTAATAAACTGGGTTCAATAGGACGATTTCTTAACTGTCACAGCTTATTCCTCCACACCTAAACAACATACCCACAATCAAAACAACATTCCACGATTGAGGTAGAGCAAGTATTTGTGGGAAAAAACAGGTTTTTCGCCACTCTTGCCCTGCATTGTTACTCATAACTAATGAACCGGGATTAATAGGACGCTCACTTAACTGTCACAGTTTATTCCTCCATACCTAAACCACCTACCCACAATCAAAACAACATTCTACCAAGGCGATCGCTATGTATTACACTTTCGCAGGTTTTGGTGCCGCCACAGGCATATTTTTGCTGCTAGTTTTTGCCATTCTGCAATGGCTGCACGTCTCCGCCGGCAGTTTTATTGATTGGGTAATTGCCATTGCTATTTTTGAATGGCTGTTGCTGATAGTTACAGTTCCCTGGAATATCCATTTTGAAGCTAAAGAAGTTTTAGCGCAAGCCGCAGAATCGACTAAAAAAAACATTGCTGTCGATCGGGAACAACTCCAATACGTTACTGTATTAGTTAGCCGATCGCTCTTGGTGGCGATCGCACTTCACCTGTTTAGCGCGATCGCACTTTACGCCCTAGCCGCCGCCGGAATTAGTGCTATTGGCTATCTCAGTTCCGCTGCTGCACTGCTGTTAACTGTACTGCGTCCAGCTATCCGAGGTTATCAGTATTTAGCCCAGCGGCTGACAAGTATCCGCCGCCAATTTTTGCACCCCCGCGAAGATATTGTCGAACTCCGCAGCCGCTTTGCACAATTAGAATCTACAGTTAGAGACTTGACCGATCAATTAAGTTCCGACAATCCGAATTCGTGGGTGGCTGTCCAAAATCGGGAACGGGAAGCTATCAGAAGAGAACTAACTACTGTATCCGCATCTCTACAATCTTTGCAAGCGACAAATCAGGCAGAGCACACTAAACTGAGAAGAGATGCAGAAAGTGCGATCGCCCAACTCACCGATGACGGACAATTTCTCAACCACGTCCGCGAAATCATCCGCTTCTTTAAAGAATCGTAAAGTCTGTTGATAGTTGATAGTTGACAGTTGACAGTTGTCTGTTGACTGTTGTCATTAGTTACCAATGCCCGATGCCCGATGCCCAATTGAAAATTCCCTATCTTTAGATAGATGCCAAATAGTTGCAGATAGTTAAAGTTTTAATAAAAACACAATTTAGTCAGTCTTCAGGAAGATGCAATAAAGGTATTTTCCCTAACAGCAATTTTTCGCAAACTATAACCAAAGATAGTTTGTGAATGAGCTAGCTTGGGATTAATATTTAAACATAAGCCAAAGACCTTTTTTGAAAAGATAACTCAGGAATAAATCATGACTAATCGCCAACCAATACCCCCCAAAGAAGAAGTTAGCAAATCAACACCGGCCGACGAACAAATCGAAGCCAATATGGAAGCCCCCCACTACGACAGGGGCATTACTCCTGCGGAGACAGCAGCGCGGCAAGAACGGGAAGGCGCTAACTTCATGCACACAACCACCGAAGCGAAGCAGAAAAGTGCAAAAACTGATGACCAAACCGATGACGAAAGCATTCACACTACAGATGGTTATACAGTAGACAAAGAAGGTCTAGTTAACAATTACGCGATCGAACCGGAAATGTACATCAACGAACCGGGCGATTTGAGAGCAAAAGAAGAAGCCGAAGCCGCAGAACGCGCTCGAATTCTCGCAGAAATCAAAGATAAAAAAGGCGAGGAAGGAAAACTGACAATGGATGCAGACACCCGTGGCAAAGGGCCGGGCATTATCTAGATTGTGTGGTTGGTAGTTGCGTTTCAGCGCGCGAGGTTGCAACTACTGCAAAGCACAGAGGCGGGTTTTTATAGTTCCGGCAATTATCGATCGATATTTCCGGTAAAACCCGCCCCTATTTTGTTTTCCACATCTGTTTTTTGAGTTGAGATGTTACATCTTACATCTTGCACCAATCTCAATAATCCTTTTTTGGGCGGGCAGGATGCCCAACCCCTACTCCCCACAAGAAAACTCATTTTTTGTGGAACAGGCATCTTGCCTGTTCTTCAGAATGGTGCAAGATGTGAGTTACATCGTACATCTCTCAATTACCCTCTCAATCGGCCAGTTTTCACACCCAGCGCAAAAACCCCTTAAAATTCCTCAAGCTTTAACATTTTCCCTCAGCCAATTAAACTTAGCCTCAGCTAGCGCCAAATTTTCCAGAACGTTAGGATTGATATCCTCGCGTTCAAATTCTGGTTGATCTAATTCAATATTGCGACCATATTCTATATGTCGGATCGTACCGCGCATCCTGTCTGCCAGACACAGTGAAATTCCATAATAAAACCGGGAAGCAAAGCCCATATCGTTTTGAAGTTTGATGACTAACTGCCGCCTAGGAATTGCCAGCAAGTGAGTTTCTTCTATTGCCTTTACCGTTGCTAAAGGAGGGCGAGCGTCAATGAAAGAGACTTCTCCCACCAGTTCTCCGCTGGCTATTTTAGCGAGTTCTCTAGTCCGCTCAGCCTCGATTAAAACGCTCAAACTCCCCTTCAAAACAATGTAGAGCGCATCTATCTGCCTCCCTTCATGGATCAAAATCCCCCCCGGATCTAGAACTTCCTTTTTGCCTTTTTGAACGATCCAGTTGATATCGTCATTATTTAACTGGCTCAAAATAAAAAGTGCTTTTTTTCTGCTGCTGTCGGCCATAAGTTTTAGCTCTCGATCGCTTCTTCTTTATATAAAATTTAGATGGCGTGCGATCGCAACTTCTTCCGAAGCAGTCCTCGCTCAATAGAGTTTTTTTTATCCTGCCTAACTTCCTCGCAAAACCCCTATCGGGCAGGCTTTGCCAATAGCAGATAAATCATGCTCAAGCATGATCTCTCAATACTAGCATTTGTTAAACAATCTTTTTTAATTCGATCGACCTCCCTAACCTCCCGCGAAATTCGCGTCTCAAAAGCAATTGGGTTCACCCGCCCAGCTTTGCTGCGGGATGGGGCGCGGCAGACAATGCTCCGCGCCCAGTCTTGCTCACTAAATCGATCGCAAATCAGGATAGCCGGCCAACATATCGTCAGCAGTCAGAGTGTCCCCGTTGGCTTGAGGAGTCCACAGCACCTCAACCGCCAGCAACTGCTCGCTCGATACTCCCCCAATCTGGCGCAAAGCTTGGCGCAAATCTTCAGAGTTTTTCACTGCTGGCAATTGCAATTTACCTTGAGTACCGACAATCACCGTCACCACAATAAATTCCCCAGGCTCTGAATTCAAATCAGAAGCAACCAGCGCCCCATTTTCCTGCAAACCTGGCAGGATATTGCTGCTCCCTGCTTGGCGGAGCTGATTGTTATAATTCGAGAGCGTTTCTTCAGTAAATTTACTGCGTTCTGCCAAAGAAAATTGATTAAACTTAGCTTCGGCTGCTTCCAAGCGAGTTTGCACAGATTCAGCGCCCGCGTAAACCCAGTATTCAGGATGCCGCAACAGCGCCAGAGTAGATTCTTGCAGCACTTGAGCGCGACCGGCTGCTGTATCGGTATCCGCTTTTTGCGCGAGGGCGTCGAGTTCAGCTTGCAAACCGCGGGCCTCTGCTAGCAAACCAACTTGCAAGCGGGCGACAGATACGGTGGTAGTGGCGGCGCTGTTGCCGAGTTCGTCAGTTCCGCCCCCGGCGCGGCGGAAGCTTTGGACGAGGAAATTAGCGATCGAAATAAAAATCAAAATCGAGAACAGGCCGCCAAACCCGCCCCCAAAGCCAAAAAACGGCAGCAAGAACGGGAAACCAAAGCCACCTCCAAAGCCACCACCCGGATAGTAGCCCCCTCCCGACGGCGCGTAAGTGCGACTAGGAGACGAGTAACTGCGCGCCGGAGCACTAAAAGATCCGCCCCCGATGCGTCCTCCGCTGCGGGCAGCCAGAGCTCCATCAGCGTTACCGAGGGCTAGCGTCAGTACCAGACCGATCGCAAATAGTGATTTCAAAAGCGGTTTCATCTTTGAAATTAGTTGCTTGTACATAAGACCGTTACTATTCGATACATTTATAATTTACAGTCTATCCTCGCGAATGGGCAGCCTGGTTATAGGTATGAAGCCAGCGAGATATCCGTACCAACCGATCCAACCACAGTTAGGCCTGAGTCTGCAAACGAGAAAAGCTAGAAAGGACTGGCATTCCTGACTGCGAACAAAGGACATCGCGGGTTTTACAGAAGTTTACTTATGTAAAGGGCGATCGGCCAACAATAAGCTCTAGACTTTTAAAGAAGCGCCACGAGTCCTAGAAAACAGGGCTTTATCTACCGTAAAAAAAACATTATGTTTCCAACTCACCGCCCCCGCCGCCTCCGCAACCATCCCCAACTCCGCCGGATGGTGCGCGAAAATATCTTGACAACCAGCGATTTAATTTACCCCCTATTTGCCGTACCGGGGGAAGCTTTTGCTAAAGAAGTCACATCGATGCCCGGAGTTTTCCAGCTATCGGTAGACAAAATAGTAGAAGAAGCAAAAGAAGTCTACGACCTCGGCATTCCGGCTATTATTTTATTCGGCATTCCCGCAGACAAAGATACCGACGCGACAGGTGCTTGGCACGACTGCGGCATCGTCCAAAAAGCGACGGAAGCAGTTAAAAAAGCCGTACCAGATTTAATCGTCATGGTCGATACTTGTCTGTGCGAATATACCACTCACGGTCACTGTGGCTATTTGGAAGTCGGAGATTTAAGCGGTCGCGTATTGAACGATCCCACACTAGAATTGCTGAAGAAAACCGCTGTTGCTCAAGCTAAAGCCGGTGCAGATATTATTGCCCCTTCGGGAATGATGGACGGTTTTGTCGGAGCAATTCGCGAAGGATTGGACTCCGCTGGATTTGAAGATATTCCCATCATGTCTTACGCGGCAAAATACGCCTCAGCTTATTATGGCCCATTCCGAGATGCAGCAGAGTCTGCCCCGCAATTTGGCGATCGGCGCACCTATCAAATGGACCCCGGAAACGGCCGCGAAGCTCTTAAAGAAATTGCTCTCGACATTGCCGAAGGCGCAGATATGCTCATGGTTAAACCCGCTTTAGCTTACATGGACATCATCTGGCGCGTGAAGGAAGCAACTAACCTGCCAGTTGCTGCTTACAACGTTTCTGGGGAATATGCGATGGTGAAAGCCGCCGCCCTCAACGGTTGGATAGATGAAGAAAGAGTAGTGATGGAAACTTTGACAGGATTCAAGCGTGCTGGTTGTGATTTGATTTTGACTTATCACGCCAAAGACGCCGCCCGCTGGCTGCAAAACTGATTCATTTGATTTGAGATTAGAGATTAAAGAATTGACTCCACAGCACAATCTTCGGGTGTTCTTGTGGAGTCAACACCTCTCTCGATAGATGATTTTTGAGCAATTAGGCAAGACACAAGCTATCGCTTACCTATAAACGACGCCTCGAAACCGGGTTTTTACCGTTTCACTGGGCTGTAACTGAGATATTGTACCATTCTCAAGAACAGGCTTTCCGGCCTGTTCCACAAAGAGTGAATTTTCTTGTGGAACAGGCCGGAAAGCCTGTTCATAAAAAGCTTATTGACAATGGTACAACATTTCTGTTGTAACGAAGTATTGCTATGAAAAAACCCGGTTTCTCTGTAGACAAACTCCCAACCCCTTAAAAATCAGTCATTCCCATCTAAAATCTCTAATCTCAAATATCAAATGGTATGAGTTCTAAGTTGGGAATTTTGAGTCAAAGACTTTTTTTCAAAATTTACCCCAAAAAGTATTAACGATCACCGAAATTAGTTAGAAAATATGTATGAATAAAAATAGTTTTGTAAATGGGGAATTCAACCATTGATCGTTCCCAAGCAAAATTAACTTTCACTCGTGTAAAACAGTAAAAGTAACACAGTTGAGATACAACTTCAAGGCAGATTGAGCATGACATCAACGACTAGGGATTCCAGTCACATTCAATTTTGTATAGGTCGCGATCGCGCCGACATCGTACAGATCCAAGAACTATTTAAAGCCGCCGCCTTTTGGGCGAGGGAACGCAAGATAGAAGATTGGGAAATTGCGATCGCCAACAGCGAACCAGTTGTTACAGTGTGGGACGGCTCACGGGCGATCGGCTTTGCCAGAGCCACCTCAGATGGCATCTATCGAGCCACCATCTGGGATGTCGCCATTCACCCGGATTACCAAGGTGCAGGACTCGGCCGCAAATTAGTGCAAACCGTCTTGAGTCACCCTCGGATGTGCCGAGTAGAGCGAGTTTACCTGATGACAACTTACAAGCAAAGCTTCTACGAGCGCATCGGTTTTCAGCAAAACGCTAGCACCACCATGGTACTTGAAAATCAGCTTCTCGAAGAGAATCTCGAATTAGAAATTAGCAACGGCGAATTGCTAACTGCTAATTGTTAAATACTCACAAGATTGGCACCAAAATCTATAATATGTAGGGTGCTCTTCGGCGCACCTTACTCCCTATAAATAATTTCCTTGTTTCATATTCCCTCTTCCCTCTTCCACACCTCGGTTAAATCTGTTAAATCCTTTGCCCTCTTCCCCACCTCCGTTACATTTCATATGTTGCACCATTCTCAATTAGCCTTTTAGGAACAGGCTGGACGGCCTGTTCCACAATAAAATTCATCTCTTGTGGAACAGGCCGTCCAGCCTGTTACTTACAATGGTGCAATATCTCAGTTACATCCCGTAATTGCTCGTGGCCGAACGGGAGCATCTCATATTTGTAAAAACACTTCTTCTGGCTCCTTCCTTCTTCCTCTTTCCTCCTGACTCCTGCCTCCTGACTCCTGCCTCAAATTTCTAGCTTGGGTGCTTTCATTGAGATGCCCGTGGCCGAACCAGGGTAAACGCATCTAAATTAAGTTGACAGAAAATCATATTTGTGCATGATTTGTTTTTTATAAAACAATTCTTA